>CAZOQP010000002.1:0-209369 GCA_964582295.1 uncultured Candidatus Saccharibacteria bacterium
AGACAAGATACACATGCGTTCCATCGGTCCGTACTCTCTTATCACCCAGCAGCCGCTTGGTGGAAGAGCTCAGAACGGAGGTCAGCGTTTCGGAGAAATGGAAGTGTGGGCGCTCCTCGGTTACGGTGCGGCTTATACTCTGCGCGAAATGCTCACCATTAAATCAGATGACATCGTGGGACGCTCTGCCGCTTTCGATTCCATCGTTAAAGGCGAGCGAATGAAAGCTCCGGGCACTCCCGCATCTTTCAATGTGATGCTTCACAACCTCCGCGGCCTTGGACTTGACGTGGTACTTAAAAAGAAAGGTGCTCCGGCGGAGAAATACGGTCGAAAGGAAAGGGAAGCAGACAATAGCAGGGATTAAAAATCGGGAAAATAAAAAATACTAACATGCAAATGAAAACAAACAGAGAACACACGATGCCCGAATTTGATGCCCTGGAGCTTCGCCTAGCATCGCCCGATCGCGTAAGAGAGTGGTCCTTCGGAGAGGTTACAAAGCCGGAAACCATAAACTACCGAACTCAAAGAAGTGAAAGGAATGGCCTTTTTGATGAAAAGATATTCGGACCTGACAAGGATTATGAATGTTACTGTGGAAAATATAGAGGCATCCGCTACAAGGGAATAGTCTGCGAAAAGTGTGGAGTGGAGATAACCCGCTCTATCGTGCGCCGTGAGCGCATGGGCCACATTGAGCTTGCCGCACCTGTCTGCCACATCTGGTTCCTGAAATCCATGCCTTCGCGCCTGGCGCTTGTTACCGGCGTGTCCGCGGGGGATCTAGAGAAGGTTATTTATTTTGCCGGCTACATCGTGACGAAGGTAAATGAAGTGGAAAAGGAGAGAATTCTCAAGGACCTGGAGTCTGAATTCAAGGCCAAAGTGAAATCTCTTCAGGATGATAAATCCAAAGAGCATTTGAAAGAGCTTTTCACCGAAACTAAAAAGGATATTGAATCCATTCGGTCCGGAAAAGTCCTTGATGAAGTGGAATACCATGCATTTTCCATGAAATACTCCACCCTTTTTGAGGCATCCATCGGCTCTGAACCGTTGTATGAAATGCTCAAGACAATTGACCTCAAAAAGCTTTTGGCCGAGCTTGAAGTTTCCGTGCAAAAAGCATCAGCTGCTGAAACAGCTCGTCTGATAAAGCGTATATCTCTCATTCGTCAAATGCTTCTTACAGGTATCCGACCTGAATGGATGTTCATGGTGCGCGTCCCGGTAATCCCGCCAGCTCTCCGCCCTATGGTTCCCTTGGATGGCGGCAGATACGCAACATCCGATGTGAACGATCTTTATCGCCGTGTCATCAACAGAAATAACCGTCTGAAGAAACTTAAGGAGATACACGCTCCGGACGTAATTTTGCGCAACGAAAAAAGAATTCTTCAGGAAGCTGTTGACGCTCTCATAGACAACTCCATCCGCCACTCGGGAGGAGCAGGAGCTGTGAACCAGAGCCAGAGAAGGCCTCTTAAATCCCTCTCGGACAACCTCAAAGGCAAGCGCGGTCTTTTCCGCCAGAACCTTCTGGGGAAACGTGTGGACTATTCAGGCCGCTCGGTCATCGTGGTCGGCCCGGAACTCAAACTCAACGAATGTGGCCTGCCTAAGCACATGGCCCTGGAGCTTTTCAAGCCGTTCGTCATTGCCGAACTTTTGAAGCGCGAACTTGCCTACAACATCCGTGGGGCAGGCCGCCTTATAGAAGAAGGAATCCCCGAAGTCTGGGCCATTCTTGAAGACATTATTAAAGGCAAATACGTCTTCCTCAACCGCGCCCCTACTCTTCACCGCCTTTCCATTCAGGCATTCAAGCCAGTCCTTGTTGAAGGCAACGCTATTCAGGTCCATCCTCTCGTATGTACAGCTTTCAACGCCGACTTCGACGGCGACCAGATGGCCGTTCACGTGCCTCTTTCAGAGGAAGCTCAACTTGAAGCTCGCGAGATAATGGCATCCGACAGGAACATCCTGAAGCCGGGATCTGGAGAGCCGACAGTTATTGCAAAACTATTGGACGTTGTCCTCGGTGCATACTGGATGACCAAAATAGTGCCGAAAGAAAAGGGGGAAGGAAAATACTTCTCAAGCCCGAACAGTGCCATCACTGCGTACGATTTCGGGGACATTTCACTTCGTGCCAAGATCAAAGTGGTCGGCACGGACAGCCTTAAATACAAAGATCAGGGAGGAGTCCTGTTTGAAACAACAGTAGGACGTCTACTTTTCAATTCCGTGCTTCCGACGGATTACGCTTTCGTCAACTCGGAAATAGACAGGAAGAAAATGTCGTCTATGATGGAAAACCTTATCGCCATTTACGGCATCAGGCAGATCCCGGCCATCTTAGACAAGATAAAAAGTTTCTCCTTCAAATACGCTCTTCAGTCTGGTATCACCTGGGGCATTGACGATGTGAAGATCCCTGCTGGCAAAACTGCTGTTGTTGACGCCGCTCTCAAAAAAGCAGGTGTTATCCGCGAGGAATTTGAACAGGGCCTTATCTCCGAGGAAGAGCGTTTGGAAAAACACGCAGAAATATGGCAGCAGGCAAAAGGAGAAGTGGAAAAACTTCTGCCCGCTACTCTTGCATATACCGATTCTGTTCACGACATGATACATTCCGGCGCCCGAGGTTCTATCTCAAACATCACCCAGATGGTCGGAATGAAAGGTCTTATCACCAACACTCAGGGAGAGACGATAGAATTCCCGATTATTTCCTGCATGAAGGAAGGATTGACCCCTATTGAGTACTTCATTACTACGCACGGTTCTCGTAAGGGTCTTACCGACACGGCCTTGAACACCGCCCGCGCCGGATACCTTACCCGTCGTTTATTCGACGTCTCGCAGGATATTGTTGTTACAGAAGAGGATTGTGGCAGCGAGAAGGGTATTAAAATATCCACCGAATCGGCTTCAGGTATTGAACTTTCGCTGGTGAAAATACTCAAGGGCAGATTTATTTCGGAAGACATCAAGGATGCCAAAGGAAACGTTCTTTTCAAGAAAGACCACTATGTTTCAAAGGCAGACGCGGAAACTGTTTCAGCTTCAGGTGTCAAAGAAGTTTCAGTGCGCTCTCCGATGTCGTGTATCTCCATCAGAGGAGTTTGCCAGAAGTGCTATGGTTCAGACCTCGGCCGCGATGAAATGATAGATCTTGGTGAAGCGGTAGGAACGGTTGCTGCACAAGCTATCGGTGAGCCGGGCACACAGCTGACAATGCGTACCTTCCACGCTGGAGGTATTGCATCCGTTGGTGGCGACATCACCCAGGGTTTGCCTCGCGTTGAGGAATTGTTTGAGAACAGAACACCCAAGAACCCGGCTGTCATCGCGCATATAGAGGGAATGGTTTCCGAAATAAGAAAAGACGGAACCGAACGCTTTATTGTTCTTCTTCCTGAAGAAAAATCGCACAAGGACGACAAAGTGGAGTATGAAGTGCCTCTTCATCGCGTGGTCATGGCAAAAGTAGGGCAGAAAGTTCAGAAAGGCGACCTTCTAACGGACGGTTCTGCTGATTTGGATGAACTCTTCAAATATGGTGGCAAGGAGCGCACCCAGGAATATCTCATTCGCGAGATATCAAAGATCTACGAGCTTCAGGGTGAAGCGGTTTCCCGCAAGCACATGGAGATCATTCTCAAGCAGATGTTCTCACGCCGAAAGATAATTGAGACCGGCGACACCGATTTCTCCCGCAATGATACGGTGGAATTTGAAGAGTTACTGACTTCCAATGCAAAAATGAGAGAGGCAGGCAAAGAGGAAGCCAAGGCAGAAGAGCTTCTGATGGGTATTGCGGAAGTTTCGCTCTCTAGAAAAAGCGTTCTTTCGGCAGCTTCCTTCCAGCACACTACGCGCGTGCTTATCTCCAACTCTCTTCGTGCCAAGGAAGATGAGCTCGCGGGTCTGAAGGAAAACGTTATCCTCGGACGCCTTATCCCTGCCGGCACCGGTTTTCCGGGCAGCAAAAAGTACGAGAGCATCAAGGCACTTCAGAAAGAAATGGATAGCAGGTATTCCTACAATTCATCTAACGAGGAAGGAGCGAAAGCTTAAATACAAAAATAAATGTCCCGTGAAGTCGAGCAGATAAAGGAACGTCTCGACATCGTAAGTGTTGTCGGGCAATATGTGGCGCTTCAGAAAGCGGGCGCCAATCTAAAAGCCTGTTGCCCTTTTCACAACGAAAAGACGCCTTCTTTCATGGTGTCGCCATCACGGGGCACTTACTATTGCTTCGGATGCGGCGCCAAAGGAGATATTTTTACGTTCGTGGAGGAAATGGAGGGGCTTGATTTCAGAGGAGCGCTAACCCACCTTGCAGACAAGGCAGGAGTGAAATTAAGCCACACATCACCAAAACAAAGAGAGGAGATGGATAGAGCTCTTTCAGTGCTTCAGGCAGCAGCGGATATTTTCCGAGAGGAGTTCGTTCAAAATAATGAGGCATCAACTTATCTAACTTCGCGCGGTCTTACGGAAGAGGTACTGAGTGATTTTCTGATAGGTCTCGCACCTTCCGGATGGCGGAATCTCAAGGAAAAATTAAGTGCGAATGGATATTCGGAAGAAGAGATGCTGCGGGCCGGGCTCATAAAGAAAGGAGAGACGGGTCGCGACGCTTACGATGTTTTCCGTGAACGTATAATTTTCCCTATCCGCGAAAGCTCAGGAAAGATAGTTGGTTTCTCCGGCCGCTCGCTTGATGAAGAACATAATCCTCCGAAATATCTGAATAGCCCCGACACGGTTTTCTTCAACAAAAGCGAGATCCTGTACGGATTAGATAAGGCCAAGCACGATATCCGGGAAAAGAATTACGCCATTCTGGTGGAGGGGCAAATGGACCTTCTGATGTCACACCAAGCAGGGATAAAGAATACTGTGGCGGCATCAGGCACTGCCGTGACACCCCAGCACCTTGAGCGCCTGAAGAAAATTTCTCCCCGCATACTCATTGCCCTTGATGGCGACGGCGCGGGAGTACGGGCGGCGCTTCGCACCGCTACAGAAGGCCTCAAGCGTGGAATGGACGTCAAAATTGCGCGCCTACCGAAAGGGGAAGACCCCGCGGAAATGATCCTCAAGGACGTTGAAGGATATAAGAATGCTCTCCGCAAAGCCCTGCCTTTCATTGAGTTCGTTCTGGAAACCATAATAGAGAACAGTCAGGATGAAAGAGCACGGGCTTTGCGGGTGGAAAGGGAGATCATACCGCTTCTCTCGCTTCTCGGAAGTGCCGTCGAGCGTTCCCACACCATAAAAGTGATCTCGCGAAAAACCAGCATTTCAGAAGGGGCGCTTGAAGAAGATACCGCCAAATTCAGAAGGAACAGCGGAAAAACATTCGCTTATAAAAGCGCCGAGACCGTTGCACCGGCGGAAAAAGCCGCGGTTAGGAATCAAAGCGAGAGGCATGTGGCAGGGCTCCTATTTGCAGAAGAGAGCGGAACCACCTTTGCCATCCCCGTAAAGGTGTTGACAACATTCTTGAACGATGTGGAAAGGTCGTCTATCATGGAACGTTACAAGCCCGACCGAGAGAGTCTCGTGTTCGAGGTTGAAAGCTATTATGGCGGGGAAGACCAAATAAAGGCCCGCCAAACCCTAGAGGAGGTCATCCTCAACTACAAGGACGACGTGTTCAAAAAGCGCCTGGGACAGCTCAACCAGGCATTGTCCTTGGCTGAAAAAAAGAAGGACATTGTGGAAACGGAGCGGATACTTAGGGAAATGCATCAGGTATCCGAGGAGCGAAAGGTTCTTACTGCAGAGATGCAGAAGAAATAGCTCTCTTTATACGTCTTATATATATGAAGAAATCTAAAAAAACAAAATCTAAAAAAGCACGCTCCGCGAAGCGCACACCTAAAAAAATACGCAAAGCTAAAAAGATCAAAAAGCCAGTAAAGGTACGTGCGGCAAAAATGGTGAAGAAAGCTCATGCGGCGCCTCTAAGGATGAGCAAGAAAGACGATGCCGAAGCTCGGCTGGTGCGCCTGATGGCTCGGGGTAAGGAGCGCGGCTTCGTTACTTACGACGAAATACTCAAAGAATATCCGAATATAGAACAGGATATAGTCTTTCTTGATACTCTTTATGAAAAACTGCAGGTAACGGGCATTGATGTGCTTGAAGGGGGCGGACTTCTAGATGCTTCAAAGCCGGAAGAGATAGTGGGGAAGAAATATGAATATGGCGGACGCTCTGAAGGAACATTTGATTCCATTCAGATGTATCTTCGCGAGATAGGTCAGTATCCTCTTATCACCGGCACACAGGAGAAGGAACTCGCAAAGAGAATAGAGGCGGGGGATGAAGAGGCAAAAAATCTTTTGGCCAAGGCGAACCTCCGCCTGGTTGTTTCCATTGCAAAGAAATATGCCAATCGCTCTCCTGATCTTACACTACTTGACCTTATCCAGGAGGGGAATCTCGGTCTTTTCAAAGCCGTTGATAAATTCGACTGGACCAAAGGGTATAAATTCTCTACCTACGCTACCTGGTGGATACGCCAGGCCATTACACGAGCACTTGCCGACCAGTCGCGAACCATCCGTGTCCCCGTGCACATGGTGGAAACCATCGCCAAGTACAAGCAGGTGGTGCGTCGTCTCACCCAGGACCTCGGCCGAGATCCCTTGCCTGAAGAGATCGCAACGGAAATGAATATGGAAGTTGAAAAAATATATCAGATAGAAAAAATAGACCAGTCAACAGTTTCTTTGGAGACACCTGTCGGAGACGATGGGGAAGACGGCAAAAGTAAGCTCGGAGATTTCATTGCTGATGACCGCATACTTTCGCCTGATCAGGAATCTTCCCGCCGCATCGTGCAGGATCAGGTTCGTGAGATATTAAATGAACTTCCGCCAAAAGAAAGAAAGATACTTGAAATGCGCTATGGCCTGGCCGACGGATTTACCCACACCCTGGAGGAAGTAGGAAAAGTTTTTGGTGTTACCCGCGAGCGCATCAGACAGATTGAAGCCAAAGCACTGGAAAAGATCCGCCAGCACGAAAAAATAAATCGACTGAAGGGACACTAGTTTGTACGATATATCGTACAAATTCTATTCTAATGTTCTTAAGAACATTAGAATAGAATAATATCATATAGAAAAACATGGCTAAAGTTGGCCGTGTGGTAGGATACGGGTATGAAAGAGGGGAAACCCATATCTAAAACCATATTCCTTGAATTTTTGTTCTGTCCGAAAAATATCTGGCTTAAACTCAATAGGCCGGAGCTTTTGGAGATGTTTGAGCTTTCGGAATTTGAAAAGCATCTCATGGAGCAGGGGAATGAAGTGGATATTTATGCGCGGAAACTTTTTCCGGATGGAGTGGAGGTGCTTGCGAGGGGTGAGGTGGCGGTAAAGGAGACAAATAAGCTCATCGCAGGTGTGTCAACCTCGCAGGTTGACACACCTGCGATCTTTCAGGCGACTTTTATAGAGGACAGCTTCATTGCGAGGAACGACATGCTTGCGTACGACGAAAAAACCAAGAAGTGGGATTTATACGAAGTGAAAGGTACTAATTCAATGAAAGAAAATGTCCCGCAGAGAGATCACATAGACGACATCACGTTCCAAGCCTCTGTTCTTAAACGTGCGAAAGTGCCAGTAGGGAAATACTTCATCATCCACTTGAATAATAAGTATACTCGCTTGGGGGAGCTTGATATTAATAAATTATTCACTATGGAAGAGGTTACAGAGAAGGTGATGGAGAAACTTCCGGAAATAGAAAAGCAGATGGAAGCCGCTAAAGAATATTTAGCGAAAAAAGAAGAGCCAAAAGGCGGATGTGACTGCGTTTTTAACGGAAGAAGCAGGCATTGTGCTACTTTCAAATATTCAAATCCGCACATTCCGGAATATTCCGTGCACGATCTTTCCCGTATAGGAAACAGCAAGGCAAAACTCCAGATGCTTGTGGAAGGAGAGACATTTGACATAAAAGACGTGCCCGAGCATATGGAACTCTCGGTCATTCAGTGGAACCAAATACATGCCCATCGCAGGAACCAGCCGAAAATAATGCTTGAGGATATAAAAAAAGAACTCTCCGAACTGACTTTCCCTCTTTATTTTTTTGACTACGAAACGTTCGCCCCCGCCATTCCAGCTTTTCCAGGTTTTGGGCCATACAAAAGGATACCTTTCCAATTCTCACTTCATATTTTAGACACTCCTGAGGGGGAGCCACGCCATGTAGAATATCTCCACGAAGATTTTTCAGACCCGTCGCAAAAAGTGGCCGAACTTCTGGAAGAGCATATATCTCCCTCTGGCCGCATCATCGTATGGAATAAAACATTTGAAAAAGGCGTCAATCAAGAAATAGCTTCACGCCTGCCGGCGTATGAAAAACTTTTTACGCGGCTCAACGATATGATATACGACCTAAAGGATATTTTTCATAAGCAATACTATGTTGATCCCGGTTTCAAAGGCAGTACATCCATCAAAAAAGTTCTGCCTATAATGGCGCCCCATATGAGCTATGAGAACCTTCCTATAAAAGAAGGCGGGCAGGCATCTGATGCGTGGTGGAGAATGGTCAATAACAAGATGACGGAAGAGGAGAAAAAACAAACTGCCGAAGATCTAAAAACTTATTGCGGCTTGGATACCCTCGCCATGTACGCTGTGTGGAAACGCCTTTACAACCTGTAGACACGGAGTGTCTACAAGAGGGAGCGAAGTTGGACTTTGAGAGCTTCCAAAGGAACTGCGCCGCTTAGCGGTATCTTCTGACCCTTTGGGCCGATAATTATAGAGTAGGGAGTGCCTGTACCACCTGCCGCAACTGCACTTTGGTAATCGCTCTCCACTCGCGCCGCTGTTCTGCCGCTTGTGGTGCATTCAATGAAATCTGTGCGGGAAATTCCGGCAGCTTCCGCCATTGAAGGAAGAAGTGTTAGGTCTAAAGTATCATTTGATTTTGTAGTAGCGTAAAGATTATTGGTCATCTCCCAGAAAGCGTCGTTGCCGCCGAGAAGTGCCGCGCATTCAAGTGCCTCTGCTTCAGTGCGGGCTTTTTTGTGGAGACTATCAAGAGGGAAATGGCGGTAAACCCACCTCACTTTACCGCTGAATTCTTTGTCTGCTGTAATACTTAAAAGAGTGGAGTGAAAAACTTTGCAGAATGGGCATTCTGTATCTGAATATTCAATGATAGTAACGGCGGCATTGGCAGGCCCCACAGTGTGGTCGTTTTCATCAACTGCTTTCACTGTTATCTCTTTAGGTACGGGTATTTTTTCGGCAGAGGTATTTACAGGTGTTTTAGAAAGATACAGGCCGCCTCCGATGAAAGCTCCCGCAACGATTATAGACCCTGCAAGCACTAGTGTGTTTTTCATCCCGTGATTATATCACTCTCGCAATATTACTCACAATCGGGATTTTAAAATCTTAAAAACGAAGACCCGTCACAGTGACGGGTCTTGGGGGAGCGGCTTTTACGGGCCGGAACTCAAAAATGAAGTTTGGTTCAGTGCCGTGGCGCACCAGGTCGTAGAGCTCGTTCGGCCTTAGGATTTCGGCAACGAAATTCGGAACAATAGCCCTGATGGGGTGTACACCGGCCGAATCACTTCCCAAGGCCTCCATCTTCACTTCGGTCATCAGACCATCCCAAGGACGGACAGAAATGATGCGATATTTTCCTGGTTCGAGGGTAAGGGTTGGGTATCTTGGTTGGCTCATGAACCATACCATAGAGATAAGCCACAAAAGACCGAAACCCCCAAGAAATCCAAGAGTCATACGCTTCTGAAAGCGAGTCCCTACAGGAAGAAGATACGGTGGAACGTGCATAAAGCTCCTCGTCTTATTTGTGTGAGAAGGGCCTTTCTGACGATACTATGCCACCAAATGCCCTAAAAAGGAAGTGAGTGAGTGAGAGCTGAAGCAGGGGCATCTTCCCAACCTTCAGTGCTTACTACGAGCTCGCTTATTCCGTCGCCATGAGGTATTTTCACTTTTTTATGTTTTCGCATGTATTCAAAAAGGTCGCGTGTTATTTCCACATCCTTGAGGCAATATTCCGTTATAAGATCTATCCGGCCTTCCTTCCACCATTTGATAGCATCAAGACCTTGGCCGGATTTTGAAACGCCAAGAGTTGCAGAAGCCACATCCTGAAGTTTGATGCGTCTGCCGAGCGAGGCGCTTATGGATTTCATAAGGTCAATACTCCTTATTTTCGTGATGTCTCCAGGATAATATCTGTTCAAAAGCGGAATATCAAAGTGATCGGAATTGTAGCCCACCAAAGAATCCGCCTTTTCAAAATAGGGCCACATATCTTTGAACTGATGCTCCTCAAACGCCCTAAGGGTTTTGGTGGCAGTGTCGTAAATACCTACTATGGAGATGTCTAAAAGAGCCGGGTCGTTTGAGCCGACATCAAAAAATGTGTTCTTGGTTTCTATATCAAAAATTAACGGAGCCATTGCGCAATATTGGTGGAGAGCTCTTTCATGGCTTTGTATTGTAGCAGAAAATGAAAAGGAGCCGAACGACAATTGTCGTTCGGCTCCCGGTTGAGCAAGAGCCTTTCTACAGAAGACCCTTTTTTCTGTTGAACTCCAGAACCCTCTGGAGTTCAACTTTTGGAGTGCGTGGGTCCTCATCCTGTGTAAACATATCCATGTAGCGCAAGGCGATGGCAGGGTTTCCGCACAAGGTACGGATAACCTGGCGCACAGTCACGTGGTGGTACCACGGACTTCTGACCTCTTCCATCTGTCGAAGGAGTTTTCCCGCGTCTGTCCAGCGCGGAATTCCCAGGATCTCATCTCCATCCGCTTGTTTCTCAACTTTAATACAGTCGCGAAGCTTTCCTTGGATCGATACCGACGATGCAAGGAAAGTTTCCTGGAGATGCAAACCTTCCGGATCGTCTTTATCCTTCTTACCGACAGGATTGATTGGTGTGTCGAGGAAAAAAGAGATAGAGAACGGCTCCGACTCCTTTGCGAATTCCCCGATCAGGCGACGGATCGTAGCAGACATTTTTTCGTCTGACTCCCCAGTTTCCATCGGTAAACGCACTGTGGTCCTCTCGTTCTTCGTGTAGTCGAAATTGAGTATCTCGACTTCTCCATCACCTTGTATCCGGAGCGGAGCTGCGCAAAGCGCAAAACTAACGAGGGGTTTGATGAGGGTTTGCACGGGAACCTCCAAAATGTGAAAGAGCTAGAGGGTCGCGTGTTTGCGAAATCCCTTTGTTTTCTATTATAGCATTTATAGTATAAAAGTCAAGTACTTTTTACATATCAAAAATAACGCCTAAACAGAGCCGTTTTTGGGTGCCTTATCTCTCGGCTTTTGAGCGGCCTTGCTGAGAGAGGATTTTTTTGCGAAGTCGCACGGATTTCGGAGTAACTTCCATATATTCGTCGTCCTGCATTATTTCCATCACGCGTTCTATTGAAAGTTTCCATGCTGGCGCTAAAAATATTCCTTCGTCGGAGCCCGAAGCGCGCATGTTGGTCAATTGTTTTCCTTTTGTCGGGTTCACATACAAGTCTTCGCCTTTTGAAGTGTTGCCGATAACCTGACCTTCATAAACTTCGTCCGATGGTTCCATATACAAAGTTCCTCTCTGCTGAAGATTGTCCAAAGAGAAAGCCAAGCACTTGCCGGGCATCATGGATATCATGGCGCCGACCGCCTGACGCTTTATTTCTCCGGCGTAGGCGCGGAATTCAATGAAGCGGGATGAAAGAATACCGAGGCCTTTGGTGTCTATGATGAATTGGCCGCGAAAACCAAGAAGTCCGCGCGTAGGCATTTCAAATGTGAGGCGTTCCGTGGTGCCGCCGTGTTCACTTTTTACATTCATAAGAGAGCCGCGCCTTTCTGTCAGTTTGCCGATTATGGTTCCAGACATTTCTTTTGGCACATCTATAACTACTTCTTCAAAAGGTTCGAATTTTACTCCGTCACGCTCCTCGGTGATAACTTCCGGTTCCGAGACCTGCAATTCAAAACCCTCGCGGCGCATATTTTCAAGAAGGATGCCGATGTGAAGTTCTCCGCGACCAGAAACTTTAAAACGGTCGTTCTCTGAAAAATCCACCTTGAGCCCCACGTTTACCTCTAGCTCTTTTTCAAGTCGATCGCGTATCTGGCGGGAGGTTACAAACTTTCCTTCACGGCCGCCGAAAGGGGAATCGTTCACCAAAAAGAAAAGGGAAATGGTCGGCTCATCTATTTTAATGGCAGGCAATTGAGCCGCATTCTCATCAGTGGAAATGCTTTCGCCGATGAAGATGTCTGGAATGCCGGCTATCATCACGATGTCGCCTTCGCCTGCGTCATTTGTTTCCAGCCGAGAGATGCCTTCAAATGTGAAAAGCTTGGTAATCTTTCCTTTACGGGTAACACCTTCCGGGTTTTTCACGAAAACATCCTGACCGGTCCTGAATATTCCTTTATGAATGCGGCAGATGGCCATGCGCCCCAGGAAATTGTCATAAGCCAGGTTGAACGGCTGAGCAATGCCCGCTTCCGTATTTTCTTTTCCGCCAGAGGGTTTTACTTCTTCAATAATAGTATCTAAAAGGGGAGTGAGGTCGTTTGAAGTGTCTTCCATTTTTCTTTTTGCCCAACCTTCGCGCCCAACTGCAAAAAGAGTAGTGAAATTGCACTGATCGTCTGTGGCTCCAAGTTCCAGGAAAAGCTCCAACACTTCGTTCTCCACATCTTTTATGCGGGCCGCCGGCTTGTCTATTTTATTTATGATGACTATCGGCTTGAGGCCGAGCTCAAGGGATTTTTTCAGTACGAAGCGGGTTTGAGGCATGGGGCCTTCCTGTGCATCAACAACCAAAAGCACAGTGTCTACCGCACGAAGCACGCGTTCCACTTCAGATCCGAAATCCTGGTGGCCCGGAGTATCTACGATGTTTATTTTCGTGTCTTTGTAGCGGATGGAGCAGTTTTTGGAATAAATAGTAATACCGCGCTCTTTTTCTAGGGCGTTTGAGTCCATGGATGTGCCCTCGGCGACAGCCCCCGTTTGCTTCAAAATAGCATCGGTAAGGGTGGTCTTTCCGTGGTCCACGTGCGCGATAATTGCAATATTTCTTATTTCCATAAAAGCGGCGCGCCCTAAAGCGCGCGAGTCAAGCCGACATACTAACACAAAAATTGTCACCAAGGCAAGTGTGCGGTAAAATGAATGTATGCCAACAGGAGATATTCTCACCATTCCCAATGTTCCAGCCGAGATTATATCTGGAGGGCTGACAGGTTTCTTTATTTTATTTCTGGTTGGATATGCCGTAGTGGCAGCGGTTCTGGTTTACCACTGGCAAAAATATGGAGGTAGGACTAGGAGGATATTCATAGTGGAGACTTTATTCATTACCGTCTCCGTTCTTTTCTCCGCTATCGCATTTTTCGCCATACCATAAAAGCCAAAACATGCTCAATCTTGATCCAAATGAAACGATAGTTCTCGAGGTGCATAGGCACTGGTATGTCCTCATGCCGCGCATGTGCCTCGTATTTTTCCTTGCTATCGCTCCGGCTATCTTTTCGTCCGTCCTATCCGCGACAACTCCCGTCCATATCTCGGAGCTTCTTTTCTCAAGCAGTACTTTCATTTACATGCTCTGGCTGTTGCTTCTCTGGATATCATTCTTCATTACCTGGACCAACTATTATCTTGATGTCTGGTTCGTAACCGAAAAACGCATAATATCTATTGATCAGGTTAGTATTTTTCACCGCAGGATCTCGAACTTGCGTTTCGACAAGATCCAGGACGTTTCCATAGAGATGAAGGGCGTCATGCAGACCATGCTCAAATTCGGAGATATTCACATCAGGACAGCGGGTGATGCCAGTGAGAATTTCTTTTTCAAAAACGCGGAAAATCCAGATGATGTGAGACGTATAATCTTTGAACATCATGCTGATGCTCTAGATAATACCCGCTCTTCAACCGTTCGCACAGAATAAACCTGTGCATTTTCCAAAATGTTATTGATTGATAAACCAAAAGGCATGACGTCTTACGATGTCATACGTGTTCTCAAGAAAAAATATCCGGGACAAAAAATAGGCCACGCCGGAACTCTTGATCCGAACGCTACAGGGCTTCTCATTGTTGCAGTGGGGAAGGAGACGAAAGAGCTTACGAAACTTTTGAAGCTTGATAAAGAATATGACGCGGTTATAGAACTGGGAGTAAAAACAGATACGGGGGACTGCGACGGAAAAATAATCGCCACTGCACCTGTTCCAAAATTAACAATGGATGTGGTGTTGGGGGCCGCGCAAGCTCTAGTGGGGTCTTATGAACATGTTGTCCCCATCTTTTCCGCAATTAAGCAGGGAGGGGAGCCGCTGTACAAAAAAGCCAGAAGGGGAGATAATGTAGTGGCGCCGAGGCGAGTGATGAAAGTTTTCTCGGCAACGCCCGTCGTACTTGATACCCCATGTGTAACGATACGCTTCTCGGTTGCAAGCGGAACGTACATAAGGAGTCTCGCCGAAACATTCGGTGAGAAGCTCGGAACTTTAGCAACCGTACGAGATCTGCGACGCACCCAAATAGGGGGTTTTCGCGTCACAGAGGCTCAAAATATTCTTTGAAAACCGTTCGATGGTGCTTAAGGCACACCTGACTCTCCGGAGGAAGGTGTGCTTCTGTGTCTCACAAGTTTCCCTGGTCATCTTAATTTTTAGTGTAAGAAAACCCCCTAACCCACGTCTATATGCCAAGAAGCAGCGAAGAAAATAACTTTTTAGCCTCCTACGACGCCTACTCGGACGCTATTTTCCGCTTTTGCTATTTCAAAACCAGGGAGTATGAACTTGCGAGAGATTTGACCCAGGATACCTTTATGAAGGCCTGGGACTATATCTCCAAAGATAAGGTAGTGGCCAATATGCGGGCATTTCTTTACCGCATTGCCACCAACCTTGTGATCGACTGGTATCGCAAAGGCAAAACAGAATCTCTTGAGGATCTTGCCGAAACCGGCTTTGATCCGGCCGACCCGTGCATCAATCAAGCCGACCAGGCGGAAATATCCTGGGCAATGAAGCTTCTTCACAAGCTTCCAGAAGAAGAGCAGACCCTTATCACGCTTCGATACGTGGAGGGTCTTTCCCCGCGCGAGATCGCAGAGCAGATAGGTGACATCAAAGAAAACGTAGTTTCCGTGCGAATTCACCGTGCCATGAAAAAATTAAAAACCCTCATTAGCGAAGGAACAAACAACACGCAATATAGCCCATGAACATAAACACACAAACGCAAACAAACGAAAAAATAGACTCGTACTTTAGAACCCTTCAGGGGGTTTCTTTTTTATGTAACGATAAAGCGAATGTTCGCAATCGTCTTATCGCAGAGATGCAGATAAATGCACGTAGAGAAGAAGCTTCTTATTTTCCAGTGCTCAATTTCCTATTTAAGTTTCTTCATAACAAATAGTAAATAACAAAACCCCCAGGATTATCCTGGGGGTTTTGTTATTTATTCCTGCCGCGCTTCCTCCCTTGCGTGCTCCGTGTCATTCTTTGCGTCGTCGGCTTCTTTGCGTGCTGCCTCGGCCTCATCTTCTTTCTCGTCCGCTATCACTTCGCGCGCCGCTTGTATATCTTCTGTGGCCTCCTCTATATTATCTTTGTCTGCCATTGTTACATTCTTCCTCTTGAGCGGCCGCTCATGCTGCTGTTGCGGCTTGAGCTTGCTCGTGAGGATGATGAAGAACCTTGACTGCGGGAGGAGCTTCGGCGCCCGTTCCTAGTTGAGGAGGCATTTTTCTTGTTAGTTTTTGAGCGGCTGTCATTGGAGCTGTTTCTGTTTGATGCCATGTGTATTTTTGTACTTTGTTAGCTTATAACTTTCCGCGAATATTGTTTGAGACGATTTCGTTATTTGTTTCTTACAGCTCTGCAACACTTACACCTCTTCATCAACTCCTACGAATTCCGTAAACACCACTATTCTTTCGTCGTACATTCTTTGTGCCGGCATCCAGTCTCCGGTGCAAGTAATGAGATTCAGATGCGTTCCGTCTGACGAGAATACTTCTGCAGGTGCATCCTCGTAATCGTAACTTTTCTTTTTGGTTACCTTGAATTGAAAGACCGTGCCGTCTTCATCCACTATCTTCACAATGTCTCCCTCCACGAGTTTTTCCAGGTCATAGAAGACCGCCCGGGGTGTATTCCTGCCGTCCAGGTGCCCCGCTAAGACGGCGCTACCTTGTTCTCCGGGTCTCGGCCCCTCTTTGTACCAGGCGACATCCGTGTAGTTGGTTGGTATTCCCATATCTCCGTCCGCGGTGAGGCCCACATGCTGTACTTTTGTGTCCACTCCTATTTTAGGAATGATGAGCCGGGCGGGGAGGCCGGGCTTCTCTTCGGGATCTATATAACGAGAAGCGAGGGGCGCTTGAGGCCCCTCGCTTGTCGTTGTGATCTCGCTCCAGCGTGCCTGAAGGATTATGCTTCCTCCGACAGCTGCTACACCGATTACCCCAAGGATGAGAAGCCGCGCCCAGGATGACTTCACTCTTGAGTATTTTATCATCGGTTTAGGTCATTGATCGTTCTTTCAACTTTTCTATTGTGCTGATGCTCCGCCTCCAGTGTTTGGAAGACCTGGGATATTTACTACGTTGCCGACGACATTAATCGTACAGCTTGCCGATTCAGAGCCGCTCGTAACTGTGATCATACGGGTTCCTCCTGACGGGTAGCTTACATTGAAGCTTGTGCCTGTCGGGTTGATGACGACCAAGTTCTGGCCGGACCATGTGTAGAAGCCGTTACCGCCTGATGCGGAGAAGGTCACTGACTGACCAGCGTTGGCTGTCTGAACAGAAGGGCTGCAGGCTAGAGTGCCTGTGTTGGTGCCTGTGCCTGTCACCACGATGTTACAGGTGGCTGATTGGGTGCCACTAGCTACAGTGATGGTGTAGTTGCCGGCAGTGGAGTAGCTTACGTTAAGCACTCCGCCGCTAACACTCGACACATTGCCGCCGGGAGCTGCAAATGTGAATGAGCCGGTGCCGCCTGTGGCGACGATAGTTGCCGTCTGGCCGACGCTCACGGACTGGCCGGGATTACACGAGAGAACAGGTACTGTCTGCGCGAAGCTGACCGTTCCCACGCTCAACAGAAGTGCGATGGCAATCATCGCCGCTCCGGTCGTAAGGAATCTCTTTTGAGTTATCATGATTTTCTTCTTTAATTTACTTGTAATGATTACGGGTATTGCAGAGTTTACCTCTGTATAACGTATGACGAGGTAACAATTTAAAAATTACGGATGAGAGCATGGGGGAACACATTAAAAAAGCCCCGTACCAGAGCAAAGCTCGGTACGGGGCTTTTTTAATTCTGTTTATTACCTCTTTCTCAAGCCCTGAAATGAAAGGTAGGCACCCAGGACTACTGCTACCCAGCTCGCTCCCATCGGGACAAGGGTGTCACCTAAAGCTAAAGGTACGCTTTGCACTATCCTCCACAGGTGGACAAGCGTCACCAGAAGAAAAATAACGCCCGCAATCTTTACGAATGTTCTTTGTTCCATGATATTTATTTACTTCTATGAAAATATTATAGCAAGACAAAGGAGGACTCCTCCTGCAAAACCAGTGAATATGTCCAGGAGGGAATCGGGGAGTGTCGGGGCGTATATCATTATTTCCGGTATGAGCCGGTTCCAGCCGAATTCCCAAACTTCCCACAGAAAGCTTCCGAAAGTTGCGGCCGCCACGACGGAGAAATATTTTAAAGCAGCAGAGGAATATTCTGTGCGCCGTGTGAACCACAGAAAAAAACATCCGAGCATTACACCGCTTATGATGTGAAGGATGATATCTGTGTACCAGAATGTGTAATAAAGCCCGAGATTTCTCGCCGCGAGGTGCCCCGCGGCGACCACTATTGCGAGAATTATGCCTATATACAGATATCGGCGCATATATAAAATGGAGACGAGCTCCGAATACTTTTTTATCTTTAAAAAAATCAAACCCGCCACTGGGGTGGCGGGTTTATGTACAGAGCTTTCACTTTAGATATTGCAGTGCTTCCAAAAAGTAAGCACCTGCAAGGCTCCAGTCAACCGGGTCAAGTGAGTTTCCGCTCGGCCGGAGTTTGCCTTGAGCGTCAATGCTTATATCGGGAAACTCTTTCGCAAGAGGTCCGACCAAGTCCACCTTACCTGGTCCGAGTCCACCAGCTGCAACGAGGCCGATACCTGGGAACCTCTCTTGGATAGCTTGTGCGAATGGGAGAAGGAAGGGGGCATCCATACCTTTTCCTTTTCCTCCACTTTTATCCAGAAGAACCCGATGAATTATTCCTTCGTAATCTTCCAGTTTCCTGACAACCAAGTCTCTGTCATTTCCTGCCGCATCAAGGGCCTTTTCTCCGACCTGGAGTATCACTTCTACCTTTTTACGGGATGTATGAACTCCATGTGCGACCTGGCCTGGATCAGGCCACGGCATGTCTAGTTGGATCGCATGGATATTGGTCCCGCCAAAGGTAATCGCCCTGGCAAGACTTCTCCACACTTCCGGGTCGCAACGGTCGTAATCTGCATAGTGGAGACAGTTGTAAACATTCTTTGAAGCGAAGATGCTGGCGATATGTTCCTTTGCCGGAAAAGCTTTTGACCACTTCGTATCCAGGCCATGAAGCGTTTTGTAGCTCATCATGACCCCGACATGAAGTAATCTTTTGGAGCGATACGTGCGATGCATCTGGAAAATCTTGAGCATGGCCTGCACCTGCTCAAAACTTGTGAAATCGGTGATGCCGATATACGGTCGAAGGACCATCTTGCTCTCCTTGTTGAGTTCTGAATTCAATACTACCTATTTATATAAACATGTACAATGACCGAAGAGTTTTGTACAAAAGCATTCATCTATGGGAGGCACCATGTTCGCATTCTTTCGCCGATTGTTCGGCAGGGCTCCGCGCAAACCGGAAACTGATACTGAAAGATTAAAAAGAATTGTGAAGGAATTCATTCGCAGACAGCGAAGAGATAGAGACTCGCTTGAGCCGGCTTACAGAGTGGACGGTTGTCAGGTGGTAGTGGGGGAAGCGAGGCCTTTGGCAGACAACTTCAAAGGAAGTAACGAGATCTGAAGTAAAGAGACCCGACGAAACTTTAAGTTTCGTCGGGTTGTTTGTTTATAAAAAGAAAACCCGCCTCCGCAAGGATTTGGGTTTCCTTCGCGGGGCGGGCTATGAATGGCCATCCCCTTTGAAAATGCGAAGACAGAGGACCAACCTTTCCATGTCCGTTCTCGAGATGAATGGAGGGAGCACTATGCTAAAGGTGTCTGGTATCGGGCCCCTCTGCACTACGATCCACTCCTTGAGCTCGGTGCTTCGGAAACAGACACCATGTCCATCCTCCATTGAACGTCTTACCTGGCTTTCGAAAAGTACAGGCTCTCTTTCCTCGAAATCGATATATCCCATACATGCCTCGGCGAGTTAGAGTCATTGGGCGTCGTCAGCAGCGCATTCATTCGAGCAATAAATCGCTAACTGCGAAGGGGGTATGGGATTCATACACACTTCATTCTCACACAATCTGCCGTGCGGATGTCCATCAGGTAACCACCCATTGTCGCCACAAATTGAGCAACCATGCCCACCGCAACCGCCACACTGGACCGCATTGCTAGGGAAGTCCTTATTCCTTGGGATATCCATCGTGTCTCCATGTTCGGGTCCACGGTTATCTTACATATTTATCCAAAAAACTAAACCCGCCAACTGGATGGCGGGTTCGTTGGGTCAGTCTTGAGCTCTTTTTCTCTGCCAATTTTGCCATGCAAGAATCCACCAGCCGGAGGAAATAAGTATAAGACTTGCGAAGGTGAAATAGAGCCCGAGTGTCCAAATCACGAATACGTTGATGGTGAGAATAATCGCCGTCATAAGGCATGTTGCGAGGGCGGGCTTCTCACTACTTGTCATTGAGGGAATCAGGGCGACAAAAAACATTACCTGCCCAATCCCGAGTATCACATCTTGCCAAGTCATGTCGCGCTCCGCTGATAGAGTTTAGAGAACGTCTGTTTTCAGAATGCTCTAATGACCGTTTATTGTCAATTACTGGAAGCTAAAAATTGGAAACCGAGTCTCCAATTTTTGGCTGTTTTTCCTATGCGGGGCGGATCATGTGCTTGATCTGTGCCTTATCCGAATTACCTTGTCTGCTCCTAAAGAACCACTTTGCTATCTCTATCAGCCCAATGTTTAAGAGGCCGATCAATGCAACGCCGATCACCCAGATGACAGGTAACGCCACTGTGTTGAAAACCGTTTGCAGTCCGGGTAAATAGATGGCCAGGGCCATAAGAATAATCCCGACGAGGATACCGCCGTTAAGGTATTTGTTTGAGAACAGCGGATACGAAAAAATACTTCTGTCCAAACTTCGCACTGAAAGAGCAACCAGCAATGTGTATGTTCCGAACGCCGCAAAGATAAATGTGCGCACGATGGTCTCGTCGTAGCCGAGTCGCATCAGGGCGTAATAAACAACAAAGAGCAGGGCACTTGTGGAAATGCCAATAACAAGGATAAGGAATTTCATGACCGGATCGAAGAGTTTTATCTTGCCCCTGTTGAGTGGCTTGTGCGCGAGGCCGTCCGGTTCTTTCTCGAACGCATAAGACATGGCCGGAAAACTATCGGTAAAGAAATTCACCCAAAGGATTTGCAGTGCATTAAGTGGTAATGGCAGTCCGGTCAAAAGTGATCCGCCAATAAGAATAAGGCCGTCGGTAACATTAGAGAGCAGGTATACGAGCACCTTGCGGATGTTTCCGAGTATCTGCCTACCTTCCTCAATAGCCGCGACAATGGTCTCAAAATTATCATCCAGAAGCACCAAGTCAGCAACACTTTGTGCCACTTCCGTGCCTGAACCCATAGCTATGCCTACGTCGGCTTGTTTGATGCTTGGTGCGTCGTTTACTCCGTCGCCTGTCATAGCCACTACTTCTCCCATCTCTTGGTAAAGTTTGGCGATGCGAAGTTTGTCGAACGGCGTGACACGGGAAATAACAGAGAGTTCCGGCAGTCTTTCTCGCAGGGCTTCTTCGGACATTTTTGCGAGTTCAGATGCATCTAGTACTGAATGATCACCAAGCTTCATGCCTATTTCTCGGGCAACAGCGAGAGCTGTTCCCCGATGGTCGCCGGTTAGGATAACTGTTTTAATTCCAGCGTAGCCAACTCTCTCTATGGCGTGCTTGATACCCGGCCGAATAGGATCACGGAATGTAATAAGTCCGTTCCATGATAGGTGAGATGGTGACAGGTCTTTTGAAAATGAAAAACTCTCTGTGTTAGTAATCTCTTTAGATGCAACGCCGAGGACTCTTTCTCCGGAGAGTGCCAGAGAATCAATTTGCAGAAGCATCGCTTCTTTTTCTTTTGCGCCAAGCGATGAATGACCGAGCAGAATATCGGGCGCCCCAAAAAAGACGAGAAGATGTTTGCCCGATTCCTTGACTAAGGATGCAGAGAATTTTTGTACCGCATTAAACGGCATGCTTTGAAGAACGTGCTCTTTGGCAGTGATATCGGCAAACGTCATTCCTCTAAGGCCGGCCGAACGAACGAGAGCGGTCTCCATGATCCTGCCATTCATGTGCCACGATTCCGGATCGTCATGCGGATTTTCAATGAGGACATTTGCGTTCGTCAAAGCTCTATCGAAAAGCTTTTGCTCACTCAACTCAAAAGGGATGATCTTTGACAGCACCATCTTAGCCATCGTCAAGGTTCCGGTTTTATCGGTGAGTATGATAGTGGCACTACCGAGAGCTTCGGCCGCAACGAGTTTGCGTACTACACCTTTTCGCTTCGCCATTCTCTCCACGCCGACAGCAAGGATAACCGTCATGGAGATTGGCAGTCCTTCAGGAATAGCAGATACAGCAATAGCAACGGAAGTGAGAAACATCTCAAAACCGGAGTATCCAGCAAGGATACCGATGCCAAATACAATAAAGGTCAAAACACCGAGTGCGATACTTGAATAGATACTGAAGTTTATGATGGCCTTCTGAAGCGGAGTTTTTTCGTTCTCGGAGATAGCGATGAGCGAAGCGATCTTGCCGAGCTCGGTGTTTGAATCTGTACGGCAGACTATGGCGGCACACACTCCTTGGGTGACAAGAGTTCCGGCAAAGATCATGGAATTCTGATCCGAGAGCCCGGCTGATTCAGGCGATTTATCTGTTGATTTTGATACAGGTAAAGATTCACCGGTAAGCACCGCTTCGTCTACCTGGAAGTCGTTAATAAACATAACCCGAGCATCCGCTGGTACACGGTCGCCTTGTGCTAGTCGGATGATGTCGCCGGGAACAAGCTCTTCCGCATCAATTTCCCGTTCTTTGCCATCCCGAATAACTCGTGCTCTTTGTTTGAGGTAGGTTTTAAGTTCCGAAAGCGCACGTTCCGCTTTATTCTCCTGATAGAAGCCCAAGAGGGAATTGACGATAACTGCAATGAAAATAAAGGTTGCATCACGGTAGTGCGAAATAGAGAGTGTAATGATACCGGCAACAATAAGAACAAGGATGAGAGGGCTTTTTAACTGATTTAGAAATATTTTTAATCCAACCGCTTTTTTGGAAGTACTGATAGTATTTTTCCCAAAAACAGAAAGGCGATCCTTAACCTCTTGTGAGGATAATCCTTTTTCTGCATCTGTTTCAAATAACCGTGCAGTTTCTTCGGATGATAGATGCCAGAAGTTTTTGTTTTGTATTTGCGTATTTATAAGCATTTTTTATTTTTCTTGATGCGCTAAGAGCTTTAAGTGCCAGCTCCATGTTATGGATGATGATTAGAACCTGCTTTAGTCAGAATTTTTCTTCCTGCTCTTTACTACACCTACAATACCGAGAATAACTATGAAGAGTCCGAGCAATTGCCCTCCGGGGCTATCGTCAATTTCACCATATATAAATAGAAACACACCGAGCGGTATTGCCATAAAAAAGGACAGCAATCTAATCTTATTCATACAAAAATATTACCACGACTGTGTGATTAATTAACGGAAATTTGCTCCGACTGACTGCAATAGTATAAAAAGAAACCGCCCGACCCAGAGAGCCAAGCGGCTTCTGGTCGGGCGGTGATATTACTCAAGAACTTTAGTTGTCGGCCCCTAGCGGAATCAACAATTTTTGACCAATCAGGATACGGTATGGCTTGGAGAGGCCATTGACTGCCGCGAGTCGCGCGACGGTGGTCCCGTACGCGTCAGCAAGTGTGGATAAATTATCACCCCCAACCACAGCATGTTCTGCCACGGCAGAGATGAACAATCTGTCTCCTTCCCGGATTTCGTTCGGAGAGGAGAGGTTGTTTGCACTTTGAAGCTTGCGTGTGCTTACTCCATAGCGCTCGGCAATGAGGCTGAGCACCTCGCCGCGCTCCACTCGATGTACCAGCGCCGGAATTCGAAGCTCCTGACCAATGCGAATCTGGTCTGAGCGCAGGCTGTTGACGCGTCGAATTGCTGCAACCGAGACGCCGTAGCGTTCGGCAATGAGCGAGAGTGCTTCGCCAGACCGAACGCGATGCGTAGTCCCAGCCGCCGACACAGGCACTGGCGTCCTAGCCGACGCGCGTACTGTTCCGGCTCGATCAGTTACCACCAATGGCCGACCGTTGAGCCGATTCACATAGGCGGCGTACTGCTGCGGGTAAAGTGCCACGTGGTAATGTGGTGGTCTACGCTCGCGCGTCGCATTCAACACTCTTGCACCGTCAAGCGCGAGAAGTGTTCTCTCAAACCATGTCCTGCACTTGCCGGCTGGGGACAGTCGGAAGTCGACCGCCATTCCGGCCGGATGCACCGAGAGCGGGGAAGCATTGCCGGGCTGGCGACTGCGCGGCCTTGTGCCGCTGGTGACTACGAGCTTCTGCCTGCATACACTGCGATACTGCTTTGCCAACCGCTCGACAAAAAGCTTGACCTCCGGGCGTACATAGGGGAATGACACCCTGCCAATAGCGTAGTCTGCATTCCCTGGAAGCCGAACGAGAAGGCCGAGGCGCACAAACCTTGTCACTTCTGCCGTTGTTTCAAGCAGAGTGAAATCGTGCTCTATCGCGACACGGTGCTGCTCTAGCATTGCCGCGCGCGACCCAATTAAGGTCGCCTGCGCGGGAAGATTGCCAGCCCAGAAAAGGCAGAGCATGGCAACTGCAATAATGCGGTACAGCATGTTCCACCTCCTAGGCGGTAAACGGTTAGTCAGCGTTTTTAGTTCCTAAATAATCAAGGAACAGTACTTTTTTAAGTATAGCACCTTTTGATTAAAAAGTCAAGCACCTGTAATGGCTCCGATGATTGGACGAGTTCAGAACTCTCTAGTTGAGCAGTTCAGGACTCTTAATTGGGTAAATATAGCACAAGAGCTAGAGTTCAGCGGTCTCTCTAACCTAGTTTTAAGTAGGTAGTTAGGAAGTCTTTTTCTTCAACAGGATAGATTGTCAGCTCTGGTATCTTGCTAACTTCAACCCACTCAGGACTATAAGATTGCTTTTCATCCTTGTTATTCGCTTCTACGCTATCTTTATGAAGCTGTGCTTCGCCTGAGACATATTCACATAGAAATAATGAGTGCTTATCTCCTCTAGGGTCTATAAATTCAAGAAGGTTGTCTTTGAGGTTCGCTTCTACTGAAGTCTCTTCCTGCAATTCTCTAAGAACCGCTTGATTTAACTCTTCTCCTTCTTCTACTCCGCCACCAGGCAAATACCCAATACTCCTCTCCATTATTGAAACGGTGCATCATCAAAAGTTTACCCTCTCTCAATACGACTGCAGTTGCCCGTGTCCTCATTGGAAGTACTTTTCAAGCACATCAAAATAATCACTTCCATCATCCACCTCTTTATAATCGTTTTTATCAACCCATCTAAAGTTGTTGTGTTCTTCACTTAAAGAAACTTCACCAGAAAGATATTTAGTCTTAAAAGCAACCAAATAAACGACCTTTGGATAATTTCGGTGGCTTTTAGGGAACTCGTGATACCAAACAGCAAAGGGATTGAAAACTTCTATCTCAAGACCTGTTTCTTCTCTAACCTCTCTTTGAAGAGCGGTAATTAGACTAGAAGCATCAGCATCCTTTGCCTCATCTTCTTGAATTTTCCCTCCAGGGAAATCTAGTCCTTCTACTGGGTCAAACAACACTAGGACCTTTCCGTCTTTTTCAATGAAAGCTTTTTGACCAACACAGAACAAGGCATCATTTTTCATATAAGTTTAAAATCTATCATCTTAATAGGCGTATCTAATGAGACCTTATCTCCATAATAACCCCTGTAGTGGTTAAGCATATCTTCTTGGTCCTTATATCCTTCGTGCCCAACAAAATCGCTGTCTTCCAGCTCTCCAAGCTTCTTTTCCTTGACCTCAGTTATCTTTCCCTTAGCGAACTCTTCTCCTGTTTCCTTATTAAGCATTAGGAAGTCATCTCCAACACCAAGACCCTTATCGTCGAACAGTCTCCATGTCGAGGTCTTTTCCCCCGACAGTATCTTTGGAATTAGATGTGGCTTAAACTTCAGAGTTTTCATTAATTCAACGCTTAATACCTAGCCTTACTATGGACTTGAAAGAATCAAGTATTTTTCGGTAGATATCCAAAATAAAATTAAAAACAATAATAAAAAAATAAAAACACATTGATAGTATATAGAATTTGCCTATTGGAGATTTAATTGTTAAATAAATTATACCCGCAATCGGAAATCCATATTTTAGAATGAAAAGCACTACTACTTTTAGTCTAGAAACTATCTTTTTTGGGTCTGGGTTGTATGTCGTAAAAATTCTGTCAAAAAATGATTTACTAAAGGGCGCAACTATCCCGCTGACTATAAAAGTAAAAACTAGAAATATAATTGTTTGTTTATCCATAATAATATACAAATTTTAATCTAATTTTTAACAGGGTTAAAAAATTAATAGCTCCCCGGGTAGGATTCGAACCTACGACCAATCGCTTAACAGGCGACTGCGCTACCGCTGCGCCACCGGGGAATATTTTTTATGAACTGTCTTCCGCGATAACTTTTTAGAGATTTTTCCCTCTTTAATGCGGAAGCTCTGTCGCTATAAACTTCTGAATATATGACTATCCATAAACCGTCATATTGGGAAGTGTAGCCCTTAAACTTATGTTCGTTATGAAGATCTAATCTTTGGTCTAAATCCTTTGTTTGGCCAATGTAGATCTTATTGTGTTTAGCGTTATGGATTGCGTAAACAGTAAACATTTCAATTTACTTATGGAACTGCGCTACCTCCGCCAGCTGGCGGAGCGCCACCGGGGGAATATGTTCTCTTGTGGAGAACAGGGGAAATGATAGCAAAAAGGGTAGTTTTTTCACAGCGCGCTAAAATGGAAAGATGCTTATACATGTGAAGGTTTCAGCAGGTGAGAAAAGGGAAAAATTTGAAGAAATTTCGGATACTCGTTTTGTGATATCTGTGAAGGAAAAAGCGGAAAGGAACATGGCCAACAGGCGCGTGATGGCCATACTGGCCGGACATTTCAAGGTTCCTGAAAGATCCGTAAGGGTAATAAGTGGTCACCATTCACCGTCTAAAATTATTGAAATAATAGGCAAATGATATAATCGGGGTATGAAATATTCATCATATGTGAAGGGGATGGAGAATACGCCGGCCATAGAAGCTTATTTAGATAAACGTTTGAAAGCGCTCCGGAAAGTGGTGAAGGATCCGGCGGCGCATGCGCAGGTGGAGATAGGGAAGACTACAAATCATCACAAGTCGGGAGACATTTTCCGGGCGGAAATAAAATTGATGATGTCCGGCAAGGAATTTTATGCGGCAGTGGAAAAGGATGACCTTTACGCGGCCATAGATGAAATGAGGGACGAGATAATCGCGGAGGTTAAAAAATTCAAAGGAAAATCTGAAACAGCTTTTCGTCGCGGCGCACGAAGAATGAAAAGTATTTTGAAAGGGCTTGATCCTCGAGATTACAACTACAAGGATTGGAAGTTTTGGGAGAAGTGGCGGAGGAAATAAAAAGTCGCTCGGGGTGTTTCTTGAAAATGAAAAGTACGCACTCGAACACGAAAAGAGACCACTCCGGGGCGTTTGCCCAAGTCTTAGTCTCTTTTCGTGTTCGAGTGCTTTACTCAAAAAACATTTTCAGGAAACACCCCTCGCTCCTAAGTTGAGAAAAAATATAAACAAAGAGGCCGCGCGACGGATGTCGCGCGGCCTTACTGTTTTTTTTATCCTATTTTCAATTGAACTCTCTCCTCTTTGCTCAATCTACTCTCCATTAGCTCGGCCGCAGTTTGAGCGAGCTCCGGGTTCCTTGCAATGACAGCTGCAAAGCGGATTTCAGCCCAACCTCTTTGGAGTTTGCACGTGAAGTAAAAGATGAGGGTTTCTTTATGCTCTGAAGGCAGTACTTCCTCAGGCAACCGCCCGACTTCCTCCATGAGAATATGTACACCCTCGAGAGCAGTTGCAAGTAGTGGTGGATGCATATTCGCAATTACTTGCTCAAACACGAGGTTGAGACTGAGCAGGTGTTTCCGATGACGCGGATCTGCCAGGTTCTTCCAAGCTTCAAGCGCTCTGATCAGATCTTCTGAGTCGCGGTTTACCACTCCATGCCTCCGTCGGCAAAAAGTGAATGTTCGGTTCCTTGAATGTTGTAGCACCCTTTCTCTCAAATCACAACTACATAACTCCACGCAAAAAGTCCTGCCACGACATTTCTTTGCGCCCTTCGGGTGTTACGCGGTCTAAAACCAGCACCCCTTCTTTTATATGGGCTTCTTTTATTTTCACCCGCACCTTGCCGTTCTTGGTGCTGTGGAAAAAATATGCCCCAGGCCATTTTTCAAAGGCGTGTATCTTTCGCAGATTTTTTATCGGCCCGTCATTCATATCCATCTCCGCATCTTCCTTTGATATTTTTTTTGTGAAAGTGGCGAGGGTGTGATCCTGCGTTTGGGCTTTGATATTTTCATCCATCCAATCGGGAATAACGGATGCGAGAAGTTTTCCGCCTTCACTCCCTAAAATTTTCTCTGCCTCCGTGTATGCGGGCGGCTCGTCTCCAAAAACAACCGCCTTTTGAGCAAGAATGGGGCCATGATCCATTTCCTCGTCTATCAAAATTATACTAACCCCCGGTTTTTCTCCGGAAAGGATAGTGCATTGTATAGGGGCCGGCCCGCGCAGTTTCGGTAAAAGAGACGGATGCACGTTCAGGGTGCCTCGGGTGGGAATATCAAATACTTCCCTGGGAATTATTTTTCCGTATGAAGCTACAACGCCAAGTTGTGGGTTATAAGCTTTAAGTTGCAATACAAAATCCGTATCCAATTTCTGCGGCTGAAGCACCGGGATATTGTGTTTGCCAGCCCACACTTTTGCAGGCGGGGGAGTGATGGTGAGGCCGCGCCCCTGCGGATTATCCTCGGCACAAACTATCACCACAGGAACGAAGCCCCCTTTTTCAAGTTCATTCAAAACAGGAATAGCTATTGCATCCGATCCAAAAAAAGCAAAACGTACACTCATCGCTTTTTGCTTTTTACCGGAACGGGTTTCCACTCATGAAGGTCCGAGGCCTTGTCGGTGAAAAGCACTCCGTCCAAATGGTCACTCTCATGCTGAAATATTTGTGCCACCAGGCCGGAAGCCCCGCGGCTGAATTTTTTACCTTTTTCGTCATATGCTTCCAGTTCCACTTTGTCCGAGCGTTTCACTTTTCCGTAAAGCCAGCGCACCGAAAGACACCCCTCTTCCATGGCTTTTTTAATACGTGAGCTTCTTAGGATCTTGGGATTTATGAAAACTTCGTCCGGATATTGCGATTTCGCTTCATCTTCATTCGCAAGAATAGCCCTTACCCGTCCGGAAACCACGAAGATACGCAGAGGCACACCTATTTGGGGCGCGGCAATGGCTACTCCGTCGCTTTCACCCTCCAGTGCTTTTTTCATATCTTTAAGTATCTTTTGTATGCGAGAAGAGGGAATTTCCTTCACGGAAACAGGCTCCGCCTTCTGGCGGAGTACGAGGGTCTCTTCCTCCTGAAAAATCCTGGCAGGCATATATTTAAGCTTACAGGTTCTCTTCTTAAGCTGCTAGTATTTACAAAAGATCTTCAGGATCCACGGAAACGGCGAATTGCGGAGGCAGGGACATGAGGCGCATTACTGTGGTTTTGTCCGGCCATTCATTTGGCACTTCTATTTTTATAAGCCCGTGAAAACGATGCAAGCGCCCGCCTGCTCTCACTTTCACAATGTGCACCGTTTCGCCGAAAAGTTCCCGCACCAGTTCACTGTCTTTGGCGGCACGCGAAGGGCTGCCTTCCCATGCAATTTTTATGAAAAGGGAAAAAGGCGGGAATGCGAATTTTCTTCTTTCATCTATCTCACGCTCAAAGAATGGCAGAAAATTCCCTTCGGCCGCTGCAGAGAAAACAGGGTTCTCCGGACTCCTTGTTTGGAATATCACTTTCTCTCTACCCAGTGCACGAATGCTTGTAAGGATTGAAAGCAGTCTTTCATTCACACGAAAATCAGGCATTCCGATAAGCGAATCTGCAGAAACGACCGCCGCTACTTCAACAGGGCTTCTCACATAACGCAAAGCCATCTCGGTGCCGATAAGGATACCTCCGCGAGTATGTAAAAAATCATCTGCTGTGCGCATGGCTTTTGCTGGTGTAGGGGCGGCATCTTTATTCAGGTGGAAAATGAAAGGGTGGGGAATAATACGGCGGAGCTCCTTTTCAATAGTTTCAACTCCAATTCCCAAAGTGGCAAGCCGCCAGCCACCGCAATGCGAACACTCGTCTTTTGCTGGGCGTTTTTCACCGCACTTGTGGCAAAGAAAAAAATGATTGGCGCTCTCGTGAAGCACTAGTGGAGCTCCGCATACCGGGCAGGAGACGACCATTTCGCAATCACTGCACACAGTGAGAGGTGCCAAGCCTTTGCGGGCGCCAAAAAGGAAAACCCTTTTCCCGGCTTCAACTGCAGAAATAATAGTGCGCTCCAAACGGTTAGAGAATATTTTGAAGCCCTCCTCGTCACCCTCTTGCCTTACCATGGAAGAAATGGAAACATCGGCGGTAGTGGGGGAGCGCATGTTCATGTGGCCCCATTCGTTGTATTCGTTCTCTTTTACTTTGTACAAAGTCTCAACACGCAGTATCTCGCTTCCGTAAATGATGCGGGCGCAATATTCATGTGCGAGCATTTTTGCGAATGCCCGAAAATCTAAGAAAGGACGCGAAAGAGTGTTGTATGCGCGTGAGTTCTCTCTTTCGCAGAGAACTGTTTCGGTGTCCTCGCGCATAAGGCAAAGGTAGGGAGGAGTGGCGATGATGAGGGCGGGGTGAGTTGGGTCATCCACTATCTTCAGGCGTTTGGTGAGTTCCTTTGCATTGCGAGGCGCTGGGAAAACAACAGTGAATTCCTCAATGCCGCGCGAAAGCTCTTTGTATGCGTATTCCGCATCCTCGGCCGTCGGTACCAGAAAAAAGAATGAGCGCTTGCGGGCGAAAGTTTCGCGTATAAGAGAGCGGTATTCAGCAAAGCGCTCCTCCGAGCCTGCCTGGAATGCGCTTACGTCTGCAACAAGCGTGCATTTGGGTTCAATGGGAACGACATTTCTTTTTGCTTCAAGGACTGCTTGAGGCAAAAGAACACTCAAGATGCTTGCAGTGCTTTGAGCGGAGTATTCCGAAAATGCGTCAGCCGCACGCAGGAAGGCGCGGCTGACGCACATCTTTCCTGCTGCTCCCGTGATTTTTTTAAGTGCAAAAGGGCCGGAGCGTATTTCCATGCGGGCTTTTTCCGCAGGATGGGTTTCCACTACCAGAGCCCTTACTGTTCTTGCGCGCAGAGGCACCTTCACGATAGTACCCGGCTCTATATCCGTGCCTGAAAAATAAGTAAGGGTTTCCGCGCCGGCACCTTTGGCGAAAGTTCTTGTGAGTGGTAATACGGAGACTGTGAACATGGTGATAGCTTATAGCTTTTAGCTACTAGCTTCCAGCTTATTCGGGGTAAAAGAAGGATAACTGGCGGATTATTACAAAAAAGCTTAAGCTGTAGGCCACAAATGGCCTTTTTTACCAAAAAACTAGGTATTGATCTCGGCACTACGAGCGTTCTTGTGTATGTGCCGGGAAAGGGGATTATCTTGAATGAACCGTCTGTTGTGGCCGTGTCTGAAGAGGACAGGAAAATTTTGGCGATAGGTGCGGAGGCAAAAAAAATGATAGGCAAGACGCCTGAAAACATCATTGCTTATCGCCCGATGAAAGACGGAGTCATTGCGGATTATCGTGTGACGGAAGCCATGCTCCGATATTTTATCGGCAAAGCTCTCGGTAAATTTTCATTCATAAAGCCGGATGTTTTGATATCCGTTCCCGCTGGTGTTACCTCAACTGAAAGGCGGGCTGTCATTGAAGCGGCTGTGAAAGCGGGGGCAAAGAACGCATATGTTGTGAAAGAGCCGATCCTTGCGGCTATCGGCGCAGGTATTCCCATTCAGGAGCCGTCGGGCCAAATGATAGTTGATATTGGCGGAGGGACGACCGACGTGGCGGTTATTTCGCTCGGCGGCATCGTGGCTTCTACGTCGGTTAAGTGTGCTGGCAATAAGATAGATGCAGCTATCACCGACCATATGAAGAAAACTTATAATCTGGCGATTGGTGATCGCACGGCGGAAAATATAAAAATAAATATCGGCTCTGCTGTGCCGGTGGAGGAGGAACTTTCAATGCAGGTGAAAGGAAGGGATTACGTTTCGGGTTTGCCCCGCTCGGTTGAAGTGAAAACAAATGAGGTGGTGAAGGCCATTGGGAAAGAGCTTCGCGATATGGTGAAAGCTATAAAGGATGTGCTGCAGGAAACTCCGCCAGAACTCGCTTCAGACATTATTGATAAAGGAATAGTTATGACAGGCGGCACTTCCCAGCTTCGCCATTTGCCCGAACTCGTTTTTCGCCGCACCGGAGTGAAAGCGGTGATGGCAAAGGATGCTTTGTATTGTGTGGTGAATGGGACGGGTATAGCACTAGAGCATTTGGATGCTTATAAGAAGGCGGTGATTTCTAAAAGATAATTTTCGCTCGGGGTGATGACGAAAAGAGTACGCATAAAAATCTGCTGATTTTTTGCTCACCCTCGCGCCGTCGCGCTGCACAGCCTCTTTTCGTCATCACTCCTCGCTCTGAAGTAAAAGTCGGCTCGCTTCAAAGAAAAAACAATCAATTTGTAAAAAGGGTAAAATGGGGGAGTGGGTGAGAACTTAAAAATATTAGAGGTGTTAAATGCTGGGCTTCATTCGCCACGCTCTTATTTGGTAAGGGGAGAAGAGGGGGTGGCTTTGGCAGTGCTTGCGGATGCCATACAGAATTCTTGGGGGATAACTTTTGCGGGGAACCCAAACATTTCTTTTTTCCGCGGAGTGGTTGGGGTAGATGAAGCGCGGGAACTTACAGATATCGCCGGCCGCTCCGCTTTTGGTGAAGATAGTCTGAGTATCATTTTTCTTGCTGCATCGCGGCTCACACATGAAGCCCAGAATGCTCTTTTGAAGATAACAGAGGAACCTAAATCATCACTTCGTATGTTTGTGGTGGTTGATAACGATGTAGAGCTTTTGCCGACACTTCTTTCGCGCCTTGAAGATATTACAGACGCGTTTGGACACCGGGTGTCCAAAACGGGAAATGCAGAGGCGGAGAAATTTGTTTCTTCAGGACTCAAGGAGCGTTTGAAAGTGGCAGAAAAAATAGCTAAAGATGAGGAGACTCATGTGTTTGAAGAATTCTTAAGGAATATTGAAAAATTTGTGTGGCACTCCAAGTTTAAACACGAAGGGGAGCGGAAAACTGCCTTGAATGCCGTTGCCTTTGCAAAAAAACAGGCATCCTTTCAAAGTCGTCCCAAAAGGATGGTTCTTGAGGCCCTCGCCATTTCCTTGCCAGTGTTGTAATCTTTGAATATATATGGTGCTTTCAGTACATACGCTTGTGGGGGGAGCTCTAGGCGCAGCGATGAATGTTTCGCCGGCGCTCTCTTTGTTTGTGGGAATTATCTCGCACTTTGCTTTGGATGCTATACCTCATGCGGATTATCCTCTGCATTCAATAGAAAAAGACGGCAACGGAAAAGGTACTCTTGTGAAAGACAGGCGCTTTGTACGGGATTTGGCAGTGTACGGTTTGGATCTGATAGTCGGCTTTACAGTACTTTTCCTTTTTACGCATGGCTCGCCAAATTTTTGGGCGGTTTTGGCGGGAGCTGTCGGCGGATGCATTCCCGACGGCCTGCAATTCCTGCATCTTCTTTTTCCTAAAATAAAAGGTCTTGGTGCTTTTCAAAAACTTCATGATTCAATTCACACCCCCAGGCGCATCTCTCTATATGTAGAAAAACATGCCGCTCTGGCTTTTCTCACTCAGGCCTCTATCGTCGTTTTCGCTCTGTATTCACTTTCACATGTAGTACGAGCCTCATCTTAAGATTTTATAAATAGCCATTACAAAGGTTTATCCTTTGGCAAAGGATAAACCTTTGTACGTAGGACAGTCCTACGTAGATTTTGATTTTTGGTCATAAGTCGTTTATTCTTCTCCTATGTACGATTTTTCTCACTTTAAAAAACAGGCGAAGGAGACGGTTGAATGGTTCAAGCGCGAGCTTTCAACCATCCGCACAGGCCGTGCCGCACCGGCCATTTTGGATGGGGTAACCGCTGAATGCTACGGCTCAAAGATGACACTTAAGGAAGTGGCGTCCGTCAACATTGAAGATGCCCGGTCTCTCCGGGTAGCCCCGTGGGATATGTCCCAGGCGAAGAATATTGAGAAAGGTATCGTTCTTGCAGACCTTGGTGTGTCGGTAACCGTTGATGACAAGGGGCTTCGTGTGATCTTTCCGGAGCTTTCTTCAGAAAGGCGGGTATCACTTATGAAAGTGGCGCGCCAGAAGCTTGAGGATGCACGTGTTGCTATTCGCGGTGAACGCGAAAAAGTGAAGGAAGATATTGACGCGAAAAAGAAAGCCGGCACTGTCGGAGAAGATGACAAATTCCGCTTTATGGATGAATTGCAGAAACAAGTGGAGACGTTCAATAAGGAACTTGAAGCGGCTTTTGAGAGGAAAGAAAAAGAAATAGGAGAATAATGCTTACAGTAATAATATTTTTGGTCATATTGAGCGTGCTCGTGGCAGTGCACGAGGGTGGCCACTTCGCGGCCGCGAAGTGGGCCGGCGCGCGCGTCAAAGAATACGCTATCGGTTTTCCGCCGCGTATTTTTTCCCGTCGCAAGGGACACACTCTTTATAGTTTAGGCGCGGTGCCATTCGGAGGTTTTGTGGCTATTGCCGGGGAAGAGGGTGAGGATGAGGAAGGTGAAGAGAAGATACCTATTGAAGAAAAACTTTCGGCCAAGCATCCTTTCAAAAAAATACTGGTTCTTGCGGCGGGTGTAACGGCCAATGTGGTTTTTGCTTGGTTCCTCCTTTCTATTACTCTTGCGATGGGAACTTACGAGCCGGTGGCTGCCGGAGCGCCAGTACCCGAGAATGCAGAAGTGCTTTTGGTTTCCATCACTCCGCAGTCGCCCGCATCTGAAGCTGGCCTTTCCGCGGGAGACAGAGTTCTCAAACTCACATCTCTCAACGATACAGTGATCCCGAAAACTGCCGAGGATATGGTGGATTTTCTTTCACGTCATCAGAACGACAAGATATCTCTTAATGTCTTGAGTGCCGGAGTAGAAAAAAATATTTCCGGAATATCCGCGGTAGAAGGAATAGCTGAAGGTAAAAAAGCGCTTGGTGTGGGAGTGAGTACTGCTGTAAAACGCTCATATTCTCTGCCTGTGGCTTTTGTGAAAGGAGTGAGTGTAACAGGGCAAACCCTTGAAATGATCACTGTCGGTACCGGGCATGCATTGTGGGAAATAATCCATGGTCGCGGAGGGTTCCAGGATATTTCAGGACCTGTCGGTATCGGGAAAATAGTGGGGGAGGCGAGAACTCTTGGGCTGGTTTCTGTCATAACTTTTGCGGCGTTCATTTCTTTAAACCTTGCCATCATAAATATATTGCCGTTCCCTGCGCTTGATGGCGGACGTATTCTTTTCACGATATTTGAATGGATAACGGGCAAGCCAGTGTCCACCAAGATCTCGCGCGCTGTGCATGGTGCGGGCTTCGCATTTTTGATATTTCTTATGCTCATCGTGACAGTTCACGACATCTCCCGTCTGTTTTCTTGACCAAACTAAACCTCTGTTTCAGGCCTTTTGTTTTAGCCCTCTTTTTGGAGTACAATTCGGGGACTTATATTTATGAAGCAGTCCCGGCTTTTTAGTAAAACCCGTCGCGAGGGTCCAAAAGATGAGGTATCAAAAAACGCCCTGCTTTTGACCCGTGCCGGATATGTCCATAAAGAAATGGCGGGGGTGTATTCTTTCCTGCCGCTTGGCCTTCGTGTGATAGAGAATATAAAAAAAGTGGTGCGAGAGGAGATGGATGCTATTGGCGGGGAAGAGCTTCACTTGTCGGCCCTTCAGGATCCGGAGGTTTGGATGAAGAGCGAACGCTGGAATGATTCCGTTCTTGATGTGTGGTTCAAAACGAAACTCAAGAACGACTCCGAGCTCGGTTTTGCGACCACTCATGAGGAGCCGCTGACGCGCATCATGCTTCAGAACATCCGCTCCTACAAAGACCTCCCTGTTTATACATACCAATTCCAGACAAAGTTCAGGAATGAACTGCGCGCAAAATCGGGTATCCTCCGCGGACGCGAATTCCTGATGAAAGACCTGTATTCGTTCAACCGCTCACAGGAGGATCTAGATGCTTTTTATGAAAAAACAGCGGTTGCATACGAAAAAATCTGGGAGCGATTGGGGATAGGCGAGCGCACCTACAAAACTTTCTCGTCAGGAGGCGCCTTTTCAAAATGGAGCCATGAATATCAGACGATATGCGATTCCGGCGAAGACACCATTTATGTTGATGAGAAAAAGCGCATAGCTGTCAACAGGGAAGTGAACACCCCTGAAATTCTGGAAGAGCTTGGTCTCAAGCAAACTGATCTGACGGAGAAGAAAGCGATAGAGGTCGGTAATATTTTCAAGCTAGGCACACGTTTTTCAGTACCTTTGGAGCTCAATTATCAGGATGAGGATGGTGTGATGAAGCCGGTCGTAATGGGCTCATATGGCATCGGTATTACCCGGCTCATGGGGGCATTGGTTGAAGTATTTGCAGATGAGAAAGGTATCGTATGGCCGAAAGAAGCAGCCCCTTATGAAGTACATCTTGTATATATCCCGACAGATGATGCATCTGTAAAGCAAAAAGCCGACGATATGTATGAAAAACTTACCGCACGCGGCGTTCAGGTGCTTTATGATGATCGAGATATCCGTGCAGGGGAGAAATTCGCCGAAAGCGATCTCTTAGGTATCCCGACAAGGGTCATCGTGAGTGAACGCTCTCTTAAGGAAGGCGAAGTTGAAGTGGTGGACAGGCAGACTGGAGAAACCAAAAAGATGCCTCTTGAAAAAGTGGCAGAAAAAATCTCGTAAAAAATTCTTATATGGCAGAACGGAAGAAATTGACGCTTAGGGAAAGAATAAGGCGGTCGCTCTCAAACGACATCGGTATTGACCTTGGGACAGCGAACACGCTGGTCTTCGTGAAAGGTCGCGGAGTCGTTATCAACGAGCCGTCGGTGGTTGCTATCAACCAGAAAACCGGAGCGGTGGTGGCGGTAGGGAAGGAAGCACGTGACATGCTTGGCCGCACGCCCGGACACATTATCGCTGTAAGGCCGGTCGTTGATGGTGTGATATCGGACTTTGAAGTAACAGAGGAAATGATCTCCTATCTTCTTTCGCGGGCGCAGGAAGGACACAGGAAAATGCTCGGGCCGCGCGTGGTAGTTGGGGTGCCGTCGGGTATTACGAATGTGGAGATAAGGGCCGTTCGCGATGCTTGCCAGAACGCAGGGGCTAGCGAAGTGCATATCGTGGAAGAACCAATGGCGGCGGCTATCGGCATGCGCTTACCAGTGAAAGAGCCGGTCGGAAGCATGGTGATAGATATAGGCGGAGGTACTACGGACATCGCCGTCATTTCTCTTTCAGGTATCGTGCGTGCAAAAAATATACGTCTTGCGGGAGATGCTTTCAATGAGAACATCGCATCTTATGTGCGGAATGAATTCAAAATATTAGTAGGAGAAAAAACGGCGGAGGAAGTGAAAATGTCTATCGGCTCGGTGCTTCCGGATGGGGAGTCGGCTGAAGCAGTGGTAAGAGGGAGGGATTTGGTGACCGGTTTACCGAGAGAGGTTGCTGTGACGGATGCGGATATCCGCGAGGCCATCGGTATTTCAGTCGGCAGCATAATAGAAGGTGCGCGGGAAGTTTTGGAAACCACTCCGCCTGAAATTCTTTCGGACATCATGCACAGGGGAGTGTATCTTGCGGGCGGCGGTGCTATCTTCAAAGGATTGCCGGAACTTTTAGAGCATGAATTGAAGATACCGGTTCATGTGCCGCCTGACCCTCTGCTTGCAGTAGTTCGTGGCACCGCCGCCATCCTTGACGATATTGATTACTGGAAAGATATTTTAATCGTCAACGAAGATGATATATCGGCCTCATAAAAACAGAAAAAATACTCCGAACTTCAGAGTGGTAATCGTTCTGGTGGTTGCTCTTTGCTTGGGGTTTATTCCGTTCATCCGCAATTTAGTTATAACAGCTTACGCACATAGCGCCTGGTTCGTGCGGGAATTCACGGTCCATACTTTAGAAAAAGTCGCTTATCCGTGGAGGGAGGACAAGTCAAATACAGAGGATGAACCCCGTCAGGAAGTGGAGAGCGCGGAGCTCTCCTTGCTTAGAAAAGAGAATGAAGACCTGAAGGAGCTTCTTGGCCGCAAACCGACAGGGGCGGCTGTCCTCAGCCGTGTGCTCCTGAAGCCGCCCCAGGCCCCCTACGATGAGCTAGTGCTTGATGTGGGGCAGGATGAGGGGGTGGCCGATGGTGCGGAGCTTTACGACAAAAGCGGGGCTATCGTCGGAGTTGTTACATCAGCTGCGGATTCCTTTTCTAGGGCACGCCTTTTCACCTCTCCCGGCGAAACTATAGAGGCAGAGCTTCTCTCAAGCGGCATCGTACTTCCTCTTTTAGGGTATGGCGACGGAACATTCAAAGTGGAAGTGCCACGCGGGTTCGCAGTATCCGTCGGAGATGTGTTTGTGCTCCCCGGTCTCAAGAGCCATCCGCTCGCAAGTGTTGCAAGTATTGAAGAAGAGACTGGCGGCTCTTTCAAAACAATTTTTGCTCGTGGTGTTTTTGAACCCCGCCGCCTCACTTGGGTTTTTGTAGAGACGAAAAAATAAAGATATGAGAAAAAATTATTGGTTGCGGGGTATTATTTTTGCGGGAGTTTTAATACTTTCTTTTTTCGTACCGTGGCAGCTGACGGCTCTTTTAGTAATTCTCGCTTCTCTTGCTGTGCCATACCCACTAGAATACGCGATTATCACTATAGGGGTGTTTGGCATCGGCTTGTTATTCTATTTATTCTTGACGACGGCTCTTTTGGGCGGCTTCGTGAGGTCTCGTACTCGTATCGGAAGTCTCTTGCCGCTATAATTGCGGGCATGAGGTTTTCCTTCAAAAATTTATTCAAAAAGCGTGGTCCCGGCCACGAAATTGCTCCGGAAGAAATATTGGCGGACGCTTCAAACCTCATCCATACAGACACCGGTAACATGGAGGGACACCTTATTCTTCCTATAGAAAGGTCCTCATACGTTCTCCTTGTTGCTGTTCTTGTGTTTTTGACCCTCTTTGCGACAGTGCGCCTTTTTAATCTTCAGGTAGTGCGCGGGCAGGAGCTCGCTAAAAGGAGCGCCACCAACTCTTTGGATAAAACGATTGTCTTTGCGAACCGCGGGCTTATTTTTGACAGAACAGGTGAAGTGGTGGCAGGAAATGCACCAGCTCAAAGATGGAGTGAAAGAAAATATTTGCCTCTCCCCGGTCTTTCGGTTATGGTCGGATATGTGGGATATCCGAAATCAGATTCAAGCGGCAATTTATACGACACAGCACTTGCCGGACGCGATGGGCTTGAAGAATATTTTGATGATGTACTTGCCGGAAGGAACGGCACTCTCATACGCGAAACAAATGCTTTGGGGGAGCTTGTTTCTGAAAGCACTGTGGAGAATCCGCGTGATGGGGTGAACATTACTCTCTCAATAGATGCGAAAGTTACCAGCCAGCTTTTCACAGAACTCAAGGCACTTGCGGAGGAAAGAGGGTACGCGGGCGGAGCTGGTATTGTGATTGATATAGAGACCGGAGAAGTACTCGCTCTCACTTCATATCCTGAATACGACCACCAGGTGATGGTAGATGGAAAAGATAACAATGCCATTTCGGCATTTCTCGGGAATAAGAATAATCCTTTCCTTGACCGTGCATCCCAGGGTCTTTACATCCCGGGTTCTATCATGAAGCCCTACATGGCAGTAGGTGCGCTTGAGGAGAATATTGTTGATCCGCTTAAAAATTTCATGGCGAACGGAGAGATACGTGTTCCTAATCCTTATGATCCTAAGAACCCGACTATTTTCAAAGACTGGAAAGTGCACGGAATGGTTGATATGCGGAGGGCGCTTGCTGTTTCTTCAAACGTTTATTTTTTCACAATTGGTGCCGGCTATGAGGGGCAGAGGGGATTAGGTATTTCCAAGATAGAAGAATATATGCGCATGTTCGGATTCGGAGAAAAAACTGGTATTGAAATAGATGGAGAGGAAGAGGGTAACGTGCCGAGCCCCGAATGGAAGGAGGAAACTTTTCCGGATGATACTACCTGGCGCCTCGGAGATACTTACAATAGTTCTATCGGGCAATACGGATTTTCGATAACACCCATTCAGGCCGTACGGGCGACAGCGGCCCTCGCGAACGGCGGGTTTTTAGTGACACCTACTCTTATAAAAGATGACGAGCAAAATCAGGATCTCCAAAAAGTGCTTTCCCAAAAAGGGGTGGAGTTAAAAAGAGAAAAAGAAACTGTTCCTGTGGCCCGTGAAAATATTCGCATAGTGCAGGAGGGAATGAGAAAGGCCGTGCTTGAGGGAACCGCTTCCGGATTGAATATTCCTGCCGTCGCCGTGGCCGCCAAGACGGGTACTGCAGAGCTTGGTGTTACCAAGCAGGCCGTCAACTCATGGGTTATGGGATATTTCCCTTATCAAAATCCGCGTTATGCATTTGCTATTGCCATGGAAAAGGGGAGCCGCTCAAACACTGTGGGTGCCACTTATGCCATGCGCCGCCTTCTTGAATGGATGGCTATTTATGCGCCGGAATATTTAAAATAAAAAGTCGCTCAGATAACACCCTTTTTCAAACAGCTGCCGCTCCGGCGGTTACGAAATCATAGTCGTCTCATAACGTAAAATGGGCAACTCGTCGGCACAATCCGCCTCCTCAAACACTCCCATTTTCCTACTCAACTCCTTGATTTCTAAAACCACCTCCCGCTTGTGTGAAAAAGGGTATTATCTTCGCTCCTTAAGGATTATAACTTAGAGCGAGGGGTGATGACGAAAAGAGGCTGTGCAGCGCGACGGCGCGAGGGTGAGCAAAAAATCAGCAGATTTTTATGCGTACTCTTTTCGTCATCACCCCGAGCGACTACTGTTTGAAAAATGCTGCATTTTGAGCGGTCTTCATTGACAGGACGCCCCTTTACTCTATAATGCCGAGGAATTAAATATGAAGGAAGAAGGCACATACCTCACCAAAGAAAAATTTGATGAGTTCAAGACGGAACTCGATCACCTTACTCATGTAAGGCGCAAAGAAGTTGCTGAAAGTTTGGAATACGCAAAAGCTTTGGGAGATCTTTCGGAGAATGCAGAGTATCACGAAGCCCGCGATATGCAGGCGTCAATTGAAGACAGGATAGCCAAACTGGAGCAGATATTGAAATCCGCCGTCATTATAAAAGACCACGATACTGCCAAGGCATCTATTGGCTCACAGGTCACCATCCGCAAGGAAGGCGAAAAAGAAAAGAAGGTCTTCACTTTGGTGAGCCCGGAAGAAGCCGATCCGCGCGAAGGCAAGATCTCTATAAAATCTCCATTAGGCGGGGCAATGTTTGAAAAGAAGAAAGGGGAATCTTTTTCCTTCAAAACTCCGTCAGGCATCATGACCTACGAAATTCTTGGTATAGAATAGAGAGAGTATGGCTTCCATAGAAGAGATAAGAGAAGGGAGACTGGAGAAATTAAAACATCTCAACTCCAAGGGTATGAATCCGTACCCTATTTCTTCGCGCCAGGAATACACCTGCGTGCAGGCGGTAGAGAATTTTGAAAAATTATCTCAGTCCGGAAAATCAATAAGTATGGTGGGTAGAATAATGTCTATCCGCGCCCAAGGGAAAATAACTTTCTTCCACTTTGATGATGGTACAGGGCGTTTTCAGGCACTCCTTAAATCAGGAGAGGGAATAGATGAGGAAGGTTTTGAACTTTTTGAAAGAGCTTTTGATATCGGTGATTTCATAGAGGTTAAAGGCACTTTGTTCCTTACAAAAAAAGGGGAACAAACCATTCTTGGAGAATCCGTGAAAATGCTTTCTAAATCTTTGCGTCCACTGCCTGAAAAATGGCACGGCCTTCAGGATGTAGAAGAGCGTTTCAGAAAAAGATATCTGGATCTTGTGTCCAACCCGGAGGTCAAAGCAAGGTTCACTATGCGTTCAAAGATCATTTCAAACATCAGGTTATTCCTAGACGAGGCGGGGTATTTAGAGGTGGAAACACCCGTTCTTCAACCTCAATACGGAGGAGCTACAGCCGAGCCATTCATTACCCACCACAACGCCATGGATATTGACCTGTTTTTGCGGATATCGGATGAGCTATATCTCAAAAGACTTCTCATTGGCGGATTTCCGAAAATATATGAGATATCAAAAGATTTCAGGAATGAAGGCATTGATATGACCCACTGGCCGGAATTCACAATGCTTGAATATTACGAAGCGTATTCTGATGCGGAGAAGCAGAGGGATTTCGTGGAAAAAATGATGAAGTCTTTGTCAAAGATTACATCCGAAAGCGGAGTTATTAATTTTGAAGGAAAGGAAATAGATTTCAATAAAAAGTTTGAGGTCAAGAAATATTCAGACGCTATTTCTGAATTCACTGAATTAAAGGATCCTCTAAATACTCCTCATGGAGATCTTTTGAAGGAGGCCGAAAGGGTGGGGGCAAAAGTGAACCCTTCCGACAGCCCTGTAAAGATCATAGATGGAATATTCAAAAAAGCTGTCAGGCCGAATCTGTGGAGCCCTGTTTTTCTTGTTGATTACCCGATAGACTATCTGCCTCTTACCAAAAAGAAAGAAGACAATCCGAAGCTCGTAGACGCTTTCCAATTTTATGCAGGAGGGATAGAGCTTGTGAAAGCATTTTCTGAATTGAATGACCCGATAGATCAGAGGGAAAGATTCATGGGCCAGGAAAAAGTTTTAGAAAAAGGCGAGAAAGATGCTCAGCGCCTGGATGAAGAATTCCTTGAAGCTATGGAATACGGAATGCCACCGGCGGGTGGAGTGGGTATAGGCATTGATCGTCTAGCAATGTTAATGACCGACGTAAGGAATATAAAAGAAGTCATTCTTTTCCCCACGATGAGACCTCGTTCGAAGGATCAAAACCAAGACTTGTAATAATCCTAGCTTTATTGTATGGTATGAAAGGAACCTTTTCTCTTACGGGAGGAGGGAATGAAAAACACTTGGACTGTTTTGGTCGCCATCGGGACATTCCTGAATACATTCGTTGAAGTAGTTGTGCTCGGAAAAAGAACCCAGTAGTAAAAAGTATTCAACCCGACGGAGGAGCGAATGCAAACATGCGCGAAGTGTGGCCGGAAAGCACGAGGGTTTGAGGAAGCTTGTTCCGGGTGTGGTTCGGCACTGATGGCGGCCACGGTGTCTGACCAAGGGGAACTACCCCCAACAAGGGAATCGGATTTGCAGCACCGGTCCGACCCGGATCACCTATCAATTTGACATCCGTACAGGATGAAGAAAATACCGCCCCGACATCGTGTCTGGGCGGTTTTTTTATTTATAAACCATAAAGTGGGAGGGTGTGGATAACTCTGGGGTGTAGTGGGATAAAGTGGCATATACTTATATACAAGTGGGAAAAAGTGGGACACCCACCAAAAAGAGAAGAATGCTTATCGGAGAATTCACTCATGCTCTCGACGACAAAAAAAGAATCTCGCTGCCATCAAGATTCCGAAAAGAAGTCGGGGCAAAAATCGTTGTCACGTACGGGCTAGATAAGTGCCTTTGGCTTTTTCCGATGAAAGCCTGGGAAAAGATTTCCGACAAGCTCGCGAATTTGGGACTGGGGCAGGGCGGTAATCGCCAATTCACCAGAGCCATGTTCGGAGGAGCGGGGGAAATAGAAGTGGATTCCGCAGGAAGGATCCTACTGCCTGAATATCTCTGCGATCATGCAGATCTCAAAAGCAAGGTGGTCTTCGTAGGAATTCACGACAGGGTGGAGTTGTGGAATGAAAGACAGTGGCTCATGCACAAGAAGGGAGCCCTCAAGCAGGCCGAAGCGTTAGCGGAAAAACTCGGCGGCTTGGGCATCCTCTAAACCGCATGTATGTCAGCTGAACTTGAAACCACACACATATCAGTTCTTTTACAGGAAACCATAGAACTTTTAGCGCTCGCGCCGGGCCAGACAGTGCTAGACGGCACAGCTGGGGGAGGAGGGCATGCGGAGGCCATTGCGAAAGCAATTTCACCCTCAGGCACCCTTATTGCGCTTGATGTTGATCCATATGCGCTCGAGAGAGCTGAAGCACGTCTGAAAGGTACGGGAGTAAAGCTTCTCACGGAGAATACGAATTTTCGTGAGACATCCCGAGCGCTCTCTCGTCTCGGTATCTCTCATGTGGATCGCATTCTTCTTGATCTCGGCTTCTCAAGCGATCAGATGGATTCATCCGGCAGGGGATTCTCATTCAAGGGGGATGAACCACTCTTCATGACATTGAAGCCCAATGCGCAAACGACCGCCATGGATTTCGTGAATACAGAAAGCGAAGAGGAGATAAGGCGGGCGTTAAAAGAATATGGGGAAGAATCTTTTGCTAGGGCTATTGCAGAGGAGATAGTGAAAACACGGAAGAACGGCATCATAAGCCGCACAGGAGAGCTTGTAGATGTGGTTATGCGGGCGACGCCAAGCTGGTATCACAAAAAGAAGATACATCCGGCCACCAAAACCTTCCAAGCCATCCGCATTGCTGTGAACGATGAGCTAGGGGCGCTTGAAAGCTTTCTTTCTTCGGCGCCCGCACTCCTTTCGTCTCACGGGCGGCTCGCTATCATCACCTTCCATTCGCTTGAAGACAGGATAGTCAAAAAAGAATTCGCTAAGTGGGAAGAAGAGGGCAAGGTAAAGCTCATAAATAAGAAAGTGGTAACGCCTAGTCGCGAGGAGATCCTTAAAAACCGACGGTCGAGAAGTGCGAAGCTCCGAGTGTGCGAGTTCATTTAAAACAATGACAAAAGCAATTGTAGCTATACAACATTCAGTCAGGCATTCAAGAGCGTTTGGAAGCTATATGCTTGTTTTTGCGGCGGCTTTTTTGATGCTTTATGTCTCCTCCATCTTTTCCATAGTCAAGAACACAGCTATCCGCCAGCAGGCAGAGGCCGAGAGCACCCGGCTTTCAAGTGTGGTAGGGGATCTTGAATTTTCATACATCGCTCTTAAGGGAAGTATTAGCCCCGAGAGTGTTTCTGTGGCTGGCCTCTCTCCGGTTACAGAACTTTCATATGTATCACGCGCATCCCTTCAAACAGCTCTCGCCATCCCTACTTCTCGCGCGCAATAATGAGATAATAGGAAAATGCTTTCGTACAAAGGAAGGATAAGACTCTTTTCTATCCTAATTTTCTGCTTCGCTCTGCTTTTGATAGGCCGTCTTTACATCGTCCAGATCGTGAACGGAAGTGATTTTCTATCGCAGGCGGACAGGCAGTATGTGCGCTCCACTTACGATTATTATGATCGCGGTTCCATATTTTTTGAGACCAAGGATGGCGATATTGTTTCTGCCGCCACTCTCAAGAGCGGTTTTATTTTGACCGTTCACCCCGATGAAGCGGGAGATGCCACTGCGACATGCCTGGTTTTGGAAGGTATTGTTTCCTTGGATCGTACGGAATGCATTTCAAAAGTTTCTAAAAAAGGCGACCCGGAGGAACGCCTGGCGAACCGTCTTAACAAAGATACCGCAGATAAAATAAGCGCTTTAGGTCTGCCTGGCATTCACTTGGTTCAGGAGCGCTGGCGCTTTTACCCGGGAGGGGAAGCTGCAGCCCATGCCGTGGGCTTCATCGGCTACGACAAGAACGATGATGTATCAGGACGCTACGGCCTTGAGCGCTTTTATGAAGATACTCTCGGCCGAAACAACAAAGAGGTTTATGCGAATTTTTTCGTGGAAGTTTTCAGCGGCATTAAAAAAGTGCTTTCAAGCGAAGAAGAACTTGAGGGAGATATCGTGACGACTATAGAGCCGTCGGTTGAATCTTTCCTGGAGAAAAAACTTGGAGAAGTGCAGGCCGCATATTCATCCGATTACTCGGGCGGGATAATTATGGATCCTTATACGGGTGAGATATATGCAATGGCTATCGTCCCTACATTTGACCCGAACGACCTGAAGAAAGAAAAGTCAGTTGATGTTTTTCAGAACAAGTTGGTGGAGAACGTTTTTGAAATGGGCTCTATCATAAAACCGCTCACCATGGCCGCGGCCCTTGATGTTGGGGCGATAACTCCTAAAACCACTTATTACGATGCCGGCTCTGTTGTTTTGGACGGTAAAAAAATATCCAACTTTGACGGCAGGGGCCGCGGCACCGCAACAATGCAGGATGTTCTCAATAATTCATTGAACACAGGGATGGTTTTTGTGATGCAGAAGATGGGCTCTAAAACATTTGCTGAATATATGAAAAATTATGGCCTGGGACAGGAAACGGGAATTGACCTGCCCAATGAAATTCACGGCCTCATTGATAACCTCAACAGCCCCCGGGAAGTTGAATATGCCACAGCCGCTTTCGGCCAAGGTATTGCCCTTACTCCTTTTGCAACTATCCGCGCCTTAGCTGCACTCGGCAATGGCGGTGTATTACCCGACCCTCATTTGGTGAAGAAAATAAATTACCGCCTGGGAGGGGGTAAAAGTGTCACTCCTAATCCGGAGAACCGGGTGTTGAAAACAGAAACATCTGAAACCATCACCGGCATGCTCGTGAAAGTGGTGGACGAAGCGCTTTTAGGAGGAAGCGTGAAGATACCAGATCATTCGGTGGCAGCAAAAACAGGTACTGCCCAAGTGGTGAAAGACGGCTCGTATTCCGAAGATCGCTATCTCCACTCTTTTTTCGGATATTTTCCGGCGTATCATCCGCGTTTTATAGTTTTTCTTTTCACTATGCATCCGAAAGGAGTTAAATATGCTTCGGAAACCCTCACTCATCCGTTTATGGATATAACCAAATTCCTGATAAACTACTACGAAATACCTCCCGATCGTGGAACCATATAAAGAAAATGCTGAAAGATATATTTAAGAGGATAGTGGTGTGGAAGCTCACATGGCTTGCAAAAAAAGTCCTTGCAAAATACAACCCCAGGATAATTGCCGTTACCGGCTCGGTGGGAAAGACGGGGACCAAGGACGCTATTTTCGCAGCTATTGCGCCGCGTTTTAATGTGCGGAAGAGCGAAAAAAGCTTCAACAGTGAGATAGGTATTCCTCTGACTATTCTCGGATGCGGCAATGCCTGGGCCAATCCGATATTGTGGATAGATAATTTTTTGCACGGCCTGCATCTTCTTCTTGTGCGAGCCGATTACCCGGACTGGCTGGTACTTGAAGTGGGGGCAGACAGGCCAGGTGATATTCAAAGTGTTTCCGAATGGCTTGCTCCGGATATAGTGGTCATTACCCGTATTCCCAAAGTGCCTGTGCATGTGGAATATTTTTCATCACCCTTTGATGTTTCTCGCGAGAAAATGTTCCTTGCGAAAGCCTTGAAGCAAGACGGTGTTTTAATACTTAATGCGGATGACGAAGATGTGATGCTTCTGGGTGCGGAAATTGAAAGAAAAAAAGTAACGTACGGGGTTTTTAAAGACGCGGATGTTGAAGCGGGGGATATTCTGGTGAGATCTGAAGTAATAAATAAAGCGGACCTACCTACTGGTATTACCTTTGAAATAAGAACTGGCGGGGGAAGGGCCGATGTTTCCGTGAACGGCGTGGTAGGGGCTCAAACACCCCTTTCCGCGGCCGCGGCGGCTGCTGTAGGCATAGAGATGGGGCTTTCTCTTGGAGAGGTAGCAGACAATTTGAAAGGACTTGAAACTCCTACAGGAAGAATGCGGATTATACGGGGCGTAAAAGACACTACGATAATAGATGATACGTATAATTCCTCTCCTTCGGCAGTTGAAGCAGCACTTGAAGCTTTAAATGCTATAACTGTGAGCGGTAGAAAAATAGCGGTGCTCGGGGATATGCTTGAGCTCGGAAGATTTTCCATAGATGAGCATAAACGCATCGGTGCGGAGGTTGCGAAAATAGCGGACATCCTTGTAACGATCGGCGTACGTGCGCGCGGTATGGCAGAGGGGGCTCTTCAGTCCCGCAGAGCCGGGAAAAAAATATTTCAATATGAAGATCCGAGGGCGGCAGGAAGGGAGATTGAGCAGATGCTCAAAGCCGGTGACATCATTTTAGTGAAAGGTTCCCAAGGTGCCCGCACGGAAAAATTTGTTGAAGAGATAATGGCAGAACCCGAGCGAAAAGGAGAACTCTTGGTCCGTCAATCTAAAGAGTGGGTTTATCGCTAGGTGGGTTTTACAGGCCCGAGGGAGAGTGATAGGGTGATGCCAGAACACCCTATTTAGGGTGATGGTTATTTGTAAACCACTTAAGAAAACACACAAAAAGGAGCTTCACGTGCTTACTCGTTTGTATCGTCAGATGAAGGATGGCCTGGAGTACTGTTTCTATATTGAGACAGAGGAAGGGTTGTCTGCAGAAATGTTGGAAAAGATCACCTGGCTTATCCAGGAGACGTTCGAACCATTGTCAGCTAGACCGCTATCATTTTTTGCTTCAGAAGAAAAAGTGGTGGAAATAGGTCCTCGGATTTCGATCGAAACGCCTCTCTCTTCTAACGCAGTTTCGATCTGCCGTGCAATGGGAATCCCGCAGATAACTCGTATTGAGCGTTCTCGCCGCCATGCTGTTCGTAAAAATGGGGTTGAGCCCGTTATGGACCGCATGACAGAAGAAATATACACGTGCGGGCTCGAGAACTTTGATACCGGTATTACGCCGGAAGGTGTTAGGACGATCAATGTCATGAGGCGTGGAAAAACCGCTCTTGAAGAGATCAACACTGCCCTTGGGCTCGGGATGGATGCTCACGACATTGAGTATTACTATCGTCTCTTTTCAGAAGTTCTGAAAAGAGATCCGACCGATGTTGAACTGTTCCAACTCGGCAATGCTAACAGCGAGCACAGCCGGCACTGGTATTTCAAGGGACAAATTGTCATTGATGGAGTAGAGATGGATCGGACTCTCATGGATATAGTCCAAAGTCCGCTCCAGAGTATGGAAAATCTAGGATGTAGTCTGGTTGCCTTCCGAGACAATGCGGGGGTCATTATTGGCCCCACACCCGTGGTGACTGTTCTTGTACCGGAAATACCCGGCAAATGTTCGGAGCTTGTACTCCACAGGAGGATCGTGGATATCACCTGTACTGCAGAGACGCATAACCATCCGACGTTCGTTGCACCTTTTCCAGGCGCCCAAACGGGTTCCGGTGGAAGGATACGCGACAACACTGCGGTTGGTCGCGGCGGCATTACAGGGATAGGTGCTGCCGGATATTTTGTAGGCAATCTTTTCATTCCTGGATATGAAATTCCGGGAGAAGTTGTCGGCAAAGACAAGCCATCTAGATACGCTTCGCCCCTCTCTATTCTCATTGAGGGTTCAAACGGCGTATCAAGCTACGGCAACCAGTTCGGAGAACCGCTTACTTTGGGGTTCACCAGAACTTTCGGGCAGATGGTGGATGGTGAGTGGCGCGAACCACGCAAACCCATCCTCTATAGTGGCGGTGTCGGTCATTTGTTTGGCGAACACGTCACGAAGGAGGCACCTGAAGTCGGAATGCTTATCGTACGTATTGGTGGCCCCGCATATCCTATTGGGGTAGGCGGAGGCAGCGCATCAAGCATGATGCAAGGTCAAAATACCGAAGCGCTTGATTTCAATTCCGTTCAGCGTGGAAATGCTGAGATGGAAAATCGAGCTAATCGGGTTATTCGGGCCTGTGCGGAAATGGGAAATGAAAATCCTATTTCAAGCATTCACGATCAAGGTGCGGGTGGTCCAAGCAATGTTTTGACGGAACTCATGGAGCCGCTTGGCGGTACCATAGATATCTGGAAAATCGTTCTTGGCGACAAAACGATGTCGGTACTGCAGATATGGAGTGCTGAATTCCAGGAAGGATACGGACTGCTGGTGAGGCCGGAAAATATCGGACTCTTTCAGTCAGTCTGTAAGAGAGAACGTGTCAATTGCGAAGTTCTGGGAGTCATAGATGGCGGCGGAAAAGTTGTCGTTGAAGACTCTCAAAATGGAACAAAGCCCGTCGATCTCAATCTGGAGCAAATTCTCACGAATATGCCCCGGAAAACATTCAAGACAAACTGGCGTCTGAGAGATCTCAAACCTCTGGCTCTGCCGGAAATGGGTGTGGGGGAAGCGATAGAAAAAGTTTTCAAACTCCCCTCGGTAGGTTCAAAAGGATTCCTTGTCCATAAAGTGGACAGGAGCGTGACTGGTCTTGTCGCACAGCAGCAATGCTGCGGTATTGCTCAGATCCCGATATCGAATGTGAGCATCAATGCGCAGAGTCATTTCGATATGACTGGAGCGGCAAGTGCACTCGGCGAGCAGCCAATCAAGATGCTCATTGATCCGAAAGCTGGAGCCAGAATGGCGGTAGGAGAAATGCTTACCAATATGGCTTCCGCTAGGATAACGGATATCGTTGATATCCGTTGCCGTGCGAACTGGATGTGGCCCGCGAAGCTTCCTCACGAAGGCGCCCTCCTCTATGATGCCGCAGTTGCGATGTCCGATCTTATGATCGAACTTGGTATTGCGGTTGACGGAGGAAAGGACAGTCTTTCAATGGCCGCGGATGTATCGGGAGAAATTGTAAAAGCTCCTGGCAGTCTTGTGGTCAAGGGATACGCGCCTGTTGCTGATATCATAAAAAAGCTTACACCCGACATTAAAAAAGCGGGGCAGAGCTTGCTTGTACTGTTAGATCTCGGGCAGGGTAAAAATCGCCTTGGCGGTTCAGCCCTCGCCCAAGCATTTGATCAGCTTGGCAACGAAACACCCGATGTTGATACTCCAAGGCTCCTCAAGAATGCATTTCTTGCGGTGCAAAGGATGATAGACGAAGGATTAGTACTTGCTTTGCATGACAGAAGCGACGGGGGTCTCATAACTGCCGTTGCCGAGATGTGTATGGCGAGCCGGTGCGGGTTTTCTCTCCGGGTATCAACTCGTGAAAATGTGCTAACGGAGTTGTTTTCCGAGGAACTGGGTTTTGTCATGGAGGTGGAGAAAGGATGTTATTCGCAACTTGAAAATGTTGCGGATGCTTTCGATCTCCAAATGACAATAATCGGCCAGACTGTGAGTAATTCGCTTTGCACTATCAGCACAGAGAAAGAATCGTTGTTCCAGAGTGTTATAACGGAACTGCGATATTGGTGGGAATCCACAAGTGCAAAAATTGAAGAACTCCAGATGGATCCCGGATGTGCGAAGGCAGAGTATTGCCGGCATCAAAGTCAGCTTTATCGGGATGGTAATACTGCTCCATCGTACAAGCTCACCTTTGAGCCGATATGGACTTCCCCGGAAATTCTGAATGCTTCGGATAACCCACGCGTGGCAATTGTGCGCGAGGAAGGAACGAACGGAGATAGGGAAATGTCGTCTGCTTTCAAGGCGGCAGGACTTCGTCCTTACGACATCAATATGGAAGATCTCCTGTCGGGCGACGCGAATCTGGATACATTCCAGGGCATCGTTTTTCCCGGAGGGTTCTCCTATATGGATGTATGTGACAGCGCCAAAGGCTGGGCCGGAGCCATCCGCTTCAATGACAAGCTCCGTCGAATGTTCGACCGTTTCTGTGCAAGAGAGGATACTTTCTCGCTCGGTGTGTGCAATGGTGCACAGCTCATGGCGTTACTCGGATGGGTTCCGCAGAAGGGGATTGAGGAGGAAAAACAACCGAGATTCATTCATAATGTTTCCGGCAGGTTTGAATCCCGGTGGGCACAGGTAGAAATCCTGCCGAGCCCAGCCATCCTTTTTTCTGGGATGGAAGGGTCACGGCTCGGTGTGTGGGTGGCACATGGTGAAGGTCAACTAGTCTATCCTGATCAGTTGATCGGGGAAGAGGTGATGAAGAATAACCTTGCACCACTCGCCTACATAGACCCGCATGGTAATCCGACAGGGGAGTATCCGTACAACCCGAACGGTTCACCAGGAGGGATAACGGCACTCTGTTCGCCGGACGGCCGTCATCTTGCGATGATGCCCCATCCGGAAAGATGTTTTCTCAAGTGGCAGTGGCCGTATATGCCACAAGAGTGGAATGATCGCCTGGAGACTTCTCCATGGCTCAAGATGTTTCAGAATGCCCGAAGTTGGGCACTGGCGCATCGGGGCTAAAGGCGATGCTTTACTAAAAGCTCCCGTTCTAGTGAACGGGAGCTTTTTCGTGCAACAAAACAGCTCGTCGCGAGTAGCGACGAGCTGTGAACAATACGAACGTTTAACGCACGGCGAGTGTTTCGGCGGAGAATTCCAGATTTTCCGGTCGAATGACAACTTTCTTCACTTTACTCTTCTCAATGTAGCCAGCATGTGTAACGGCATACTCAAATCCGGCAGTCTCACGGGCAACCCTCAATACTTTTTTGACGTCTCGTGCGGGAACATAAAGTGCAAAACCTGCTCCCATATTGAAGTTCCCGTACATCTCCCTGTTACTGATCCGCCCGCTCTTTTGAATGAATCGAAAAATATGCAGATCTGGTGGCATCTTTTCGATTACATAAGAGAAACTCCCGGGAGCTCGCATGAGCTTTCGCCATCCGTGACCAGTTATATTCACGGCATAGTGTATGTTCACCCCTGCTGTCAGACAATTTTCAACAAGAGGAACATAGATGCGAGTGGGTTTCAGAAGCACTTCCCCGTAGGTACCCCCGTCGCTGAATGGGGTCAGATATTTCTTGGGAAGTTTTTCCGCGATCTCTCGTGCGAGAGTCAGGCCATTTGCATGAATGCCCGAACTTTCTACAAGAAGGATCGCATCACCGTCCCGAATATTTGCAGGGTTGATTAGCCGCTTTTTATCAGTGATGATCCCAACAGTTGCGCCTGCAAGGTCTGCTGTTCCGGGAACGATGATGCCCTTGAGTGTGGGTGTTTCTCCACCACCCCACACTGCGCCAGCTATATCACATGCGTTTCGAGTGCCATTGATCAGACTCTGCCCCCGGCCTTTATCATCGAACCATTCTGATTCTCCGACGGCCAGATACTGGCCGTATATGAGTGGAGAGGCGCCAACAGTGATGAGATCGTTGAAGGCCATAGCGGCATTACATTGCGCCACATTGTAGTAAAGAGATCTACCATGGCTTCCTTTCATCTGCATTGCCAGTTGGTAGGCATCGGCAACCAAGTTTTTGGTACCCAATCCTTCAGTGACAAAGGCAAGGTAGCCGAGCGGTGTCTCCACAACAAAGGCACTTTCTCCTCTGCTCCAAGGAAGGACAGAGCATCCAAACCGGTGTGCATGGTGATTGGTCTCAGTGGCGGCTTGTTGCGCGTCTGTTTTGAAAGGGTCCATAGAGTTGTAGTCAACTCCAGCTCCTGCATACGTCATCCTTTTTGTCATTTCCGTTGCCTCTGCTTAGTATTGTGAGAAGTGCTGTTCCAGCGCCGATACTAAAGAAAAATCCCTAAAAAGCAAATTATTAAAAACAACAACGCCTCGTGACCATAAGTGGTCACGAGGCGTACAAATATGGCTTGAGCGAGTACAGACCTCTTTGAAATCGTGCGGTTGAGAGGAATCGTTCATAGTACCTCTCCCATTCCGGATCGAACTCCCGGACACAGACGATGAGACCCATGGATTTTCTGATTCTCCGGAGCTCCAGATAATACTGAAGGTCAAGGAGGGTTCTTTTGGATATTCCGAAGATCCCGAAGTCGTCACATACCTCTATGAGCTTGTGTCGAACCTGCTCTGTTCTTTCTTTTCCCATACACCCTTTTTCGTAGAACTCATAGGGGAGTGCCCGAAACGGATTGATGGGGGCATTTCCCTGCGAGGCCACGAACTTCATGATGTCGTCGGTTCGATTAGCCAGGCGCGAAGGAGTGGATGTATAAACCACTCTAGGCTCGTGTACTACTGATTGAAGCGTTCAGGCTCCGGTTAAAGTCCGCGGCTCATCTTATAGAAATTATGAAAAAGTGTCTATTTTCGTACCACGAATGAATCCACCTTTACTGCTCCGTTATCATCTGTTGAGTAGGTAAAATCTGCCACATAAGCTACATGGCCATCTTCATATGCGACGGTACCCGTGCCTGCGTTCGCTTCCACTTCCGTTACATAGAATTTGCCCCCGAGCACTTCTTTTTCGGGAGATAATTCTGAAATATTTTGCTTCACATACTCTTCAATGCTTACTCCCTGCAAGGCCGACTTTGCTTCTCCAGTAAAATTATTCGAAAGAGAAAGGGCATACCCGACAATTCCCGCTATCAGAAGAATCACAGCAATTAAAATAACTTTTTTCATATATTCATTATAAACAACGGCGAAAGAAGGTTTGTCTTACTTATACATTAATAGAAAGGGAGTAAATTGAGAAAGACAACAGAAAACCCGCTGCCGATACAGCCGACAGAAAGTTTCTGTTAGTGGCTCGGGAGCGGGCGTTACTTTGATTCGAGAATTTTTCGAAGCGCTTTCCAGGTACGATCAATCCGGTTGACCAGTCTGTAGATTTGCTGACCTTTGTCAGAAAGATTGAATTGTCGGTTGTCCCAGAGAGTGCTAGTCCGCGGCTGCGTTTCGACGATCAAACTCTTCTCTTTGAGCTTGTTAATCAAATTGAACCGCGTCTTACCACCGCCAGCCTTGAAGATGGACGACGGCCCGATGAGATCTCCAATTTGAGAGGTATCGAGAGTGCCATGCTTTCCAAGCACTTCAATCACTCGAAGCTCACCTGTGGAGAGCAATTTTCCTTCAGATTCCATTTAAAATCCTCCTTGAAGTTCTTAGGGTTTAATATCATGTTATATAGACTGTGTCAATGGTGTGACCCTACCGGGAATCGAACCCGGGTTTGAAGCTTGAGAAGCTTCCGTCCTAGCCGCTAGACGATAGGGCCGTGCTTTGGCAGAATAACGAATAAAGAATGACGAATCAAGAAACATTTTTCACTCGCTCGGTTATAAAAGTCGTAAAATCGATTCCTAAAGGCAAAACACTTTCATATGGAGAGGTCGCTCGTCGCGCGGGTAATCCAGGTGCGGCGAGAGCCGTGGGAAGCATTATGAAAAATAATCACGATAAAAAAGTTCCGTGTCATCGTGTGATACATTCAGACGGCAGGGTGGGGGATTACAACGGTGGCGGAGAAAAACAAAAGCGCGCACTTCTCGTGAAAGAAGGCGCGCTTACCGGTTGATCCCGGCGGGTTAGCAGTTTATGTACGGGCTGCCATCGTAGCGGCGGCCGACAAAGAGGTCGTTCTGCCGCTCGCCATAAAAGGAGCATTGCTGCTGAGTTCGTCCATATCGCGTAGTGGCGACAACCAGTCCCTGCCAGTATGCCGGGCAAGAGCTCGTAGAATACGAGCAGTCCTCGCTCGGCAGGTTGAGAGGATCCATCTCAGCTTTGGCGTAGGGCGGCATCAGGACCCGCTTGGGTCCGATGTCGATCGTGACACTGTCGGCATCACTGTACGCGATGATGAAGAACGAACGATCGGTGAGCATGGTGTCGCCGCACCCGATAAGGGAAATTGCGATGAGCACTTTGATGAACTTTTTCAATGGCGTCTCCGGTTGAGGTTGGCTGTGTCTATATACAGTATAGCATATACTAGTATTTTGTCAAGGGGATAAAAAGCTTGATTTTGAGGCCTATAAAAGCGACGATAAGGAAGCAGGATTTAACCGATAATAATAAAAAATTCATGGCTCTAGATATGCCGCAGGATATGCCTGAACAGACACCTCAACAGGCAGAAGTTACGATGACAGCCGAGGAACTGGAATTACTAAGACGAGACATGCAGCCCGGGGCTGAGCCTTACAGGGTAGAAGTTAGGGAAGATAATCAATATCGTGTGTTCCGTACAAAGGACGAGTACGACGCGTATCTCGAAGGCAAACGCGAAAATTCTAGATAAATTAATATCAAAAGCTTTAACTGCTTTTGATATACTGTGAGAATGGAAACAGCTCCTACAAAAGAGCGGATGCTCGTGGCTGAAGAAGAGCTTGCGTATTTGCGCGGGCAATTTGAAAAGCAAAAACAAGAGAATATTTCTTCCGCAAAAATGGGAGACGAAAAAACTCTCTCTCATGCAGTAGTGCGTTCCTATGCGGAAGCTCACCCGAGAGAACTTTGGGGTGCTGGGCACACTGCGGCTGAAACAGTAATTGCGGGGCTAGCTTTAAAGATCGCGCCTGAACCTCATGATGTTCGCATGGAAGAGCTTTACAGGGTTATTCAGACGAAAGGAATATACACAGCTCTTAAGGTGGTAGAGAAAATGAATGACCCTCATTTGGAGGACGATTTCCACCGCTTCGTGGCTGAGCTTGTGCGTGGAGCACATGGCGTAAAGGGACTAAAGGAAAAAACAGAGCTTTCCCGTTCTGTATCGCGAGTACTTTTTGAGATATCCCTTTCACGGAATAAAGATGAAGGAGATAAGGGGGGCTCTGGGCAGGGGCTTCGCGAGCTTGTCTCAAAAATGGAGAGCATTTATGCCATTCTTCAGGGTCATGAGAAAGACAGGGAAACTATAGTTTTGGAACTTGCAAATTCTGCGGGAAATTCGGAACTGGTTTTTTATGCGGCGGTTCCCGGAACATGGGCAAACCGTTTTGAAAATGAGATACGTACTGTATATCCGGAAGCGCGGGTGAACGAACGACCGGATGATTACAATGTTTTTGCTCAAGGCGGCCACATCGCGCTTTCATCTGCAAAGCTCTCTCGTTCTGCAGCTTTGCCGCTTAAAACATTTGAGACTTTTGAGCACGACCCCATGAATCTCCTAATTGGTGCTTTCGGAAAACTTCATCATGAAAATGAAGGGGCATTAGTTCAGATAGTGGTGGGCGCAGCTTCATCTTCTTTTGAAAAAACAGTGCGAGGTAAAAAAAGTGCCATAGAAAAAGGTGCTGACCCGAAGGAAGTGCTTGCCGAAAGGGGAGTATTAAGTGAGATATTCGGCATGTTCGGAGATATGTTCAAAAATTCGGGTGGAAAAAAGAAAGAGGAGAAAGAAAGTTCACTTCAAAAACATGCAGCAGTTCTACAAAAACTTGAGAGTAAATTGGCAAGGCCTATAAGCACTGTGTGGATGCGCGTCGCGGCATCCGCCGCGACGCGCGAGCGCGCGGAAGCCATTGGACGCGACATTGAATCCTCTTTCAGACAATTCAGCGAACCCACAGGCAATGAAATAATTTTCAAAAAAGTGCGCCCAAGGGAAATGCGCCGCGCCGTGAGGGCCATTTCCTTTCGGTTGCCGTCTTTTGGCGACGCTTTGTATTTGAACACTGCTGAACTTGCAACCATTTTCCATTTTGAAAGCGCCGGCCTTACAGCATCCCCAACCCTCAAAACAGCGCAGTCTGTTTCCCATGCCGCACCCCTTGATGTTCCAAAAGAGGGAATACTTATGGGGGTGAACGGAACGGCCCCCGATCAGAAAGAAATTTTCCTTGCAGACACAGATCGCCTGCGCCATTTGTATGTCATAGGCCAGACAGGAACCGGAAAATCAACGCTTCTTAAAAACATAGTTATTCAGGATGTGGAGCGCGGTCATGGCGTGTGCTTCATAGACCCGCATGGTTCGGATATTGAAGAAATACTTTCCCGTATTCCGCCTGAACGCCAAAAAGATGTCATTTATTTTGACCCAGCCAATCTTGAATATCCGATAGCCCTCAACATGCTTGAATACGATGCACGTTTTCCTGAACAAAAAACTTTCGTAGTGAACGAGCTCTTCGCAATATTCCAGAAATTGTACGGAGCTGTCCCTGAATCAATGGGGCCCATGTTTGAGCAGTATTTCAGGAATGCTACTCTGCTTACTATTGAAGATCCTGAATCCGGCTCAACACTTCTTCATGTGTCACGAGTGCTTGCAGACAAGGCGTATCGCGAACATAAACTATCCAGATGCAAAAACCCAGTAGTGGTTTCTTTCTGGAAGGAAATAGCTGCAAAAGCGGGAGGGGAGGCCTCACTTGCGAATATCGTTCCCTATATCACTTCTAAATTTGATGTCTTCCTTGCGAACGACTATATGCGCCCTATCATCTCTCAAGAAAAGTCGTCTCTTCGTTTCCGCGAGATAATAGATGAAAAGAAAATTCTTTTAGTGAACCTTTCCAAGGGCCGCCTGGGCGAGATAAATAGCAATCTTCTTGGTCTTATTATCGTTGGCAAACTTCTGATGGCCGCTCTTTCACGTGTTGACGTTTCAGCAGATACGCGAAATCCTTTCCATTTGGTGATAGATGAATTCCAGAATGTTACGACAGATTCCCTAGCGACTATTTTTTCCGAGGCCAGGAAATACGCGCTGTCTCTTACAGTCGCACATCAATACATCGCCCAACTGACGGAAAATATCAGCAAAGCGGTTTTTGGCAACGTGGGAACACTGGCGATCTTCCGAGTAGGCACGGATGATGCAGAGTATTTGGAAAAACAATTATCTCCGGCTTTTGGGGCGGCAGACCTGGCGAATCTTCCGAACGGCATGGCGGCATTGAAAATATTAGCGAACGGCATACCCCTTCCGCCTTTTGATATTCATACCTTCGGATTTGCGAAAGGGAATAGCGACGGGCAGGCGCTCAAAGAAGCATCTGCACATAAATATGGCACTCCACGAGAGGAGGTTGATAAGATCATAAACTCGTCTTTCACCCCTGCTTCTTAAAGAATTGTGTCATTCCAACATTCTCAAGAATGTTGGAATGACACTTGTATACAATAAAAACAGGCAAAACAAAACGGAGGGGTTGTTTTCCCTCCGTCTCTGTTCCTTCATCTGTTGCAGAGGGCGATTGCCTCCTGCACGTACTTCTCGCGGCGAGCCGGAACAACTTCCTTCTCCGCCCTTCGCATATTCTCATCAAACATCTGAAGCATTGCACCTGTGACAATCTCGTCGTGAGTGTCGCTTCCATCAGGGAAACCCATGAGCTCCTCTACCGCGCGCGGTAGAGCAGTGATTTCCTCATGCGAGCTTCTTGCGCTGGCGAGTTTTTCCCGTGCCAGCTTCTTCACCCTTTCTTTCGTAACCTCGTCGAGGGCAGTCCACGCCGTCGTGGTCATATTCTCCTCCGGTTCAGGTGTAATGTCGTGCGGGAGCTTTCTAGATGAGTACTATACACCCCTAGCATGTATTTGTCAAGTGAAAAATAGGAATTTTATAAAAAATAGCTTACTTTAGCTCTGAAATAGGGACTCCACTACCACTTTTACGTCTGAACCGTCCGCACTACCCTTAGTTTCTTTCATTACTGCACCCATAAGTATCCCCATTTTTGTTTTGTCTGTAATACCAAGCTCTTGTTTCTTCGCTTCGGCTATTTTAATGATCTCTTCGCGGCTCATTTGAGCTGGAAGATAGGAAGAAATTATATCCAATTCCTTTTTCTCGGCGTCGGCTAGATCGGCTCGGCCGGCTTTGGAGAATTGCTCTAAGGAATCTTTTCGCTGATTTGCAAGGCGCTTCATCACTGTGAGAGCGATGTCGTCTGGCACAGCTTCATTTGGCTTCTTTCCTTTTGACACTAGTTCGTTAGTGAACCCCGCAATGAGACTGCGAAGAGTGGTGGTTCGCATGGAATCTTTGGAGCGCATGGCCTCCAAAAGGTCACTTTTTATCCTTTCTTCAAATGTCATATGGGCATTTTAGCATATTTGATATAATGACCGTATGACGACGCTTCTTATTACGCTCGTGGGACTAATGCTTCTCATTCAGCTCGCGGTTTTTTGGCGAATGTCGCAAGGAAAAAAAGATGCGGGGCCGGAGGGGTTGATGCTTCTTCAAAACCAGCTTTCCCATCTCACTAAATCTATAGATGAACGCCTTTCCGATTCTGCCCGCACGATGTTTGACACAGTGGAAAAGCAGACCGACCAATCCATGAAAATAATCCGTGATGTAACGGAGCGCTTGACGAAGATAGATGAGACAAGTAAGCAGTTCACATCTTTTGCCGCGCAACTTCAGGACCTGCAGGATGTTCTGAAGAACCCGAAGCAGAGGGGGATTTTAGGGGAATATTATCTGGAAACTCTTTTGAAAAATGTTCTGCCACCAGATGGATATGCCATGCAGTACGCTTTCAAGGACGGCACGGTGGTTGATGCGGCGGTTTTCGTGAAGGAAAGGATAATTCCTGTTGACTCAAAATTTTCGCTCGACAACTACCGCAGGGTGCTTGAGGAAAAGGACGAAAACCGCCGCAAGGAGCTTGAAAAACTTTTTGTGAACGATCTCAAGCTTCGCATCAGCGAAACTGCAAAATACATAAAGCCGGCCGAAGGCACCATGGATTTTGCTTTCATGTTTATTCCACATGAAGCTATTTATTACGATCTCCTGGTGAATAAAGTGGGGGAGATAACAGAAGAAACAGAAAATCTCATAGAACGGGCAGCGCGCAAATATCACGTTATCATCGTCTCGCCGACATCATTCCTTGCATACCTTCAGACCGTTCTTCAGGGATTACGCTCGCTTCAGGTGGAGGAGACGGCGAAAGAGATAATAAAAAATGTGGACGATTTGCGGAAGCACCTTGCGGCTTATTCCGAATATCACAACAAGCTCGGAGTAGCTTTGGGAACTGTGGTGAACCACTACGGAAAATCCTCAAGCGAGTTCAAAAAGATAGACAAGGACGTTTTGCGTATTACCGAAGAGCGTATAGGTATTACTTTGCCTGAAATAGAAAGGCCGGAAGTGGAGTAAGAAGGCGCTCGGCGTGTTGCCGAAAAGGGTACGCATAAAAATCTGCTGATTTTTTGCTCACTCTCAAACCGTCGTTTTCCGAGAGCCCCTTTTCGGCAGCACCCCTCGCTTCAAATCAAAGATACGTACAGTACCCTAAATCTGCCATAAGTGGCGGATTGAGGGGTTGTTTTTATGGGGGATTTGTGTAGAATAATCGTCCTATGTCAGAGATTAAAAAGACAGCTAAAAAGACCCCAAAAGCAGCCCGTAAGCCGGTAGGTGTGGGTGCATTTGCTGTTGTGGAGACGGGAGGGAAGCAGTATATCGTCCGTTCCGGGCAGACTCTAAAGATAGAGAAACTTGAAGCGAAGGAAGGGGATAAAGTCACTTTTGATAATGTACTTCTCCATTCCGATGGCGCTGCTGTTTCCGTGGGTGCTCCTCATGTAACGGGTGTGAAAGTGGAAGCTACTGTGCTCGGTCAGGGGCGTGCAAAGAAAATTTTGGTAATGAAATACAGACCGAAGTCTCGCTATATGAAAAGGAATGGGCATCGTCAACCTTTCACTGAAGTAGAGATCACTACTGTTTAATAGTCTCCATAAATGCATAATCCCCAACCGAAGTAGGGGATTATGCATTTATATTAACGACAGAACTCTCTTTTTCTTACAATCACTATGCGGCTCTCTGCTGGTCAGGATTTTCGTCAAGATTTGCAGTGATTCTGTTCGCTATTATGTCTTCCTCTATTCTTATTTGATCCTCACTTACTCCTCTCTTTTGCATTTCGGCCCTTTTTTGTTCATCAAAGCGAAAACGCCTTTTGTTGGGCTGTTCACTAAATGGAATATTGTCCGGAGGCAAGCCTTCAAATGGTTGTTCTATAGCCATGCCTTTATTTTACCTCACTGATCTTCGCCCTGCAATTGCATTTTTCAGGGTCTCCGGATCAGCATATTCAAGCTCTGTACCTGTGGAAAGTCCTCGGCCGAGGGAGGTCATCTTGAGGTCGGGGAATTCGGCCTTCAGGCGGCCTGCGAGCCATCCTATAGTGAAGTCACCATCTGGTGTGAGGTCTGAAGCCAGGATGATCTCTAAAAGGCCGGGACCAAGGCCTTTTACACGCTCTATAAGCTCCCGCAGGCGCACTTTTCTCTCCGGGGTGTCATCGAGCACAGAAAGAGTGTTGCCGAGTATGAAATAAAGACCTTTATATGCGCCACTTCCTTCTAAGTGCAAAAAGTCGCTGTCGCGTGGGACCACGAGAAGGGAAGTCTTATCGCGTGAATCGTCGGCACAGGTGCGGCATATGATTTTTTCCCGGGTACCGGAAATAGGGAAGATCCGAAAACACTGACTACAGGTTCCGAGTCCTGCTTTAAGGTCGTTTATATGAGATGCGAGGCGGGAAAGAAATTGAGGAGATTCATGTGCCAGGAAATATGCGAAGCGCTTGGCCTGCTTGGGGCCTATGCCGGGGAATTTGCGAAACATTTCTTCCAGGTCTTCAAAGGGGCTCATAAGGAGCTATTTTACATTGTTTCGAACTCTTCTTCCGCCCCTCCGTAATTAGCGCGGTCTATTTCCACAAAAGATGTTTTCTGGTTATCAAACTGCATAAGCACAGAACCCACAGGACCGTTTCGGTGCTTGGCGATAATTATTTTCTTTTCTGTCATTTGCTCGCGTCGGTTGTGCTCATCTTTCTTATCATCTCCGTGAATGAACATCACCACGTCAGCATCTTGTTCAATGGAACCTGAATCGCGGAGGTCTGAAAGGCGCGGCTCGCCGCCTCTTTTTTCCACATCACGGGAAAGCTGGGAAAGGGCAAGGATGGGAATGTGCAATTCACGTGCCAAATGTTTGAGTGAGCGGGATATTTCCGTTACCTGTTGAACAAGTGAATCATGAGCGCGTGCATTGCCGGGCACCATAAGTTGAAGGTAATCAACAATGAGGAGCTTCAGGTCTTTTTCCATTTTCAATTTTCGAGCGGCCGAGCGCATACGCATTATGGTGTTGCCCGGCTGATCATCTATGTAAATGGGGGCATTGGAGAGTTCGCCGAGAGCATTTCGGAGGGCCACGAACTGGTCTCCTTTTATGCGCCCACGGCGAAGCATCCATGAATCCAGGCGAGATTGGGCGGCCATGATGCGGTCCACAAGCTGATGTGAGCTCATTTCAAGAGAGAATATGCCGACAGATGTGCCGTGCTCCACGGCGGTGCGACGGGCGATATCCAAAGCAAGTGATGTTTTACCGACCGATGGTCTTGCGGCGAGTATTATGAGGTCTGAAGGCTGGAAGCCGGCCAGGAGATTATCAAGACCTTTGAAGCCGGTTGGAACACCGCGCAATTCCTGGGGCGAATTAGATAGATGTTCAAGGCGTTCATATGCCTGATGAAGGAGGGGGCGGAGTTCTTTGAAATTTTGATTTAGGGAATATTTTTGAGTAACATCAAAAACTCTTTTCTCTGCTTCGTCCAAGAGACTTTCAAGCTCCGCCGCTTCGTCAAAGCCAAGACGCGTCACATGGTCGGCGGCTTCTATGAGAAGGCGCATCAAATGTTTCTTCTGGATTATCTCCGCATAGTGACGCGCATTCGCGGCAGTGGGAACACCTTGGGATATTTCACCGAGATAATGCCTGCCGCCTATGGCTTCCAGAAATCCTTTACTCTCAAGCCGTTCGGAAAGGGAAATGAGGTCAATAGGTTCGCGCTTGTTCATTAGTTCAAGCATCATTTCAAAAATGCGCGCGTGCTTATCGGCATAAAAAGAAGCAGGAGTAACAAGATCTATTATTTCGTAAAGAGCTTCAGGCCGCAGGAACACCGAACCGATAAGGGCTCTTTCCGCATCAAGAGATTGAGGGGGCACTCGCACGAATTGAGGACTATCTGCCATGTGCAAACTATAAATGAAGGTAAGACCCTAGCAAAGCCGTTAAAAGTGGGGAAGGTGTGCGTAGGATGGGGAAAGCCCGGCTTTAAAGATTTTTTAGAGCTTTCGTTCCTGTGGGGGTGTCAAAAATGGAGTATTGAGCGGAAATAATCTCGTCGCGGAGACGGTCGGAGGCGGAGTAATCACTCTTTTCACGTGCAGCGTTTCTTTCGGAGATCTTAGCTTCAATTTCAGGTGAAATGTTCTTAGCTTCTTCCGCGAGTTTCGTGATGGGCAACCCGAGGACTTTTTCCGCAAATTCAACATCTATATTTTCCATGGCCGCAATTGCTTGGGGAGTGTTCAGGTCATCCGCTATGTATTTCAAAAGTTCAGGATCCGCTTTTGTTTCTCCTGTTAGCGCATATTGATGTACTACTCTCTGGAGTGCAGCTTGAGCGGCTTCTAATGCTTCCCAGGTGAAATCTACCGGAGTTTTGTAATGAGCAGTGAGAAAAAGATAACGAAGTGATAGGGGATTAAACCCTCGTTCCAAAACATCTCGCATACGCACGATATCGCCCTCAGATTTGGCCATTTTATCGCCGCCGAAATTCAAAAATGCCGAGTGCATGAAAAATCGCGCAAAAGGCTTGCCGGTAGCACCTTCGGATTGTGCTATCTCGTTGTTGTGATGAATAGGCGCGAGATCAATGCCTCCGGTGTGGATGTCTAAAGTCTCTGTCTGAAGAGTTCGCATAGACATAGCCGAGCATTCAATGTGCCAGCCAGGAAAACCTTTGCCATACGGACTTTCAAAACCGATCTCTGAATTCTTTTTCCAAAGGGCGAAATCACGCGAATTCTTTTTATTGGTGTTAGATGTACTTAAAAGTTCCTCTGGTTTTGGCAAGCCCGGTAATTTTCCGTAATCAGGGAATTGCTCGGTATCAAAATAGATACCATCTGCCGTTTCATAGGCAAGGCCTTTCGCCAAAAGTTTTTGGATAATATTCAGATCCTCACTTATATACACAGAATCAGATGCACGGGGCATGTGGTGAGGTTTCAAGATATTCAAGGTTGCAAGATCTTCTTTGAAAGCATTCATATATCTGGTGGCGAGGTCGTGCATCGCGGAAAGTGTCAAGGGTTGGTTCTCCCGCACCAGAGCTTTTGTCATCTTGTCTTCACCCTCTGCATTGTCCCCTGAAAGGTGCCCTACATCTGTGATATTCATGCTTTGTTCCACTTGGAAACCCGTTGCCTCAAGTGCGCGGCGCAAGGTGTCTGCAAAAACGAAAGAGCGAAGGTTACCCACATGCACATAGTCGTAAACGGTAGGGCCACAATGGTAAAGAGTGACGCGGGGAGGCCCGCCTGATGACGAGGCAGGGGTCAATGGCTCAAAGGTTTCTTTCCGCCCTGTCAGGGAGTTGAAGAATTTCAGAGTATTGGGCATTTATGGCGCGATTATATCATGAGCTATTCAGATGGATTTGATGCGGTGCGTATGAGATAATTGGCACTTATGAATGGATTTGACGGAACGAAAGCAAAGCGCATTGCCGTTGGCGTGCTCCTTGTCTTCATTGGTTTTTATATTGGGCTCAATGCCGGAGAAAGAAAATCTGGCCAGGCCGCTATTGATCTTATAAATACCGAGGTGGGGAAACCTGCAGGTGTTGATTTTGCTCCTTTCTGGCAGGCCTGGAAGCTTCTTGAAGAGAAATTCGTTCCCACAAGCTCTACCACTGTTGCTAAGAACGAAGATAAGGTTTGGGGAGCCATAAAAGGTCTCGCAGATTCATACGGCGATCCGTACACAGTTTTTCTGCCGCCAGTTGAATCGGAGATATTTGAAGCCGATGTCCGAGGTAATTTTGAAGGAGTTGGAATGGAAGTGGGGATGAGAGATAACACCCTCACGGTTATAGCGCCGTTAAAAGATACGCCCGCTTATCGAGCAGGAATAAAAGCGGGGGACATGATAATCCGCATTGACGGAGATTCCATCTCCGGATTTTCGACAGAGCAGTCCATTGCCATTATTCGGGGGGAGAAAGGCACGCCTGTCACATTTACCATTGCCCGCGAGGGTGTGGCCGAACCTCTTGAAATAACCGTATATCGCGACACTATTTCCATTCCAACCATAAACACAGAACGTCTTTCAAATGGGGTATTTGTGATAAGTCTTTACAATTTCTCATCTGTTTCGCCGGAGCTTTTCCGCCAGGCCCTACGTGAATTCATAGAATCCCGCACCGATAAGCTCATTTTGGATTTACGCGGAAATCCGGGTGGATATTTGGAAGCATCTATTGATATGGCAAGCTGGTTCCTGCCTTTGGGGAGGCCTATAGTGACAGAAGACTTTGCCGGAAAGGAAGAAAATATTGTGTACAGAAGCCGGGGCTATGATGTTTTCAACGACAAACTGAAAATGGTTATATTGGTTGACGGAGGTTCGGCGAGCGCATCGGAAATTCTAGCAGGAGCACTGCATGAGCACGGCATCGCGGTACTTGTGGGCGAAAAAACTTACGGCAAGGGATCCGTTCAGGAATTAATGCATATCACTGCAGATACCTCGCTAAAGGTGACGGTGGCGCGCTGGCTGACACCAAAAGGGCTTTCAATATCTTTGAACGGTATTGCTCCAGATTTTGCGGTAGTGAATGACAAAAAGGGGATAGACAGCCAGCGCGCCAAAGCCGAATCTCTGCTTCTGGATAACGATTATTGGGAGACTAGAAAATCACAATGAAAGTCATACTTCTAAAAGATGTTCCGAAAGTAGGGAGGAGGTACGAGCTTAAAGAAGTCTCAGACGGTTTTGCAGCCAATTTTCTTTTCCCGCGCGGGCTTGCGGAAAAGGCCACTCCCACTGGTATTTCAGAACTTCAGAAAAAAATGGAGGCAGAAAAAGCATCTACAGAAGTTCAGGAAGAATTATTGAAAAAGAATTTTGCAACGCTCAAGACATCGTCAATTGAATTAGCGAGACCTGCAGATGAAAAGGGGCACCTTTTCGCAGGTGTGCGAACGGCCGATATTTCAAAGGTCATAAATGAAAAACTCGGGATGAGTGTTCCCGAACATATGATAATACTTGAACACCCATTGAAAACGGTAGGGGAGCATGATGTAAAAATAGAATCCGGAGAGAACAAAACGAATTTGAAAGTAAGTATTGTGGGGCAATAAAAAGATAACCGCCACTCCCTAGTCGGGAAATGGCGGTTCACCTTTGTCTGGAATTATAGAGTTTTTTTGTTCCTGTGTCGGCTTGCGAGTGCATTTTGCTACGTGCTCGTCGTAAAAAGCTATCACTATGTTACCTCCACAGTGAGGACACTTTTCGCAACACGGCATTATGTGTACGACTGACGGATCTGTATGGCACTCGCAGTCACAGATTTCAAAATCACGAGCAGACATTTTTATTCCTCCCGAGGATGGAATTCTATTCAGAGAGTACCACAGTTACTGTGGGATGACATCAAAAACTTTCTTGGATTTGGAGACGCCGTTGAAGTGAGTTTTCCTTTTGGAACGCACATGGAGAGTACCGGCAACGAGGGCAAAAAGAGTGCGATCGGAGCCCATGCCTACATTGTGGCCGGGAATGATAAGGGTGCCACGCTGACGCACCAAAACAGCTCCTGGAAGCACTTTGGCTCCCGGATTGACCTTGACCCCAAGATATTGAGGACCCGAATCTCTGCCGTTTTTACTTTGGCCGGCTGCCTTCTTATGTGCCATATCGGTATAATGTTACAGCCAATGAGTATAATCAAAAACCTGACCGAGCGCAAGGAGTTGCGGGCGATAACGGAGAAAGACTGGAGATATTCTATATCTGTGGTTATTTTGGCATTTTCACTCGTTTTAGGGCTTATTTTCCTTATGAAAGGGCTGTCATCTCGGCCGGATGTGAAGATTTACACCGATCTTTCAGTCTAGGCAGGGCAGGGGACCACCAGCTTGCTAAAAGGCCAAAAAGTGGCCTGATGAATTTATGAAATATACGGCTACATAAAGCCATTTAATATGCTGTTTTCAGCGTAAAACACTTGACACAGCTATTCAAGTATGATATCATATACATAGCTCAGGAAACCCCTGAGTTTTTCGTTTGGCGTCGTTTCCGATCTAACGACAGTAGTGATTGAAACCACTCGACGCTAATTACAAACTAACAAAAAGGCTTATCTTATCTTTGACAACCCTTGGTTTACTTGCGACAGCGGGCATGGGTATGAATCCCTCCGTTCTCTCTGTGGACGCAAGCTCCGTTCCGGAGCATCCGGCCATAGTGATGCCAAAAGCAGGAAACAAGACTAAGACCGTTCGTGAACAGGTAGAGGAGTATTTTAAAGATATCCCTATCATGGTAAAGGTGGCACAGTGCGAATCCCGCATTCGCCACTTCCACAAGGACGGTTCTGTAATTCGCGGTGAGCTCACCCCAGCAGACGTTGGAGTGATGCAGGTGAATGAGGGTTACCATTTGGAAACCTCTCGTAAGCTTGGGATAAATATCCACACCCTGGAGGGAAACTTGGCATATGCCCGTTACCTCTATGAACGCGAAGGTCTTCGCCCGTGGATGTCGTCCTCTCATTGTTGGGCGAAAAACTCGGAACTTGCTCGCGCTAAGTAAAACTAATTAACAAAAAACCGCCCCCGTAAAAAGGGGCGGTTTTTTGTTTTATACGCTCATTATTCTTTTTTGTTTTTTACGATGAAAAAGAGCGGTCCCGAAGAATAGGGTAGTGATGAGCGCGGAAAAGATGCAATAGAGGCACCAAGCGTAGAGCACGAATGCCTGTATGTATGTGAAATAAAGAGAAGCATGGAAGCCGATGCCAGACACAACGGTGATAGCCAAAATAATTTTCTGTGATTGCGGTTTTTCTAAAAACATCAATGAGCCGACAAAAAGAAAGAGGTAATAAGCCAGACCGAGATAGGGAAGGGGAATGCCGAAAATAACGGAGTAGGAACTTGTGGTCACTACATCGCACTGGAAGCCTTCCGTGCAGGGCGGAATAACACCTCTAAAATGCTCAACGGATAGAAAAAGAGTATCAAGGAACCCAAGGCCTGAAAGAATGACGAGAAGAATACGTGCGCGCATGATCTATTGAGACGTACCAGCTTCTACAGCTTGCAATGTATCGTCAATGACTTTTTGGAATTCTCCACCTGTCTGGGGTAGGGGAATGAGCTTGCCGTTCACGAAAAGGGAAGGCGTACCGGAGAGGTTGAGGGCCTTGGCATTCTCCCTGTCGGTCCTTATGACATTCTCTGCGGCCTGGGAACTTAGGTCTGTGTTGAATTTTTCCACATCAAGACCCAGGGTTCTTGCATAAGATGCAAACAATATTTCAGGAGTTGCCGATGTGGCCCACTCTTCCTGATTCAGATAAAGGAGGTCGTGCATCTCAAAGAATTTATCCTGTGCACCGGCAGCTTCCGCCGCTTTTGAAGAAATGAGTGCGTGAGGATGGATTTCTATAAGAGGGTAGTGCCTGAAGACCACAGCAAGTTCTTCTCCGTAAATCGCCTCGGCTTGCGTGAGAAGTGATGCGTATGATTTGCAAGCGGGGCACTGGAAGTCGCCATACTCAACAACTACTACTTTGGCCTTTGAAAGGTCTCCTCTTATATGGTCATTTTCTGTTACCGGATATGAGGAAAGGTCGCCTTCAATATTTAATGCACCCGGCCCTTTTTGAGAGGTGAGGCCTATTACCACGAGCGACCCAACCAGGAGCACTACTATCCAAATCCACATTTTTTTCATATTCCGCATTATACGCTTTTTGCTGCTTTATTGAATAGGGAAGGGCTTCTGTATCTTTAGGAGTACGTCGCACAATATATCTTTCGGTAAGTAACCTAGGGCAGACCTGTCCCCCTCCGTTAAAAATAATTTTTAGACCAATCATTAAATAAATGGATTAAATTAATCTGCGAGGGTTTAATCCAGAAGTTTTTCCCACCACTCACCCGTCAAATTAAGCAGCACATATGCTGAACCGTAAATTGGCAACAATATTAGAAATAGGATTTTCTTTACCATTTTGGATTTCTTACGAACTAGTACTTATTCACTGATTAGGCCCCGGTGATACAGCCCCGCCTATCTGCCTAAAGGCCTCAAGAAGGAATGGCTTCACGTGCTCGCTCCAGATGTCTCCCAGGATGGAGAAGAAGCGGATAACAGTGTCTTTAAGGCCGTCTTCCTTAACGCTTTGTATGACGTCAAAATCGAAAACGTATTTTAAAAGAAGCCAGGCCACCACAAGAAGGAGTAAGAACGGGATGAATCCCCTCTGATGAGAATTTTCTTTCATCGGGCTCTATTATATCAAATGAAGCTCTTGCGGGCGAGCGAATAATTATATGGACGGCAAGTATACGAGCGGATCAAGATAAGCTGCTGGAGGCGCTATGGGTATTGAGATGTTCTGGCAAAAGCGGCTGGAGAGATATCTTTCAACTTTCACGCCGTCTGATGCAAAGATGCCGAGATGGAGGTGTGGGCCTGTGGAAAACCCTGAGCCAGATGCTCCCGGCTGGCCGCCTGTGAAGCCGATAGTTTCTCCTGTGGCAACGGTAGCACCCTGCCCCACCTTGAGGCCTGAAAGATGGGCGTAGAGGGAAGAAAGGCCGTTATTGTGCCTTATGAGAGCCCAGCGGCCGTAAGAGTAGCATCCCCTCTGATCATCTGTGTTCCCCACCGCCACCACGACGCCTGCAAGTACGGCCTTTACTGGCGTTCCCACAGCCGCCCGGAAATCAATGCCGTTGTGGGTTCCGGAAACATAAAGACGTTTTGCAGATACGGTTGCTCCGAAGCGCTGGGTGAGAAATACAGATGCAAGAGGCCACTGTAAAATGCCTGGTCTTTGAGACGGGAGTTTACTCGGGTCAATAGTCCTTTCAAGTTGTGCTTCGTATTCAAAAATCTCTTTTTCAAATTGTTTGCCGAGTTCAATATTTGCCTTTAATTGTTTCTGATATTCGGATTCCTGGCTTTTAGTTTCCACTAAAAGTTTAGTTTTGGCGGCTTGGTTCTCTAAAACTATTTTTTGTTGAGTATTCAAAGTGCTCTGAAGATTTTGTAGCTCGCCTTTCTTTTGGCGAGATTCCTCCTGCTCCTTAGTGAATTCTTCCTTGGCTTCGCTTAATATCGTTATGTGGCCTCTCAGGGTTTCATTGAGCTGTTTCATTTCCTCAACTTCATTCCATGCGTCAGCCAGGGTTTTTTCCGCAAGAATGCTCGTCATCAGACTTTCCCGGTCTGAGGCGGCTATGTTCCGGAGAGACTCGGCAAGTGCTTCTCTACCATGAACTATTTTCTGGCCGGCATCCCGTATGTTGAGACCTAATTTTTCTATTTCATATTGAGTGGCGCTTATATTGGTTTTGGTTGAATTGAGGTCATTCCCCAGTTTCTTAGCATTCTGATCAAGAGATTTTACGGCCGTTTGAAGAGTGGCTGCCTGCATTTGAGTTCTTCCTATCTCTTCCGTAAGGCGTTTATTTTCCTCTTCTATCCTTTGTTGTTCCGCCCTTTTTTGGTCTATAAGTTTTTGAAGTTCAGCTGGTGTCAGAGCAAAGGAAAACACAGGAGTGAGGATAAAAATACACAATATAGATGCAAAAAAGTTTTTCAGGTTCATTATTTTTGTAAAAGTGAAAGTGCTTCTTTGAGGCGTGTGAGAGTTTCTTGTTTTCCGAAATAAATCATGAGGGAAACAGGGTCTGGCGACCTTTCTTTCCCGGATAAAGCGACCCGAAGCGGCCAGAAGAAGCTTCCGGGGCCAATTTTTTGTGCTTCTGTGTCTAGTGCGGTTTTTAGAGAAGTTTTTTCCCACACGGATGCATCCAAATTTTCTATCACAGAAATTATAGTATTCATATTTTCAACAGTCTTTGCAGTATCGTCCCCGCCCGACTGAACGGTGTCAGTCGTTCGGGCGGGTTTTTTCCATATAAGCATTGATGGCTCACATATCGGCTTTTGGAAAAGGTAATCCCACTCCCCTCTTTCAAATTCATCCCGCAGTTCCTGGGCTAGTGAAATACGTTCCGAAAATAAAAACCCGGTCTTTCGTAGATCTTCTTCTTTGACATCTAATTCTTTTGCGTGTGAAGAAGAAAGAATGGCATTTGCTATGTATTCATTGGTGAATTCCTCACCTTTTATTTTGAGATATTCCTTGTTCATCCAGGAAAGTTTTTTCTCGTCAAAAATAGCACCTCCTTTTTGCACTCTGGAAATATCAAATATCTTCACAAGTTCATCAAGGGTAAAAATTTCCTGGTCTGTGCCGGGATTAAACCCTAAAAGTGCCAGAAAATTAAGCATGGCTTCGGGCAGAAAACCACGCTCTTTGTATTCGGTGAGGGAGACAGTTCCGTGGCGCTTTGAAAGTTTGGAGCGGTCGGGTCCGAGGATAAGCGGCAAATGGGCATAAACGGGCCTGGGTGCGCCCATTGCTTCCTGAATAAGTATCTGGCGGGGAGTGTTTGAAATATGATCCTCCCCTCTAATGACGTGCGTGACTCCGGACAGAAAATCGTCAACTACCACAGCAAAATGGTAAAGAGGTTCTGTTTTACTCTTGGCTATCACGAAATCACCAAGCTCTGTAGTATCAAATGAAACCTCCCCGCGTATTTCGTCGTGGAAAGTTACTCTTTTATTCGGATTTTTGAAACGAATAACCTCCGCTCTGTCCCCTTCTTTTTCTTGTTTTTCCTGGGATACGTAAACAGAACCGTTCTCAATAAGTTTGTTGAGCTCGCCTTCATAAATACTCGTTCTCTCTGACTGGCGATACATCTCATCCCACGAAAGCCCGAGCCATGAAAGCCCATCCAGGATATTTTTTTCAAATTCTTGAGTACTTCTTTCCTTGTCTGTATCCTCTATACGCAGAAGAAATGTTCCCCCGTTCTGTCGCGCATACAGGAAATTAAAAAGAGCGGCACGAGCCGTGCCTACATGGAGATTCCCCGTCGGGGATGGGGCGATGCGTACTACAGGTTTGCGTGAATCCATCATTCTTGTTTTTCTTTAGGTAACCCATCTGCAGGTTGTTCATTTGTAGGAGGAGTATCTTCCATAACCACGTTCTCGGGTATGAATTCCTGTGAGATAAAAGTCACTTGTGGGGTTGTCGGTGCAGTGGTGGCCTGAACTTCCGAAATAATCTCTTCAACTTTTTTAGTCTTTCCCTTCAACTTTTTTCCATGAGTAACAGCCATGCGTATCACTTCCTCCGCTATCTTTTCGGCAGCATTTGAAACAGTGAATTTTTTTGCCGCCGCCTGCATTGTGTTTAAAATTTCGGAGCTGGTAAGGATGCGTTCAATTTCTGAAAGAACCACATGTGGTTTAAGATTCTTCTCCTCTATCACTACAGCCGCTCCTGTTTGAGCGTAAGCATAAGCATTCCGCATCTGATGGTCGCCATTCGTATCCGTGATAGGCACGACAAGCGCTGGTACTCCCCACCACGCGACCTCAAAAAGGGTTGAGCCGGCTCGCGTGATAACTATATCCGTAATACCGGCGCACATCCTCATTGAAAGGGTGTTCAAATAATCAAATGCTTTATAGCGGGATTTATGTGGGTTACCAGAAAGCAAAGTGTCCGCGGCAGATGTCACCTCGTGATGATGTTCCTTTCCTGTCTGGTGGATGATCTGGTATTTCTTAACCAGCTCGGGCAATGCGTCTAAAATGGCATTGTTTATTTTTTGTGCGCCAAGTGAGCCGCCGAGAACTAAAATAACTGGTGTTCCGTCTTCTAGCTTCAAATACTCTCGTGCTCCCGTAGTGAGAGGCGTGCGGAGCTCCTCCCTCACTGGTTGTCCGGTATGTATCACTCTCCCCTCTTTGCGGGCCTTTGGAAAATACTCGGCTGCCTGCGGATAAGAAACAGCGACACTTTTCGCGAATTTTCCGGCCCATATATTTACTCTTCCGGGAACAGTATCCGATTCGTGTATGACGACCGGGATGCCTAAAATGCGGGCGGACAGAAGAGCAGGAAAGCTTGCATAGCCACCCTTGCCGAAAACCACATCCGGGAAAATGGAATATATCTTGAAAAGACTTTTCAAGGCGCCCCATCCGGTTTTGAAAAAATCAAAAAAATTAAGGACGGAAAAATATCGGCGCATCTTGCCCGCGCTCGTAGGAATGTATTGGATGTCGTGCTCGAAAAGTATTCCCTGGTTGTAAGGGTTGTTGGACATATAAAAAAGCTCCACCCCCACGAGTTTGAATTTCTTGGCGAGGGTCCGCACGGATTCCGCCACCGCCACCACCGGATAAAAATGTCCGCCGGTTCCTCCTCCGGTAAGTAATATTCTCATTAAGATTGTATTTTTCGGGAAACTGATAGCACGATGCCTATCTCCGCCATAACTACCAGAAGAGATGAGCCCCCGTGGCTCACGAAAGGCAAAGTAATGCCCGTTAAGGGCAATATCCCAAGCATCGCTCCCATATTCAGGAACGCTTGGGATATCACCAGTATAGCAATGCCTACTACAAGCAGTCTACCGAAATCGTCTGTGGTTTTTGCGGCTAAAGTAAGGCACCGTAGGGCAAAGAGCAGGAACATAATGACTATGGCACTTGCCCCTATAAAGCCAAATTCCTCGGCCGCCACGGCGAATATAGAATCTCCGATTGGTTCCGGAAGATAGGTAAATTTTTGAAGGCTTTGGCCGAAACCCCGGCCTGAAAAGCCACCGGAGCCGATAGCTATTAATGATTGCTTGGCCTGGAAGCCGGAACCAAGCTCTCGGGCGGTCGGGTCCACAAAGTTGAGCAGACGTTCACGTATATACGGTCTGTTATAGGCAAGGGCTGCGAAAAGGATGCCGCCGACAAGAGCCATTAAAAGCATGTTGCGCAGGCGCCCTCCTGCTACCACGTAAATGGAAAGTGCTGCACAGACGAGCACTCCGAAGTTATCTGTATCAGGTTGTGCCAGAAGCACAGCGCCCACGGCTCCTATCACCAGAAGAAGTGGCAGAGTTCCCTTTTTAAAAGTATCAATGCTAGATTTTTTGGCGGAATACCACGCGGCGAGAAAAACGACAGTTGCGAGTTTAAGGATCTCCGACGGTTGGAATGTGAAATTACCTATGGATATCCATCTCACGGCACCCCCGTGCTCAAACCCGAGCCCCGGAACGAAAACCAGGAGCGTGAGGATAAAACTGGCTATCAGAAAGGGCCACGCGTATTTTTTCCATATCTTGTAATCCATGCGGGACAGAACTACGCAGGCGATAGTTCCAAAGAAGAGGCCGAAAAAGGTCTGCGAGAAAGCTACCTTTGAAAATTGGTCGCCGTCTTTTGCTAAGAGTCCGAGAGAAGCGGAGTTAAATATCACAAATCCCCCGATAACCAGAATGGAGAGGATTATTACAAGCGGCCGATCCACTTTTTTAAGGCGCGAAAGAGTCATTCGCACACATTTTAGCATTTTAAATCAAGCGTTAAGACGTTGAATTTAACAATTTGAGACAACTTGACTTTATTAATTAAAGATTATACTATTTTAATTAGTGTAATTCGTTCTTTCACAACTCACTCGAGACATTTGTGATTACTCCGCGTCCTATCCAAGCCGAGGCGGTCCGCAAGGCCCGTGTGGCTTTGCGAAAGGATAAGCGAGCGCTTATTGTGCTTGCTACTGCCCTCGGCAAAACCATCACCTCGGCACTTGTCTGGAAATGCTTCATCAAAGGCCGCGGGCTCTTCCTGGTCCATACCAATGGAATTCTTGAAGGTGCTCTTGAGGAATACCGCAGGGTATTTGGCAGCAAGGTAAAGCTTGCTCTCTACAATGGCCGTACAAAGGACATTGAAGGAGCAGACATTGTCTTTGCCACATTCCAAAGCATGACGCGTAATTTGAAACGGTTTCCTCGGAGTTACTTTCAGTGGATGACTGTCGACGAAACGCATCATGCTCATGCGGAGAGCTATCGCAAGGTTATCGATCACTTCCAGTGCCTGAGGCTTGGCATCACCGCTACACCAGATCGTACAGATCTCCAGGACATTCGAGAATTGTTCGGCCAGGAAGTGGTTAATATCTCCCTCGAAGAAGCGATTGCTCGCAATTTGCTTCCAAAGATCGAGTATCATCTACTGACCGACGATGGCTTCGATGAAACTGCGTTTGAAAAGATCATTCAAGAAGTCTTGCAAGAAGGTAAACGGCTCTCCCTAGCGGAGATCAATCGCCGGGTGTTCATACGTGCGCGCGATAAGAGAGTGGGAGAGATTATAGAAGGCTACGGGGAGAAAACCGTGATCTTCTGCCGGAACATCAGCCATGCAGAGCACTTTAAGAGGTTCTTGAAGTCTGCAGAGGTTTATCACTCCGAACAGCATGACGACAAGAACCGACAGGTACTCGCCAATCTTCGGAATGGCATCACTCGTCGAGTGCTAGCGGTCAATGCTTTCAACGAAGGAATTAACGTTCCCGATGTTGGGCTTGTTGTTTTTTATCGCAGCACCGAGTCGGAGACGATCTTCAAGCAACAACTTGGTCGAGGGCTACGTCCTACTAAGGACAAACTTATTGTTCTCGACTTTGTTGGAAACCTGCATCGTGTTCAACGGCTCAAGCAGATGGCGGACGAAGTGGCCGAAGCTCACGAACGATTCACAACCGAGAGCGAACGTGCCAGAGAAGGCTATATTCGCGATCGAGTTCATGTATCGGGAAAAGGATTCGAGTTTACATTCGCCGACCAAGTGGTTGACCTGATGAGGGTCATTGATCGGGTCAGTGTCGAACCCTATCCAACATGGCAGGAAGCTCAGAAATCGGCAATTAGACTTGGTCTGAATTCCCAACGATCATACTATAATGGTTATAGAGTCGATCCCAGGCTTCCTTCCAGTCCAGAACAGATCTACCCGGACTTTCCAGGCTACACAATTTTCCTAGGAAAACGTCCTCGTAAAGTCTACTCGACTTGGCAGAAAGCAGGTGCCGTTGCAAGAAAGCTGGGGATTCGAGGTGCAGAACAGTACAAAAAAGAGTGGAATCGCGATGGTGGACTGCCGTCAAACCCCAACGTTACGTATCCGGACTTTCCTGGTTATCCTATTTTCTTGGGGAAAACCGTTCAATCCTTTTACTCCACATGGCCGCAGGCAACTAAAGCTATCTTGGCTCTGGGGATCAATACTCAGCAAGAGTACTACCAGATGTATAAGAAGGATCCGAGACTCCCAAGCAACCCGAAGTATTTCTATCAGGATTTTCCTGGATGGTCAAAGTACCTACGGGGTAAAAAAGAACGGAAGTCGCCCGCTTGGAAAGAGTTCTACCCGTCACTTCATAAATGTCAATCAGCAGTAAAAAAGTTAGGGATCCGAACTGTCGCGGAATATATAGAACGTCGCAAGGAAGATCCCATGCTTCCTAGCGCTTCGCAACTTGTGCGACTGTTCAGAAATTTTCCTGGGTGGATCAAGTTTCTTGGTAAGAAGTGAGTTGTAACTCCCATTTGACTTAGGTCAGGTGGGAGTTTTCTTATCTAAACTTACTGAACTTATCCCACAAGAGCGAGTACTACCCCAACCAGCGCGCAAATAACACCTACTATCCAATAACGCATAGTCACTTTATAAGCAGGCCAGCCGATGGCTTCAAAATGGTGGTGAATGGGTGCTACCCGGAAAACTTTTTTACCTCGCACTTTTTTTGAAAAAACCTGAATAATATTTGAAGCGGTGGTAATAACGAGAGGCAGTGCAATGATAGGCAGAACAAAAACACCATACCCTTCTCCTAAAGCATCAGTCATGAATGCCACAACCGAAAGAGTGATAGTGAGCGCGATGATGCCGGTTTCTGTCATATAAAAACGTGCAGGAGGAATATTGAACCAGAGGAAAGCCAAGATGCCCCCCACTACCACCAAGCAGAAAGAAGCTAGGTTGATTTGCTGTTGATAAAAAGCAATGCCAGCATAAGCTGAAAAAATCGTGGCAAATATCCCACCTGAAAGACCGTCCAAACCATCTATGACCCCGCTTGAATAGGTGGCAAGGGTTACTACTGCAAAAAACGGGATGAAGAAAAGGCCGAGGTCAAATCCACCGAATACTCCCGGAGTGCCGATAGTTGAAATGCCGAGTTTTTCATAGAACCAGTATCCACAGAAAAGTCCTATGAGAGTTACGATAGCAAGACGAGCTTTCAAAGGAACTCCACCGGAGACATTCCCCATTTTGCTCGCACGCACAACGAGGATGTCATCAAAAAGACCGATGAAAGCTCCGAGAAGAAGTGTAACGAGAGGCAGCCATGTTTGGTTTCGTGAAAGAAAATCCAGTTTGTCGAAAATTTCTGACGTAGTAAATGTCGCGAGAAGCCACAATCCTAAAGTGGTTGCCGCTGCAGCCGCCCAAATGATGACACCTCCCATGCGCGGCGTACCTACCTCCTTCTCTTTATGAAGACTGTTGAAGACAGTGGCTTCGGTGCCGTCGAGCGATGTCTTTCCGGCCCTTTTCTTCCACATCTCATTTTTGTAAAGATAATTTGAAACAAAAGGAGTGATGCCGACCCCTATAATGAAAGAGATGACTGCCGGCATGAAAACTTTTACTATGTCTGTGATCATGTTCTTCTATTTTACACCTTCTTTTGAAGGATGGTCGCGGATGTAAAGAAGAGACGCTCCGACAAGTTTTTTAACATCCTCAAATCTCCCCTCTTCACTTGAACCAAGAACAACGATAATAAGCGGGTCCCCCATCCCAGCATCAAAAGCAATAGCGAGGTTGCCGCCGGAAAGGTCTGTGAAGCCCGTTTTACCGCCTATAAGCCCCGGAATAGCACCTGTTGCCGTATTGGTATTGCGAGCCGTGTGCCTAAAACCATTATCGGAGTCCACCGTTATTTCCCCGTACCTGGTCGCTGAAATGAGCGCGGGCTCTTCTTTCACGATGTATGCAAGGAGTTTGGCGATGTCGCGCGCTGTTCCGTATGCACCAGCATTCAAAGCATCCGTATCAAGGCCGCTTGGATTTGTGAAAAGAACTCCCGAAAGGCCAAGCTCATGGGAGACTTTGTTCATGGTGGAATAAAAATCTTCTCTATCTTTGGAGACTGAAAATGCCGCAGCTGAGGCCAGTGCTTCAGCACCATCATTTGAAGAACTTATGAGGGTTAGGTCCACCAGATCTTTCAGGGAAAATTTCTCTCCGGAACGTAAGCCCGAATCTCCTTCCGCCAAAAGATCTTCACGAGAGATCACGATATCTGAGTCGGTTGTAAGAATCTTATGTGCCGCAACGGCTGTCATAAGTTTTGCAATGGATGCAAGAGGTCGTGGAGAAAGATCATCTTTTGCATAAAGGATCTCACCTGTACGAGGACTGTAAACGACTGCTGATTTTGCTTCAAGTTTTATCTCCGTAAAAGGATTTTCGGCAAAACGCGGCGGCTCTACTTTTTTATTGTTTCTTCCTAGATTGGAAAGTGTGAACACCAGGACGAGCGCTGCAAAAAGTACTATAAATGTCCACTTCAAATTTGGGGCAGTATTCGCGGACTGCAGCGTAAAGTTTTCTGTCATTGTTCTTGAGTGTTTATTCCCGCCATCCTTTCTTCAAGTTCCGCTGTGAGAGTGCCGTATTCAGGAAGGTCTTTTACCCCTTTCACTCCAAGTATTCCCAGTAGTTCGTGAGTGGCCTGATATACATATCCCTCATTACCTCTTTCAATACGCTCTATGAGCCCGCGTGAAGCAAGAGAGCGCAGGATATATTGCGATTGCACTCCGCGTATAAAATCTATCTCACGACGGGAAACCGGGCCTTTATAAAGAACGATAGTAAGGGTTTCCAAAGCCGCCTTGCCGAGCTCAGTTTCCATTTCCTCCTTTCGTATCTTTTCTATGAGGGGTGATTGCGATGAGGACGTCATAAGGGATACGCTTTCTCCTGTATCAACGAGTGCTACTCCTCCTGTCCATTTCTCTTTCAAGGTTTCAATTCCTTCGTCGATTTCGTTTTTGGATACACTCAAAAGACGTGCCAACTCGGTGCGTGACAAGGGTTCATTTCTGTATAAAAGAAGTGCCTCTATTGATTCATGAATTGCCATAAGTGGGTGTGCCGAGGGAGCGCGACTCAACAAGGATATCATCCCCAGGGTTTTCCTGCATAAGATCAACCACTCCCCTTTTCACCAGCTCCAAAAGAGCCAAAAATGTAACGATGAGATTCTTTTTTACATCGCGTGTTACATGGTGGTGAGTGCCTTTCTTTTTCCCTCCGTGTTCTTTCACTATGGTACTGAAAGAAGTATTCATGGCTTTCTGCAGGCGCTCCCCGAGAGAAGATATCATTTCTTCAAGCGAAATAACCTTTTGCACTGTGGCCTTGTCCTTTTTTTCGTGTTTTGGAATAGCAAAGATGACCCTTTCAAATGCTTCTCTAACTTTGGAGAGGGTAAGCCCTGGCGGTGGAGCAAAGACAACCGTCTGTGATTTTGGAGGTAATGGAGAAAACAAGGGATTCATTCCCCAAGCTGTTCTCACATGGCGTGTTAGCTCTCTCATTCGTGCATAAAGAGCCAGGCGTTTTTGGAGTGTCCGAGCGTCTTCCTCTTCGTCGCCTGTTAGGGTGAGGCCAGGCAAAAGAGAGCGGGATTTTATAAGAAGAAGCGTTGATGCGACCGAAAGGAAGCTTGCTGTTTCTCCTGTGGGGAAAAGTTCTAAGGATTTTATGTACACAATAAAGTCATCCGCCACCTTTGCAAGCGAAATGTCATGTATCAAAAGTTTCCTTTTTTCCACAAGCTCATATAAAAGCTCTATCGGCCCTATAAAATCTTTTTCCTTTATCGTGAATCCTTGCGCATCCATTCGTCTATTAATTATTTTTTCTTTATCTCAATACCGAGTTCTTTCAGTTGTTTCTCGCTTATCTCCGACGGTGAGCTCATCATAAGATCCTTCCCCTCCCCTGTTTTTGGGAATGCTATTACTTCCCGGATGTTTGGCTCGTTCTGGAGAAGCATTACTATGCGGTCAATGCCGGGTGCAAAACCGCCATGGGGCGGAGCACCGAAAGTGAAGGCCTCAAGCATATGACCAAATTTCTTCTGCTGTTCCTCTTCACTTACGCCCAAAATATCAAAAACTTTTTTCTGCACTTCTCTTTTGTGGATACGTATGCTTCCTGAACTCAATTCATAGCCGTTAAGAACAAGGTCATAGGCATTTGCCCTAACGGAAAGAGGATTATCTCCATTCATGAATTTTTCCTCGTCCTCTTCTTTCACGGAGCAGAAGGGATGATGAACGGACTGGATATTCCCCTCTTCACCTTTTTCAAACATAGGAAAATCAACTATCCACGCAAAACCAAGTTCATTCGGATCATTTTTATCTTTTCTAACATCCGGTTTGTCGCTTCCGTATTTTTCAACCGACTCCGCATATGTCATGCGTGGAAAAGGTGCTGATGTGAAATGCTTATGCGGATACAAAGTATTCACCAGTTCAATGAACATTTTTTCCGTATAAGAAAGCACATCCTCCTGGCTTACAAAAGACATCTCAAAATCAAGTTGAGTGAATTCCGGCTGTCTATCGCCGCGAAGGTCCTCGTCCCTCATGCACCGCGCTATCTGAAAATATCTTTCAAAACCAGCGACCATTGAAAGCTGTTTGAACTGCTGGGGCGATTGGGGCAGGGCATAAAATTTTCCAGTCTCTAGGCGTGAAGGCACCACGTATTCACGCGATCCTTCCGGTGTACCTTTCATGAGTATAGGTGTTTCTATCTCTATAAAATCATTCCTGTGCATGTATTCACGGAAAAAAGAAATTATCTTGTCTCTCATACGCATATTTTCCTGCAGGCGCGGCCGGCGCAGGTCCAAATATCTGTATTTAAGGCGAACTTCCTCCCCTATTTCCTTGCCGTCTCCATAAATATCTATCGGCAAAGTTTCTGCCTGATTGAGTACTTTTATCCCCGTAATCTCTATTTCAATATCTCCGTTAGGGTCGCCTTCTTTTTTATTTTTCTCGGGACGGGCATGAAGGGTGCCGGTTATATCAAGCACCCACTCGGAGCGGATATTTTTTGCGGTTTCCATGGCCTCTGTATTGCCCGGCAAAACCACTGTCTGGATCTTCCCTGATCTGTCGCGGATATCCATGAAAATCATTTTTCCCTGATCACGGCGCACATCCACCCACCCGAAAATGCGAACGGTCTTTTCTAAGTGCTCGTGCAGATCTTTTATAAGAATTCTTTCCATATTATTCGTGATGAACAAGCCCCACTTTCTCGCGAACCTCCTTCATTTTTTCATGAACAACCTTTCTCATTTTTTGGCCTCCTTCGTTTATTATCCTTTCCATCTCCGCTTCTCTCTCCTGCCACTCCTTGCGCTTCTCACGTAAGGGTCGGATAAAATCCTTCAAGCTTTCTATTAAAATTTCTTTTGATTCTTTATAGCCGATACCTCCTTCCTCATACCGCGTGCGGATATTTTCCAAAGTCTCGGCAGGCGTCACTAGCGCGTGAAGTTTGAACACAGTGTCTGAATCGGGATCTTTTTTGTCATCTACTGATTTTGAATCTGTAGCTATGCTCATAACGGCTTTTTCTATCTCTGCATCCTCTGCAAAAAGCGGAATGACATTGTTGTAGCTTTTACTCATCTTTCGCCCGTCAGTGCCGATAATAGTCTCTACTGATTCAATAATGAGAGGTTCCGGCCGTACGAAAGTATCTCCCCAGGTGCGGTTGAATTTATCAGCAGTATCTTGCGCGATCTCCAAATGCTGTTTCTGGTCCTGCCCCACAGGCACCACGTTGGCATCATGAACTAAGATATCTGCCGCCATTAGCATTGGGTAGTTAAATGTTCCCACGTTCACTTCCTTTTTGTTGGCCTCGGCGTCTTTGAAAGCGTGAGCACGTGAAAGATAAGGCACTGTAGTGAGACATTCAAATATCCATGCCAGTTCTGCAACATGAGGCACGTCTGACTGTAGAAAAATAGTGGCCTTTGATGGGTCAAGACCTACCGCGAGATAATCAAGGACGATCTCCTGTGATTGGGTTTTAAGCTTCTTAGCATCGTGTACGGATGTGAGAGCATGCATATTCGCCACGAAAAGACGGCATTCGTATTCGTTCTGCAGGTCCACGAACTGCTTGAGAGCGCCGAAATAATTGCCTATATGTAGCGTTCCGGTCGGCTGGACACCTGAAACCAATATCTTTTCGCTTGCCATATCAGGCGATTATATCAAAAAGCCTGAAATATGGGCGTTTTTTATACATATCCACGATTTCGCTTGACAAAATTAAATAATGGGTGTATATTGTAAGTAGAAGTCAAGTACCCCCAACCACAGGAGGCCTTATGGCCAGATACAGCTTCAGAAAATACATCATCATGGCTCCGGTCGTGATGTTGGTGATCATGGGAAGTGCTTCGCTCTTTGCGAATGCACTCGCCCCCGCCAGTGCCCCAATCGGGAGAAACTTCGCCGGCGAATTCGCTGGGTTTCAGCGGATGACAGCGACCGCGGATTCACTCGCGGACCCGAAAAGGACGCTCGCTCTCACTCACAATGACTGCCGGCAGCTAGCCGCCTATTTTTGGAATGCGGGACACACCGCGTCCGAAATGTACGGAGCCGATGCTCCGACCACACGCAATGTTGTGCGTGCTGTGTATATCTCATCGGCACGCGGTATCGTGCGATGTAGCAAAGATGCCAAGCTCGCACGAAGTGTGTACGCCGAAGATTTGCGAAAGGCAAAAGAAGCACTCGTTATTTTCTGAAAGCCCTTGAAGCACGTTGCAAGCCCTACCGGAAACGGTGGGGCTTGTTTTCTTTTGTTTAAATGTTTATAAATAGGAAAGATAGACCCTTTCAAACAGGAGATACTAGTGGTAAATCTCGGTGAAATAGTTCTCCCAAGACCATTCTTGGTCTCAGTTGACGGTACGTCCGTTTCAGGAAAAGGTACTCTGGCTAAGGGTATCGCGGCTCATCTCGATCTTCGGCATTTAGATTCAGGTTCTCTTTACAGGGCAACCACTTTTCTAATGCTCAAAGCCGGACGTAGGCTCAATAATACCTACTGGGCTATCAGGGCAGCACGTGAAGTCACTCCGGACATACTTGGATTGTCTGAACTGCGCTCCCAGGAAGTTTCTCGTGCTACTCCTGAAATTGCCTCCATACCCGAAGTACGAATGATCGTAACGGAGCGCCAAAAGGCTATAGCCCGGATGTCATCAAAAGGCGTCGTCATTGATGGCCGGGCGACTGCAACAGAAGTAATTCCGCACGCAAATGTGAAATTTTTCGTGGATGCGGATGTCGGAGTTCGTGCACGTCGACTCTTTGTGGACATGGTAAAGAAGACCGAAAATGCGTCTTTCAATGACATCCTTCTGGAGCTTGAGAAGCGCGACCATACTGACAGCACTCGCTCTCACTATCGGTTAGCAAAAACGGAAGATATGTACGAGATAGACACCACCCACCTCTCCATAGAAGAAACGTTGGAGATAGCAGTGCAGCACATTGTCTCCAATGTCCAAAACAGCTCAACCACCGGTTGAGCTGTTTGTTTTTATAATCCTTCCTTACGTAGTTCCTCTATTTTTTTCCTTGAGTCTTTTGAAAGTTTCTTTGGCATCTCTATTTTCACGGTAAGAAAAATGTCTCCCCTTCTGCCTTTTGGCTGAAGAACCCCGCGCTCTTTTATGCGAATAATGTCGCCGAATTTTACACCTTCAGGAATGACAACCCGCGCCGGGCCATCCAAAGTTTCTACATTCATTTCCCCGCCCAAAAGCGCATCCGAAAGTTTTACCGGGAGCTCACCTGAAAGATTCACTCCATTTTTTCTGAAACGAGGGTGGGTGTCTACTCGTACTCCTACATAAAGATCACCTGTCTCTCCGTCCCTCACAGCTTCGCCCATGCGTGCCATTCTCAAAACCTCTCCGTCGTCAATTCCTGCAGGAACACGCACGTTTATTTCCTCGTCACGACTCACCACTCCCCTGCCATGGCAAAGAGTGCATGGTTTTTCAGGAACAGTTCCCTTTCCTCCACAAACAGTGCAGTTTTTTTCTGTTGCAATAGAACCCAAAATAGTTCGGCGAACTTCTTTTACGGAACCTTTACCTTTACAGGTGGAACAAGTAGATGTTGCGGAGCCCGGCTCTGCAGCACTACCCTTGCATCTGTCGCAGGTCACATAGTGACGGATACGAACACGCCTCTCTGTTCCGAAAACAGATTCCTCAAAAGGTATTCGCATTTCCACGTGAATGTCCGCTCCGCGATTCCTGCCGCGTCCGCCGGAACGGCCGCCGAAGAATTCCCCGAAAATGTCTCCTATATCAAATTCAAAACCGCCCTGGCCGAATTGAGAATTAAACTGTTCAGAGAACTGACTGAAATCAAAACCTTGGGCTCCGTTCCATCCTCCGAATGCACCTGAACCAAGAGAATCGTATTGAGCGCGCTTGTTGTCGTCTGATAGCACCGAATACGCTTCGTTCACTTCCTTGAATTTATCCACATTGCCGCCCTTTTTGTCCGGATGATATTCATGTGCCAGTTTCCTGAACGCTTTTTTTATTTCGTCTTTGGTGGCGCTTTTAGTAATCCCTAATATTTGGTAGTAATCTTTTTTTGGCATCAATTATTGTGTAGCACCTTCTCCGCCAGCCGCGCCTTCACTTGGAGGAGTTTGCGGATTCTGACCACTTTGATTTTGCATTGCTTGGCCAACTTTTGAAAGCTCATCAGAAAGCTCCTGCGTTGCTTTTTTAATAGCGTCAAGGGTGCCTGTGTCCTTAAGGCCCCGTAGAGCCGTAATTTTGGCCTCTACTGATGATTTTAGCTCGGAGGGCACTTTACCCCCTGCATCCTTCAGTGATTTTTCTGAAGTATAGATGAGCTGCTCTGCGAGATTGCGCGCCTCCGCAATGTCTTTTTTCTGGGCATCCTCGGCTGCATGTGCTTCTGCATCTTTTTTCATTTTCTCTATCTCTTCTTTTGAGAGACCCGACGATGCTTCAATACGGATGGACTGCTCTTTGTTCGTAGATTTATCTTTGGCTTTTACATTGAGTATTCCGTTTGCGTCAATATCAAATGTAACTTCCACCTGCGGCATACCACGAGATGACGGCGGAATACCATCCAGAATAAATCGCCCAAGGGATTTATTGTCCGATGCCATGGGGCGCTCTCCCTGCACCACGTGTATTTCAACACTCGTCTGATTATCCGTAGCGGTTGAAAACACCTGCGAGCGCGATGCGGGTACAGTAGTGTTCTTTTCTATGAGTTTCGTTGCAACTCCCCCCATAGTCTCAATACCAAATGAAAGCGGAATGACATCAAGAAGAAGGATATCCTTCACTTCGCCTGAAATGACACCGCCCTGAACAGCTGCACCAAGTGCTACTACTTCATCTGGGTTGATGGTTTTATTGGGCTCCTTGCCGAAGAAATCCTTGACGGCTTTTTCAATGGCAGGCATGCGCGTCTGGCCTCCCACCAAAATAACTTCGTCTATCTCGCCTACCTTGAAAGGCGACGCTTCCATGGCGCGCTTTGTGATGGTCATGGCTCGCTCCACGAATTCACGCGAGAGCTCTTCCAATGTGGCGCGGCTCATTTTTATAAGAAGGTGCCGCGGCCCGGAAGAATCAGATGTGAGGAAAGGAATATTAACTTCCGTCTCTGTTGCGGTTGAGAGCTCAATTTTTGCTTTCTCAGCTCCCTCGTCCAAACGCTGGAGGGCAAGAGCATCTCCGCGCACGTCAATCCCCGATTCCTTTTTGAATTCATCCGCAAGCCAATTGATTATTTTCTGATCAATATCTTTTCCGCCGAGATGCGAATCCCCGTCTGTTGATTTAACTTCAACCACATCATCTCCCACCTCAAGAATGGAAACATCAAATGTTCCACCTCCGAAATCGAAGACCGCTATTTTTTCGTTCTTCTTTTTATTGAAGCCGTAAGCAAGAGCAGCTGCAGTAGGCTCGTTTATGATGCGCTTCACATCAAGGCCAGCAATGGCGCCAGCGTCTTTAGTAGCTTGCCTCTGGGCGTCGTTGAAATATGCCGGTACTGTGATAATGGCTTCTGTTATTTTTTCTCCGAGCTTGGCCTCAGCGTCCGCCTTAAGCTTCTGCAATATCATGGCAGATATCTCTTCTGGACGATATTTCTTGTCGGCCATAGTGATAAGCACTCCGCCATTCTCCGATGCTGAAACTTCAAAAGGCACAATAGCCTTGTCTTTCTGCACAGCCGGGTCATCAAATTTGTGCCCGATAAAACGCTTTATTCCGAAAATAGTGTTCTTTGGATTGGTTACCGCCTGGCGTTTAGCCAAAAGACCCACCAGTCTTTCGCCGGTTTTTGATACGGTAACAATGGAAGGGGTCGTGCGTGCACCCTCCGCATTTTCAATTATTTTAGGAGCTCCAACTTCCATCACCGCAACAGCGGAGTTCGTGGTCCCGAGATCGATGCCGATTATCTTAGTCATTGTTTTGTCCTATTTTTACCTTAGCGGGTCTGATAATTTTCCCCGATAGTATATAACCTTTCTGCACAACTTCAAGAACTTTGTGGTCCTCCTCTTTCTTATTTGTCGGAACTACTCCCACAGCTTCATGGAACTTGGGATCGAAAACTTCTCCAGCCGGATTCGACTCTTCCAAGCCATTTTGATTCAGAACTTTTATAAATTGATTGCATACAGGTTCAATCCCTTTCTCTCCGTGCGCGAGGGCGAGATTAAAGCTATCCAAAACCGGTATCAATTCACTTATTAACTTCTCATTTACAAACTTAGTAAACTCAACTTTGGCTTCCTCATCCCGCTTCCTCATATTCACGAAATCTGCCTGGGCTCTTTGCCAGGAATCTAGATATTCTTTAGCTTTCGCTTCTGCCGCCTTTAATTTTTCTTTCAGTCGCGCCGTTTGGGAAAGTGTATTCCCTTCCCCATCTTCCGGCACGAACTCCTCCACATCTATTTCTTCTTCTTTATCAGGATCTTTCATGGCGATATTCTATTCATCTAAATTACATTACACAAGCTATATTTTCATCAGATTTATTTAGAGCGAGAAAATCATGCTAAAAGAGACTAAGACTTGGGCAAGTGCCCCGGAGCGGTCTCTTTTAGTATGATTTTTAAGGGACTTTATCGTTTACTCCACTGCGGCGCCTTTCTTGCTTTCTTCAAACCGAACTTACGGCGCTCTTTCATACGAGGATCACGCTTTAAGTGCCCGCCCTTTTTAACATTTTTACGAAGCTCTGAATCGTAAACTACAAGTGCTCGAGCGATACCATGAGAAACAGCATCTGCCTGGGAAGAAATACCCCCGCCTTTAGCCATTACCTCAACTGAAAAGGAATTCTCCATCTGCGCTGTTTTGAGAGGAGACAGAACCTTCGCCCTCAATTCTGCGACAGGAAAATATTCTGTGAAAGACTTTTTATTTATAAGTATCGAAAACTCCGAAGCTTTTGTCATGCGCACTCGGGCAATGGAGGTCTTTCTGCGCCCCACCGCTTCAAAATATTCTGCCTTTTTCTCGGTTTTTTCTTTCTTGGTAGCCATATTATTTCTTTATGATAAGCCGTTTCAATCTCGGTGTACGAAGCTTGTTTTTCGGAAGCATCCCGTCCACTGCCTTTCTTACTGCCTCACCTACTCCCTTTCTTGCTATCAAGTGAGCCAGAGTTTCTTCTGTAAGACCGCCCGGGTATTGAGAGTGACTGCGATACATTTTCTCTCTCTTTTTTTTGTCGGAAATTACGAGTGCCGATACATTTTCTATGACAACGGTCGTATCGCCCTCCTTGTTCGGAGCATAATTTACTGAATTCTTACCCATCAGCACTTTAGCCGCCTCACTTGCGACGCGTCCTAATCTTTTTCCTGCTGCATCAATAGTATATGTGTCTTTCATATTCTTATACAAATTCAATGTATGCACGTGCGCTGCCATCTTTCAAACGGCGAACTGTCTTCGTGATGCGCGTATATCCGCCCTTCCTTTCTCCATATTGAGGGGCTAATTTTTCCACCAGTTTTTTAGCCGGCTTCTCCCCTACCTGGCCGATAAGATACACCCGCGATGCAAGAGTGCCAGTTTTTGCTCGTGTCACGAGGCGCTCCACATAAGGTTTCATCTCCTTGGCCTTAGCTTCGGATGTCTCTATCCTTCCGTGCACCACAAGAGAACGCGCAAGCCCTTTCAAAAGCGCCACACGCTGGTTTTTATCACGACCCAATGTTCTTTTTTTCTTGTGATGACGCATTTTACTTTTATTCCTTGAGAGTGATGCCGAATTCACTCAAAGCTTTTCTGATCTCCTGGATACCTTTAGCTCCGAGCCCGTCCACCTCCAGGAGATCCTTCTCGCGCTTGCGCGAAAGACCTCCTACGGTGCGAATATTGCCCGTTGAAAGAGCATTCAGAGTTCTTGCAGAGAGGCCCATAGTTTCTATGCGCGTCTTCAAAGCGTCGGTATCCGGCTCTTTGGCGTCTGTTGCTCCAACTGAAGATTTCATGTCTCGCACTGCAAGCGGTTCTTCTTCTTTAAAACCGACGATGGCCTTGAGCTGGTTTATCATTATTTCTATTGATTTCTCCAATGCTTCCTTCGGAGTAACTGTGCCGTCAGTCTCAATGAAAAGACGCAAGCGGTTGAAGTCTGTCCTGTCGCCAACGCGCATCTGCTCCACCTCGTAGCTTGCACGGCGGATGGGTGTGAAGATGGCATCAAGCGCGAGAGCTCCGATGTCCATGCGGGTTTTCTGGATAACCTCGCGTGACATGTATCCGATACCTCTTTCAAGGGTCATTTCAACATTTATGGATGCTTTGCTGTCAGAAAGTGTGCAGATTATCTGATCGGGAGTGAGAACTTCTACCTGGCCGGGCACTGTTATATCTTTCGCAGTGATAACCCCTGCTCCTTTAGAGTTCAAAGTAAGCTTCTGCGGCTCACTTGTTTGCAAACGCATGCGCACACGTTTGAGGTTCAAAAGAATGGTCACTACGTCTTCCTTCACACCTGGAATAACGGAGAACTCATGTTCAACGCCTTCTATTTTAACCTGTGTCACGGCAGCGCCTGGAAGTGAGGAGAGAATGATGCGGCGGAGAGAGTTCCCGAGAGTGTGTCCGTAGCCGGGATAAAGACCATCTATCTCGTAGACGCCTGAAAAATCCTGCTCTGAGACTATTTTCGGTTTTGACGGCAATACGATTGACATGTCGTTCATAGTAGTAAGGATAATTTTTATTTAGCGTGAATAATATTCAAGCACCACATCCATATCAAACTGCATTTCGGCTTTTGATGCGTCCGGAACACCCGTGACTTTCGCTTCCATTGTTTCAAAATCTGAAGTCAACCATCCAGGCGGGGTGTAGTCCTTAGCGCGTTCCGCGAGAGTGGCGAACATGGGTGAAGGCCTGCTTTGGAGGCGTACGGAAATAATGTCTCCCACCTTAACGGCATATGAAGGAATAGTGACTTTCTTGCCGTTCACCGTAACGTGTCCGTGGGAAACTGCCTGGCGGGAAGCAAGGCGGGTGGGGCGGAAGCCTGTTCTGTACACAGTATTGTCCAAGCGCATCTCAAGTTTTGTAAAAAGGCGGGCTTTGCCTTGAGAGTCTTTCTTTTCAAGAACTTCTTTAACGTATTTAGAAAATTGTTTTTCGGTAAGTGAGTATGTAAATCTGGCTTTTTGCTTTTCCAAAAGTTGGCGCCCGAACTCTGTCTTAGGTCTCTGCGGTACTTTTCCGTTTCTCTCCTTGCGGGAAAGATTGAGCGCATATTTCTGCGTCTGTGTTTTCTCAAATATGGGAGCGCCGAGTCGGCGGGCTAATTTGTATTTTGGTCCTGTTATCATGAAATATTTTTATACTCTGCGCGGCTTCTTGGGTTTTGGGCCGTTATGGGGAACCGGAGTCATGTCGCGGATAGTTCCCAAAGCCATGCCTTTGGTGAGGAATCCGCGGATAGAAGATTCACGGCCGGAACCAACCCCCTTCACTATCACGTCCACTTTCTTGACGCCGATGGTCGCGGCTTTCTGGGCCAAGGTCTCCCCCACTTTTGCGGCAGCGAAGGGTGTGCCCTTCTTTGCCCCACGAAAACCTAAGGAACCGCTTGACGACCAGGCCAGTGTGTTTCCTTTTGTGTCTGTCAGGGTCAGTTTGGTGTTATTGTAGGTAGATTCCACGCACAAAATACCGGCCTCCACCCGCTTTTTAGAGGACGAGACGGGTGCCTGCGATGCTCCCTCCCCCTCGGTGCTTTCTGTCTTTACAATCCTTTTCTTACCCATAACTCAATCGTTTGCTTTCATTTCTAAACGTGAAGAATACATTATATAGAAGCCATTTTAACCTGTCAAACTTTCTCCCCTTCTAACCTTTATAGCGAGGGGTGTTTCCTGAAAATGCCTTGGGAGGAGCGGCCGGCGACGGACGGAGAAAATTTTCAGCAGAAAATTTTCGTGAATTTTCAGGGAATACCCTGAGCTTCCTTTATTTTTTCTCAACCGCCCTTCTTCCGGTTCCCATTGTCTTTCGTACGTTTCCACGACGGGTTCGGGAATTGGTTTTAGTCCTCTGCCCTCTCACAGGAAGACTGCGAGCATGCCTCAATCCGCGATAGGCCTTTATATCCTTCAAACGCTTCACATTTCCTGCGATCTGGCGTTTCAAATCCCCTTCCAAAGTGAAGGCTTCAACAAGACCGCGGATAGTGTTCTCGTCCGCCACAGAAAGTGATTTCGGACGGGCACTGAATTCCACCTTGGCCTTCTTCAATATTTCATGGGCACGTGAACGGCCGATGCCGTAAACAGCGGTGAGGCCTATTTCCAGGCGCTTCTCTTCGGGAATGGTTATACCTAAAATTCTCATATTTTATCCCTGCCTCTGCTTGTGGCGGGCGTTTGCTTTGCAGATAACATACACCACCCCTCGGCGGCGTACCACTTGGCACTTATCGCACATTTTTTTGACTGACGATTTTACTTTCATGATAAATCCTATGCAGGCAGCAATTCTAAACCGACATTCAATAACTGTCAAACCAGAAGCTCCTGTGGCTGTCTTATAGTCTTTTAACTATTCTCCCCTTTCCGCCGTATTCGTCCTTTTCTATTTCCACCTTGTCTCCTACCAGAACCCGAATGCGGTTGAGGCGCATTTTCCCCGAAAGAAAAGTGAGCATCTCGCTTTCATTGCCTTCCTGGTCCTTTATGATCACTTTGAACATGGTGTTGGGAAGAGCTTCCACAACAGTGCCTACGACTTTCTCTTTTTGCTGGTGCGCCATTATTATTTGTTATTCCTACTCCTTGGTCGGGTCAATATAGCTTATTGAAAAACCTTTTGCATCTTCCGGTAATCGGGAGGACCACGGCGGGATAACGCTCACCTTCATCCTCTCAATAGCGGGGAATGTTTCCTGAAGCGTCGGCAAAGCCGCTTTTGGCTTTCCTGCAAGTCCAGCGATTATCTCTTCTTCACTCGTCTGCCCTACAAATACCATCTCTTCCCTTACCCCGAACTGGAAAGTGGTGTCGCGTGCCGCATCAAATACGGAATCTTCTTCCAGGAAAAATGTCAGAGCATCGACATTAGCTATGGTTACCGGAATAGTGCCGAAAGATGTGACTTGAGGCGAAAGGAAATTAGCGAGCACATCACGCGGAACTATAACGACAGTCATGGAACCGTCTACATTCACCTTGACCGAATTTCCTGTAGGTTCGCTTTGGGGGCCAACCGTGAAAACTGTTTTTTCCAATCCATTGAGGACCACCATGGTCTCTGGGATCTGCCCGCGCACCTGCTCTAAAAGATCTTCTTTAAGTACTACCTGTATTTCTTCTCTTACTCTCGCCATGTCTTCATCGGCTACCTTTTTCACGGCCCCTATAAAGCCGCCAGCCATAGCTATTTTTGAACGGGCATACATTTTGGAATAGCGCACGTCGCCCTTGAAGCCAGGGATTGTGAAATCCGTAAGGCCGATATTATATCTCTCTCCCGGTTCATCGGCATACACCAGCGCTTCAACACTTCCGGGTACAGTTTGGCCGCTCACTACCTTCTGGCCGGGTACCACCACCGATTCGTTTATACGATAAATGAGTCCTTCTGGGCTTTCAAAACGGGTATTTTTTATAAGACGCTGCGAAGCTGTACCAAAATCGTTATATATGACAATTGTTCCGCTCGCTTTCCTCTCCACCTGCTCTTCACCATTTGCTTTCACGGCCTTGCCGGCAGATTTCGTAACTGTAACTATCTGAAAAGGTAATGCGCTAGTCGGCAGTGAAGCACCCTCTTCAGTTTTTAATGCCGGGAAAAACTCACTTGAGGTTGCTCGTGCCATTTTCGGTATCACCTCAATGCGTGCGCCGGACATGAGAGAAAGCAGTGCAAATATCACAACCAGGCCAAGTACCCCGCCTCCTATATACCACCACATCTTGCCAGATGTCTGGCGGGGGCGGCGTGGCGGGGGCGTAGGAGGCACTTCTTTATTTATACGGATGGGTATCTCCCTCTCTTTGCCTTTCGCTGGCACAGGTTCTTTTCTGCTGTTTGAAATAGGAACGTTGCGGATAGTTCTTCCGCTCGGCGGCACCATGTCTTGAAGTACGTTTCGTGGCATTGATATGAATTATAGTACACCCTCGGCAAATTTTGAAGTGGATTTCTAAATAGAATTATTCTATTACCGCTTTTATACGTCGTACACCGGCAGAAACTGCCTCTTCTTTTATTATTCTGAACTTCCCTATCTCCGAAATATTCTTCACGTGAGGCCCTCCGCAGAATTCTTTTGAATAAGCACTCTCAAGTTTTTCACCTATGTAATAGACGTTAACCTCATCCGGATATTTCTCTCCAAAAAAATGTCTGGCACCCAGCTTCTCTGCCTCTTCTTTCGGCATCTTCACCATATTGACCGGCAAGCCCTCCGATATTTTCTTATTCACAATATCTTCTACCTGCTGTTTCTCATCATCAGTGAGTTTCCGCGGAAACGAAAAATCAAAACGCGTTCTCTCGGTAGTGATATTGGAACCCTTTTGCATCACATCCTCCCCAAGCACTTCATGAAGGGCTTGATGCAAAAGATGCGTCGCTGTGTGATACCTGACTTCAATATCGCTGTGGCCAGCAAGCCCTCCTTTGAATTTTTGTTCTGCTCCTGCACGTGAAAGTTCTTGGTGTTTCTTCAGTTTTTCATCAAAATCTGCAATATCAACCTCAATGCCTTTCTTTTTTGCAAGTTCCAAGGTCATTTCCAAAGGAAATCCGTAGGATGTGAACAAAGTGAAAGCATCCCTGCCTTTTTCAAACTCAATAAGCCCTTCTTTGAGAGTTTCCCTGAATTTCTTTTCTTCTTCTTTTATTACTGCAAGTCCGTCATCAGCTACCATTGTGATCTCCTTAAGTCCCAAGACATCCGAATATTGGATAGCGCGGCGAAGAAGGCGTCTTAAGATATAACCTCTCTCCGTATTAGAAGGCCTTACACCATCCAATATCATATTCAAAGCAGTGCGAGTGTGATCCGCTACAATCCTCTCTGCTTTTATATTTGTTTCAGCCGACAAACTTTTTATTTTTGAGATTACTGGTTCAAAAATATCGGTATCAAAAACTGTATGAGCTTTTTGTACTACTTTCGTCAAACGTTCAAACCCCATTCCCGTGTCAATACCTTTTACATCAAGCGGTTTAAGAGTCTTGTCCTTGTTTTGATAGAACTCATTGAAAACGATGTTCCATACTTCAAGACCATCTACATATATTTCAGAGGTCGGACCGCACGGACCTTCTTCTCCTGTGGGTCCCCAGAAATTATCTGCCCTCGGAGCACGTTTTATCATTATATTTGGGTCTATATTTTTCCAGATCTCTTCGGATTCAGTATCCGCAGGCACTTCGCCAGCTGGCGAAATCTCGCCTTCAAAAACCGAGACATAGTCTATTTTCAGACCCATTTCCTTTGTTATGAATTCATGCGCATATTGAATAGCTTCTTTTTTCCAATATCCTCCGAAAGAAAAGTTCCCAAGCATTTCAAAAAAAGTGAGGTGGCTTTCGTCACCTACTTCATCAATATCCGAAGTACGCACACATTTCTGTATGGAAACGGTATTTAGGGAGCAGAAATCCTTTGTCGCATCTTTCTGCCCTATGTAGTACGGCTTGAACTGCTGCATTCCTGCAGTAGTGAAAAGTACCGAAGGATCATTCTCCGGGACGAGAGATGCCGAAGGAACGACCGTATGCCCTCTCTTTTCAAAAAAATCCAGGAACTTTTGTCTTATTTCTTGAGAATTCATATTTTATATTACGAAGCGGCCGTTCTTATATATGACCTTGCTCTTTCCGTTGCGGAAATACGCGGTAACGATGCGCGGCGCAGTAGAAATGATATCCGTGTGGACAGAAGAATGATTGTAGCCCAATCGTGCCCATTCTTTTTTGGAAACTTTTGCAGGATCTCCCGTGTAGCAATTGTGATACGCATTACCGAGAGCAATATGGGTATTGCCGTGCGGCCCACCCACATTTTCGTCAAAAAGGGTTTCCGCCATGAATTTAGTAATACGAGAAAATCTTTTATCTGTAAGAGAGAATTCTCCCACCTTGTCTGCATTTTCGGTAGCTATCATGGCCTTGAGCACCTTCTCGTTTTTTCGCGCCCGGCTTTTTATCACTCGGCCTTCTTTGAATTCCAATTCAATCCCTTCTATAAGATTTCCGTAGCGATAAAGCGGCTGGTTGAACTTTATAAAGCCCTCGGTACCTCTCCAGTCTGGAGAAGTGTATATCTCAAAGCTCGGAATATTGGCACCCCGTCCCCCGTCCCAAGCTCTTTTTTCACCAAGCTTTACCCACAGATCCACATCGGGACCTTTGACATGAATTTTCTCTATTTTTAGAGCGTTCAATTTTTTCCTGTAAGTTTCTATCTGTTGGAACACTTTTTTCCACTCTGATAGAGGATTCTTTTTATCCAGGAAGCACGCTTTTATGATCTCTCCCCAGTATTGTTTTGTTGTCAGTCCCGCTTCTTTGGCTTCACCCGGAGTGCCGTAAAGAGCGACAGTCCAGGAAAATTTACCCTTATTCTCTTTTTCATTCTGCCAATCCATATAAGGTCTCCAGGCAGCACCCCGCCTCATCATTTTTCTTGAATCAACCCCCTGAAGCGATTTAGGATCAGTTTTTGAAATTATGAAAAGAGAATGGTCTATCTGTTCAAGCTGTCCTCGCATAAGCTTGTCTGGGAAAAAATTTATCTGCTCTTTGCTCGCTCGCAGATAAAATTCTCGACCCTCTTTGAAAAGTATGTCGTCACTCGTTAAATATCTTCCAATAGCATGCCCGCCAGCTTTCCATACTGCCTTTAATATTTCCGCATAAAGAGGTTTGGCAAATTCAGGCACCTGTACCAAAACGACATCTCCTTTTTTTATTCCTTTCCCGCCACCCAATGCAAAATTCACCAGGACATCGGCATAGCGTTCCAGGATTTTTTTCGGAGGGGTATATAGAGTGTTTTTCATGACTGGTATCGGCTTATTCTATATAAGCGTCTTCAAAACAGCAAAATCTTGTATAAGGGTCGGTTTTTGGGCTTGGTTGTAAATCGCAACCGCAGGATGATAAAGGGGAACCACTTTTATAGGGCCGTAGGGAGCATCACATTCTATGACCGTGCCGTGCAACTGAGATATCGGTACATCTTTTTCAATGCAATTGAATTTATCCAGAATATATTTCATGGAAAAGCGCCCGAGAGTGGCCAGAACCTGCGGGCGGATTATCTCAAGCTGACGATCAAGGTACGGGCTATAAGCATCTATCTCCTCCGGGAAGGGATCACGATTGCCGGGCGGGCGGTCCTTCACTATGTTTGTAATATACACATCCTTACGCGGGATATTCGCCGATTCCAGAAGTTCGTCCAATATTTTGCCGGCTCTCCCTACAAAAGGCCTTCCGGTTTTGGCCTCATTGGCGCCAGGGGCTTCCCCTATGAACATTATTTTCGCATAGTGGCTACCCTCCCCAATAACAGGCAGCTGCCCCGCCCCCAAACGCTCCGCATACAAAGGCAAGTCCCCCCCTCTTACGATCTCATCCTTCATCTCTTTCAACTTTTCAAACCTCCCATCTTTATTCTCTATATCCATTATATTTTTCTATTCTAATGTTCTTAAGAACTTGAGAATAGTCTTACCGAGAGGAGAAAGAACATGTCTTACAGAATTTGCATCATTTCTTTTCCAAACAAGTTTTGCAATGGCAAGACGACGAATATGCTCGCTGGCAGTTTTGAAATTTATCTTTAAGATTTCAGATATTTCGCTCAAAGAAAGATCGGGCTGTTTTGAGAGTAAAGCTAGAATTTCAATCCTACGATGGTTTGCGAACCCTTTTATCACCCGTTCAATATCTCTAAAATTTTTCATAATGCTTTTTATTATAATACATTCATTATCTTCTATTCTAATGTTCTTAAGAACATTAGAATAGAAGATACCGATATCAATGACCAAGAATCTGTGTCAGTGTATATATCCAGTCTTCATTCTGCGGAGTTTCTTTCTTTTTGGTTGCCAAAAACCATTCCAGATATTCCCTGTCATTTTGGAGAACTTCGGCAACGGTCAGACCTTTGTATTTTCCAAATGAAAAGCGCTTTATGATGCTGGGTTTGCCCGATACTTCCATCATTTGCTGAAGGTCCATTTTATTTAGATAAAACTCAAACAGTTTTTCAAGTACGGCTACATCCCCCCTGGCGTCATGAGCTTGGCCCTCCACTTCTATCCCGTGAGCATAACGCAGATATTGAAGCTTGTGCTGGCTCAACACTGCTTCATCATCCAAGAACCTTGCAACTTTTAAAGTACAAATATATTTAGCGGGTATCAACCCTTCAGATTTCAAAATTGAAAGATCAAAAGCGGCATTATGGGCTACCACTATTGAATCTTCACTGAATAATTCCGCCAAGCGGACTTTCATGGGGCTTTCGGAAAATAATGGTTTATCCGCAACCATCGCCCGGCTGATGTGGTGAACACTACTCGCCTCAAAAGACAATTCCACATCTTCGGGCGGCCTGAAAAGCTCCGTGGAATCTTCATCCGTTTTCCATACTTTGTATGAAAGCTGTACCAGCCGGTCTTTATCGGTAAGCCCCGTGGTTTCCGTATCTAAAAAAATTATTTTCGGCTCCTTCATGATAGTAAATTATAACTACTGCAGGTCCTTTATCTCGTGAAGAACCATCTCTTTTTTATCTTCCGGCAAGCTAAGTGTGTCCAGGATAAGTGGGTCACTTGCGATAGTGTCGCACAAGATAACGCCTTGCGATAGAAGGGTTTGTTTCTGGAACTGATCAAGGCTGCCGATGCTTGTAACGGGTACCGCATTAGTTTCCATAATAAAATCATGAAGATTTCCTTTTTCAGGGTAATTCCATCCCACGAGCTTCAGCTTTTTGCATTCCGCATAGTGAATAGCGGTAGTGGTGAATTTGGTGTTAGTGATAAGCCACCCTTCCGTGAGCTTTCTATCAAAACCATAATGAAAAACTGTCTCATCCAGATCATCAATGCGTGCTTTCACATAAAGCACCACTTTCAGATCAGATTTCACCCCGAGCTCGTTATGGAACTTTGCCTCAGCCATGATCAATTCTTTTTCATTCCAGGCCACCACATCTATCTCGTGCGGTACACACTCACCCAAAACCATCTGGCGGGTTTTCACTTCAAATCCTTTTCGGCGAAGTATCTCACCTACATAATCTTCAAACGGGAAGCCTGTGGGGCCTAAATTCATGACAGAGCGGCGCAGGGAATACCGGCGGGCCGCTTTGGTATGCGAACTGTGTAAAATCTCAAATGCCTCTTTATAAATTTCCGCGGTGAGTGCGCCATCCACCAGAGTCCCAACGATCTTTTTAACTATTTCATCAGCAGTGTTTTCCTCTGCGCCAGCCTGAACCAAAGAATGGTGAAGTTTTCCTTCATCAAATATCTCCCGTCCGCCGTTTTCTTTTACTATAAAAATCTGCCCCATTAAGACCAATTATACCCCACTCACAATGGCTCCTCCGAGTATATTCCTGCCACTATAAAAAACTACGGACTGCCCGGCGGCTATTGGTGATGGACTTTTCACAGATACATACCATTCTCCTGTCGGCGACTTACCCTTTCGGAAGAGTTTAACTTTCTGTTTTGGCTGGCGATAACGAAACCTTGCCTCGCAACTTATCCCTTCCTTTCCTATTCTAATGTTCTTAAGAACATTAGAATAGGAAATTGATACGTTTGATAGTTTGAGGGTATATTCGCGGGCCAGGGATTTTTGTGGGCCTACCACCAGCACGTTCCTTTTAATATCTTTTTTTAAAATATACAACGGCTCATCGTCGGACGTTTCGTGTTCCACTCTAAATCCATGTCTCTCCCCTTCCGTATAAAACCACACGCCATTATGAGTGCCTATTTTTCTCCCTGCCTCATCAAGAACACTTCCCTTCTTCTCACGAATAGATATTTTCAGATATTCCTTTAGGTCTAGTGGGCCAAGGAAACAAATTCCCTGACTATCTTTCTTTTCTGCTACTGGAATGCCGGCTTTCTTTGCCAAAGCCCTTACCTCCTTTTTAGTGAGAGCTTCAAGAGGAAATATGACTTTTTCCAGATCTTCAGGTGGTACTGCCCACAGGAAATACGTCTGATCTTTCTGTGAGTCTTTCGGCTCACTTAAAAATGCTTCATCGTTTTTAACCGAGATGCGTGCGTAATGCCCTGTAGCTACGAAATCAGCTCCGAGTTTTTTTGCTATTTCAAACAATGTAGAGAACTTCACGAACTTATTACAGAGAATATCAGGATTAGGAGTTCTTCCCGCTTTGTATTCGCGTATCATTTCGTCCGCCACATATTTTTTGTACTGCTTTTTAGCATCTGCAATATAAAGCGGAACATTCAAATGCGCCGCCACACGCATAGCATCACGTCTCTCTTCTTTTTCGTTGCACGGGAAGCCTTCCGGGTGCCATGTTTCAATAAATACCCCAGAAACATCAAAACCACGCTCTTTCAGAAGATACGCCGAAACAGAGGAATCCACTCCTCCTGACATCCCTACCACCACTTTGACCCTTTTCATCGCGACCAATCTAACACATTTTCAACGTCCCAAATACTTTTCCCTATTAACCTGATGCTCTTCAAATGTCCTTGCATAATACATACGCCCCGCTTTGTCCGAAAGAAAATAAATGTAATTTGTTTTTGCTGGGTCCACAGCCGCTTTTATTGAATCAATCCCGGGGTTGCTGATAGGTGTAGGCGGTAGCCCTGCATACCTGTAAGTGTTATATGGAGAATCTATTTTCAGGTCGTCCAACGTGAGTTCAAAAGTGCCTTTGCCGTTTATATAAGCGAACGCCGCATCCACCTGAAGAGGCAGTTTCATATCCAGACGCCGCCACAAAATACCCGCGACTATCGGCCGGTCCTCCGGGAATTTCGTCTCTAACTCCACCAGAGACGCCACGATGATTATATCTTTGAGAGTTCTGTTTGATTTTTCAATATCTTCTGAAAGCGGCTCCACTTTTCTTTCAAAATTGTCGGTCATCATTTTTATCACTTCCGTCTCATTCATGGAGGGGCTGAAAAAATAAGTATCTGGAAAAAGATATCCTTCAGGCGCCGTTTTCATAAAATTATCTATGTTGAAGCGCGGAAGAGCGGTCAGCCGCAAAGCGATATCCTTTTTTGAAAAACCTTCAGGAATGGTAGTACGGATAGGAATCAGGGAAAATCTTCCGTCCACAATGCGAAGCGCCACAGTGCAGGGTCCGAGCGGATCCTCAAATTCATATATGCCGGCAACGGAAGCCCTGCTGCCCTCCGAGAGGAATGCGCAGGTTTTGAAAAGAAATGCAGACCTGATAATCCCTGACTTTTTGAGACCTTCCGCTATCTCGTTTAATCCTGCTCCGTTTCTGACCTCAAAAAACGCCGGATATGAAGAACGGGGCGGCGAAAAAGCAAAACCGATAATCAAAAACAAAAATAAGGTCGCGACAACCGCGACCACGACCTTAAAGAGGCCTCGTTGTAAAAAGGGCAGAGACATTTATACGGGAAGATTGGCAGGAGCTTCGCTCTTGCGCGAGAGAACACGCTCAAATGTCGGGGTGGTAGAAACCTGACCCGGCAAGTGAAAAATAGTAGCCACTTCTTCTACCGTCAAAATGAATGGCTTGCCGTGAAAATTCTTGAAGGGAGGGTGGAAGAAAGCACGGCGCTTGTATGCCTCCAGGAGCTTGGCTTTGTTTTTATGTTCTTTTTTCTTTTTGAAATCCTGCCAGCGGTAATCATATGTAGGGCCCCAGTCCTTTTTAAATCCATTTAGTGTCTGCGAACTGTACTGACGGAAACATCCTATAAGTCCACCGTTGTTGGCAGAAGAATAAATGTCCTTGGGAGCAAAGTAAACGGTCCGGATCATGGTGTTGAAGGCATTCTTGGAAATACTTCTCTCTATAGCCATGATGGTATCTTTTTCTGCCGGCGAAAGTTTTGAATAATCTAGCCGCACTTTCTCATCACTTTTTTCTTCGGGTGCAAAAACACTTTCTTTGATTATTTTCCTTATCTCCGTCTTGGCTGCCTTTTTCCAATCTTCCTTTTTTACGAATATCCTTCCTTCTTTTGCTCCCTCCTCTTTGTGCGCCTCAACCAGTATCTGCACCCATGCCTGCTCCTGCGGTTTAAGACTGCCCAGGAATTCCAAGATAGGGGTGATAGGGTCTATTTTAAATTCTTCTTTCGGGTCTTTGTCCAAACCGTAATCAATATAAGTTTTTATAGGGTAAGCATCTACTTTCGTAAGAGTTAATTGTGCACCATTCAATGTCATTACTTCCGGGTCGTAATTAATAGGTAGTGCGTAATCAGGAACCTCAAATATCTCTACTCCGGGATACTGCGAATAAAGCTGGGCCTCTATAAGATTTCTTTGTGATGTGGGTGTCCATATGAAAAATTTCACATTGCCACCGAGCGATACTATTTCAAGAGAGAACCATGGCCTCGTTTTGCCTTTAATAAAAACTTCCGTGAATGTACCGGAGCTTTTTTCAACCAGAGCATTGAGAAAAACTTCCATAGCCACAGGAGATTTGCTGACTTCTTTCGGAACACGGACTTCAAGGAGCACTGGGTTCATTCCAGTTATAAATTTAGTCCTCACATATTTCATCCAAATCGTATAAAAAAGGGAGCCGAGAAAAACAGGCACCCAGATAGTCCATAGGTCGCCGAGCACTAAAAGCGACTCCCATATGCGGATGAAAAATGTTTTTTGTACAAACAGATCAAGCATCTTTTATATTGTACCTCAAAAATAAAACCCCTTTAAAGGGGTTTTATTTTTTATTCCTTAACTACAAAATGGTATTTTCCTTCCTTGTCCTTTTTGAAAAGCTTGGGGTTCTGAAGGTTCACTAAAATAGTGTTCTCTTTCACATAGCGTTCCTTGAGAACTTTTTCTATGATCTTGTCCTTATGCATCGGGCCGTTCTTTTCAATGATATTCACAATGACATCCTTCACCACTCCCGGCATGTATCCCCATTCACGAAGAGCATATAGACCGCGACCAACCAGAACAAAACGTGCGTCCTTTATAAGCTCGTTGTGGGTAGTCGCTACATGAGCGCGCTTGTTGAAATAGGTGGTGATGGCCTTGGCAACATCACGGAAATGGATAGGAGAACCGTGTTTGCGGATAACAAGATATGCGTAATCGCGGATACCCTTGGCTTTCACATTCGCAGAAGTGGTTTTACCCCATTCACCGAGAGGATTCTTCCCTATCTTGTGGGAAACATTGAGCCAGCGTCTGATAACTTCTTCGTTCTTGTATTCATCTGAAACTTCCTTCACGTATTCCAGGAAATTCTTCACGAGTTCCGATTCAGGCACGAGTTCATTATCATCAAGAGAAGAATAAAGTTTCTCCAAAGCTCCATGAACGGCCTTAGCCAGATTTTTGTCCACATGCCAGCGCTGTTTGAACTGCTCATCCTCTTTTTCTTTTGTGAACTGCTCGCCCAAAACCAAAAGAAAATGAATGTGATTGGAAGTTGAATCATCCGCACCAAATTCCTCCATGAGGTCTTCATGCGTCACAACGCCACCTAGAGTTTTTACCGCGGCCTTCAATTCATCAAAAGCTGCCGTCTCTTTTGAGTATTCTTTTGATTTGCGGATATTCTGAAGCGCATAAGCATCTATCTGTCGAACTCTTTCGCGAGTGATTCCATATTTATTGCCGATAGCTTCAAGCGTCATGGGCTTGGTCTCGGGTCCCAGGCCATAGCGGCGAGTCATTATATCTCTTGCCCTTACAGGAAGAACGGAAAGCAACCTCTTCACCACTTGTTTTGGCTTGAAGGAGAGCTTTACTTTTGCCTTCTTTGGGCTGGTTTTCTTCATAATGGCTTAATTTGTCCTACAAGTTCTATCACTATGGGTAAATAAAGTCAAGCAACCCCCAAATTGTGGATATTTATCCTACTCAATAACGATGCTCGCCACCTTCCCGGGTACGTATATGAAGCGTTTAAAGGGGCCTGTAAGGAACTTTTTAAGGTTTAGGGAATTTTCTATTGCCTTTCTCACGTCATCTTCCGAAGCATTCGCAGCAACTTCCACCACTCCCCTTGTTTTGCCGTTTATCTGCACAGCCACTTTCGCTAAAACATCTTCCGCGACACTTTCCGCCTGCGGCCACTCTGCTTCACTCGCTAATCCTTCACCTCCGCTCTTTTCCCACAGTTCTTCCGCTATATGAGGTGCAAAGGGAGCAAGAAGAGAAATAAAACGCTTAAAATCTTTTTGGGAAATATTCTTCTCCTTTTCCCACGTGTTCACAAGGATCATAAGTTGGGAAATGGCAGTATTGAAACTCATGCTTTCAATATCCCGCGAAACTTTCTCTATTGTTTTTTCAAGAATAGATGTGTCTGTAAGCGGAACAGGGGTATCACTAACTTTCTCTGCAAGGGCATACACTCGCTCCAAAAAACGTCGCGGTCCTACAATGGAATCCACGGACCAAGAAACCGCTTGTTCAAAGGGACCGATGAACATTTCTGCTATGCGCAAAGTGTCTGCCCCGTGCTTTTTAACTATCTCATCCGGGTTTATGACATTCCCCCTCGATTTAGACATCTTCTCGCCGCCTTCAGCCAAAATAAGGCCGTGGGAGGTACGTTTCTTGTATGGCTCATGTCCCAGAACCAGTCCCTCGTCAAATAAAAATTTGTGCCAGAAACGGGAATATAAAAGATGAAGTGTTGTGTGTTCCATTCCACCGTTATACCAATCAACAGGCAACCACTTTTCAAGTGCTTCTTTGGAAGCAAATACTTTTCCATTATGAGGGTCGCAATAACGATAAAAATACCAGCTGGAACCAGCCCAGTTTGGCATCACATCTGTTTCTCTTTTAGCCTTACCTCCGCATTGCGGGCACTTCACATTCACCCATTTATCAATTGCCGCGAGCGGTGATTCACCGGTATCTGTCGGCTGATAATTTTTTACTTTAGGCAGTTCAACGGGAAGATCTTTTTCTGGCACTGGAACAACCCCGCATTTTTCACAGTGAATGACAGGTATCGGCTCACCCCAGTATCTCTGCCTGCTGAATATCCAGTCACGGAGTTTGAATGTGGTCTTTTTTTCTCCGCCGACAAATTTTATGATCTCGTCTTTTACATCAATTGAATTCCCACCATTGAATTTATCTGAATTCACAAGAACTCCGGCTTTTGTATATGCTCCATTTTTGGAATTCATTTTAATACCCCATTCCCCCACTTCTGCGTGAGTCATGACATTGTAATTCAGCTCTGATTTATTGAGCCAAATTATGTCGTGATTATTTTTTTCCTCTTCGTTCAATTCTACCTGCTCATGATCAATGAGGTCGAAAACCACCGCCCTTGTAAAAGCCACCCTGTTTTGATCTTTATGCGCGGCAAAATATTCTGCCCTCACTGTCCCCTCGAGAACTTTTATAAGTTTCAAATTAATAAAACCTGTTTCCTCCCGCACTTCTCTTTTTGCTGCCTCCACGATATCTTCACCATCCTCCACACCTCCCATTGGAAATGTAGTCCACGGAAAATTTCGCCACTTTATTGCAAGATATTTTCCGGTTTTCGGATCTCTGACTATCGGGTGAACATTTTTTCTTTCTACTACTGTTTTTCCTGAAACTGGCGGATTCTTTTCATCAATGATATTCGGCACGATCACCTCCTTTATCGGCAGATCGTATTTCTTTGCAAATTCAAAATCCCTTTCATCGTGCGCCGGCACGGCCATGATGGCGCCTGTGCCGTAATGAGGCAGAACATAATCAGCTATCCATATTTGGATTTCTTCTTTGGTGGCCGGATTTACCGCTTTGATCCCTTTTAGCTCTACTCCAGTTTTCTCTTTCCCCTCCGCAGTCCTGTCAATTTCTGTCCTGTTTTTAGTTTGTACGATATATCGTACAACTTCCTCCTTGTTCTCTATTTTTTCCTGCAATTCTTGCACCATTGGGTGTTCTGGAGCCAACACAAGATAAGTGGCACCGAAAATAGTATCCGGCCGCGTTGTGAAGATCTTCAAACTTCCTAAATTATCAACTTCAAAATTTATCTCCGCTCCTTCAGACTTCCCTATCCAATTCCTCTGCTGGGTTTTTACACGTTCCGGATAATCAACGTCATCCAAGTCTTTATCTAAACGTTCTGCATATTTAGTGATGGCAAGCATCCACTGCTCTTTCTCCCGCTTCTCCACCGGCGTACCACAGCGTTCACATTTTCCGTCAACTACTTCCTCGTTTGCGAGGCCTATTTTATCTTTCGGGCACCAGTTGATAGTAGCTTTGGCTTTGTATGCCAAACCTTTCTTTAAAAATTGCAGGAATATCCACTGCGTCCATTTGTAGTATTTAGGATCGGTGGTATTTATTTCCCGCGACCAATCAAACGACATACCAAGCGATTTGAATTGTTCACGAAAATTATCGGTATTTTGTTTTGTGATAACTCGCGGGTCTTTTCCAGTTTTCAAAGCAAAATTTTCAGTAGGCAAACCGAATGCATCCCAACCTATCGGATACAGCACGTTGTACCCTTCCATCTGCCTCTTGCGAGTGATGATATCCATGGCTGTATAACCACGCACGTGGCCAGCGTGGAGCCCGTCCCCAGAAGGATAAGGAAACTCCATTAGGGAATAATATTTCGGTTTATCTGTTTTTTCTTTCGCCTCAAAAATACCGGATTTTTCCCAGCGTTTCTGCCATTTCTTTTCTATTTTTGAATGGTCGTACTTACTCATAACCAAAATATACTATATTTCTGCCTCTATACCTTAACTTATGAGTAAGTAACGAACGAAATTTAATCTTTGAATTTCCTCATTGCCACCCACACCAAAAGCACAAGTGCGATGGCCAGAATGACAACTTTCAGTAAGTTATTCGCAGATGTCCAATAGCGCATGCTTGCGATAATGAAGGAGAGTACACCGGCAAGAGAAAGTGCCTGGCCGAGAAGCATATTTCCCTTAAAGAAGTTCCCGACGGCAAGAGTGGCAGCGCCGAGAAGCACCAGTGTTACGAATACATTTCTGTCATAAGCTTTGCGTGCAGTTTCATAATCAGTGGCACATTTGAACTGCGGGTTGCAATACCCTTTCACCATATCTCTCACCTCGCTTGCGGGTATCGGCTTTCCGTAATAAGCGTTTTCATTCCACTGTCCGCCAACAGCCACACACTGCTCACGAGTAGTTATAGCTTCATTCACCTGGCTCACAGGGCAATATGCCTCATACATTGGCTCTTTATAAATAAGAGACAAAGCGTAATTAAAGAAAAGGTTGAGTACGATAACGATTCCCGCCACAAGCGCCCACTTGGTGATATTTGATTGGTTCATGATATGTATATTATACGACGAATTCCGGGGGTGTCTTTTACCTTTATATCCTAAACTCAATCACATCCCCATCCTGCACGATATATTCTTTTCCTTCTGTTCTCACCCATCCTTTTTCACGAGCGACAGCATAACTGCCGGCTTCTAAAAGATTATCGCAAGCCACCACCTCGGCACGGATGAATTTATCTTTGAAATCCGTGTGAATGGCAGTTCCAGCGATGGGAGCCGTTGAGCCGCGTTCTATAGTCCACGCACGAGTTTCATCTTCGCCTGTAGTAAAAAAAGTAATGAGATCAAGCAGGGCGTAGCTTTCTTTTATTAAACTATCCAAGCCCGTTCCAAAAACAGGGTCCACTTTCACAAAACGGCCAGGGATACTTGCCGCTATTTCATCCGCCACATTCTCCCCTGCTTCCGATGTATTCAGAATATAAAGAATTGGCTTCATGGTGAGAAGATGCATTCCTTGGACGATTTTCTTTTCTTCATCTGTTAGCCGCAAAGTATTTGCCATCTCTCCTTTCTTCAAAACCTCCGCCACTTTACGAAGTACGGCTTCTTCTGCTATTGCTTCTTTGTTCCCCGCTTTCACATCACGTGCGAGATTACCTAATCGCTTTGTTACGGTTTCATCATCAGCCAACACCAACTCAAGATTGATAACACCGATATCTGAAAGTGGTTCCACTTTTCCGGCAACATGAATAATGTCGTCATCTTTAAAAGTGCGCACCATTTCAGCAATAGCATCCACCTCACGAATGTTCTGAAGAAATTTATTTCCGAGCCCCTCCCCTTCCGATGCACCTTTCACAAGTCCTGCGATATCCACGAATTCAACGACCGCCGGAATTGTTTTAGGAGATTTGCTTAACTCCGTGAGTTTCCCCAAGCGTTCATCCGGTACCGGCACAATGCCCACAGATGGATCAATAGTACAAAAAGGATAATTCTCCGCTGGCACGCTCTTTTTCGTAAGTGTATTAAAAAGCGTGGACTTCCCCACATTCGGTAGGCCGACTATTCCGATGCTTAGAGCAGAATAAGACATTGCCTACGCGACTAACTGGTATGTTTCCATATACTTTTAATTCTTTTTGGTTTCCTACAATTCTATCAATCGTGTTCAATACTATCTCCCGTTTAAGCCCGAAATTCAAGTCCTTAAACACTTCACTCGCCTCTTTAGTAAATTCTTCGATCTCTGACTTATTAGGAATACCGAGAGAATTACTGTGGTTTCTCTCCTCTTTAGCTTTAGCCATTTGGGTCTCTACAGCTTCAATTCTCTCTCTTAGAGGGACCGTGTAATCCTTAAGCTGCTCGAGAGTAAACACCCCAGCACCATAAGCCTTGTTATATCTTTCTTCCTGCTCTTTGAGCTTCCTGACTTCTTTTTCAAGATCCTTAATATCAACCGAGGAACTTTCCGACTTCGACTGCTGACCATTAAGCCAACCTTCGGCTTGTTTTAGTAAAAGTTCAGGCGAACTCATCAGCCCAGCTATTTTCTGCCACACGAGTTTGTCAGCTACCTTGGCACTCAAGCCCCCTTCAACACATTGGGTCGGAAGAGGAAATTGTTTGATCCTGTCATTACATCGGTAGTAAAGATAACGTCCACTTTTAGGACCACATCCGCATCTCCTAGATCCACAAGTGCACCACATCTTATTAGCCAGAAGAAATTCGTTCTTCCTGTTTCTTTTTGCTAAAGCAAAATTGGCTTCAAGTTGTCTACGGGTGCGATCAAATAAATCTTTATCAATGATCGCTGAAATGGGAATGATATACCACTCGGCTTCTGGCCTATCTTTCCTACTAGTCTTTTTCTGCTTTTTATATTTTTGCTCTTTGTAAGGGTTCTCCGGCACTACAGCATAAGACTTGCCCCAATGTGCTTCTCCTATATATCCCTTGTGGCGAAGCATAGTAGTAAGAGTGCTTGTTGCCCACACGCCCTTCTTGCTCTTCCTAGGTTTTATTTTCATCTCCATCAACCTTTTCACCACACCCCGCATTGTCATACCTTCATCGGCTATCCATTTGAAAATCATTCTGACGACTCTCGCCTCTTCTTCATTGATTTCGTAATAGCCGTGGACCTTCTCGTTCTTGCGAACATAGGTATATCCATACAAAGCTTCGGTAGTAAGGATATGACCTTCTTTTACTTTTCTTAATTTACCCAGCCTAAAACGCTCAGATATTTTTGCCCTCTCGTATTGAGCGAACAGACCCTTTACTCCGTGCAAAATCCTATCTTCATCATTTTTTGGAGCAGGAGTGGTTACAAATATCACTTCGATATTTGCTTCTCTGAGTTCATCCATTACCAGCTCTTGATATGAATACCTACGAGCAAGCCTGTCTGGATCATAGACCAGAACCGCTTCCCACATCTTACTTTTGGCATCTACACGAAGCTGGTCCAAGTCCGGCCTGGCCAAGCTATCGCCACTCCAACCATCATCTTTATATTCTTTGACTATCGTATAGCCATTCTTTTGAGCAAACTCTTTAACCGCGGCAATCTGAGTCTGAATAGTCTGATTTTCCTCCTGGTTGGAAGTTGATACTCTGTAATAAGTTGCGATCAGCTTTTTGATTTGTGGAGTGGATGGGTTCATTTTTTATTTCTATGCTTATCGAGAAATTTTTTGACCTCCTCTTTTGGGATACGCCACATCGCGGTTTTCCCAGTGCCAAGCTTATAACCCTTGAGAATGCCGCGATTAAGCCAGCGGTCTACTGTTCGAGAATTAACTCTTAGACTTTTTGCCACCTCGTCATTTGTTAAAAATTCCATAATCATATTATATACCTAGTTGTTCAAAGATGCCTTAGTGGCTGTTGATAACCTCCTTCGCCTCATTACTTCTTCAAAAAGCACGGCGAATGCTTTATCGAGATTCCGCTCTCCGCCTTCTACTTGAACATATACAATTTCAGGAGTTGGAAGATGCTTATTTTTCTTCGACGGAGTTTTCATAAATTACTCCGTCTCAGGCGTTATTGATAAACCGATGGGTTCAAACTTTTCAAGAGCTGCACTAACAAAAGAAATACAGTTAGAGTAAGGCAGCCCCTTAGCCAAGAGTGAAGCTGTCTCAATTTTCTTTGTTAAACGCTCCGTGTGATCTCCATTCCAACGAGAAGAGATGACGCCCTTCACTTCTTTAGCTCCGTGCTCAATAATGGCAACGGTTAATCCATAGGAGATCAAGCCATTATTCATACTATGAGCCCCTCCCTGCTTACCTGCCTCAGAGAGGATATGGAGGAAAAGATTAAGTTTATCGACCGGACCTAGGAGAGCTAACTGATTGGCGGGGCGACTTACAATGTCCCGCCAGGATTTATTTACGATTTTCTGAAAGAGACTAGGGGTAAATAGATCAGAAAATACAACAAGTTTAGTCCCATCTCGTTCCAACACAGAATTAAGCTCTCGCTTAACTGTGGCCGTTTTCTTAATCCGATATTCGTATCTGAATATTTCGCTATCTTGAAGACCGTGCCTTTCGACAAAATTTCTTTCTCGATTGATACGAGCCTTATCTGTGCGCTTATTTTTTGGTCTGGTTGAGTCAGAGATCTTGTCGTAAATTGAACGTTCAATGGTGCCGGAATAGATATTCAACACCCGCCCTCCTTTCTTAAACCTCGTGTCAGAAATATCTACCACCTTACTTATATCCACCTTAATAAGTTCGTTGAGAATCTCCCTCAACTGCATTTTCTTAGGCAACAGAACATTTTTGCAGAAATGGGCGGCAGATACAGAAGCCTTGGCGATTACCGAAGTTTCGATGAGTATCCCTGCATCAAGGAGGGCTGATCTCAAGCGGTTAAAGACTTTTTCTTTATCGCTTTCCCGGACTTCTTGAATACTATTCCCGTATAGCAGCTTAGGAACAGAGAACTCGATCTTTAGGATATAGCGCATATCCTTTTTGTCCTCGGTTAAAGCCTCAAAGATTTCTATTCGCGGACGATAGCGATCCTGCTTTGGAGGGCGGAAGGTAAACCTCTTGAGATATGGACGCAATGACTGACGCTCAGTCGGAGACAAATCCCGATAAGTTCGTGAGATAAGCTCGGGAACATACCAAGATAAATGCTTTATCTTAAATCTGCCCGGACCGGGGATTGTGAGAATGACAGTATCCATAGGAGTTTTGGTTGTTGTCGGTAGATTTCAAGGAATCCTATAGATCGGAGTAGAGTCTGTTCTTAAGAGCTTTCAGGTTGTCGAAATACGAACGCGCCGAAACTTTTAGAGTATCGGCAAGGTAGGCATCTGCTACAGTCTCAATTCTCTTGGTTCTTTTGAAGGTAAGGCGAGCCTTATTGGGATTAGTCTTATCCAGAAATAAAAGCCTGAACCCAAGACAGACAAGTGCCGCCGAGAGGCCGAGGTCATAGGTGTAATAGATTTCCGAGTCTCCTGTCGAATAGAAAACTTCTTTTTTCTTCGTGGTCATTGTAATTTTGATTAATTAATAAAGACCTGTCGAAGACAATATAAAAAAACCACCGCACCCCACGCGAGGAGTGGGAAACGGTGGGACTAGTGGGGCAATAAAAGCTTATAAATTAAGGGTAATCGGACCAATCCACCAAAATTAAAATCGCCCGTCCCTCCTGTTCACACCAGATTTAGAGAATTAATTAATGACTGACAACCACACTTTCAGTGAGTCAGATTCCAGCTTGAGCTTGGGTATATTTTTCACTTTCTTCTTATGTGCGCTAATAACACGCTGAACCTCTTTAAATGTCCCTTTGATGGCTGATTCTTTCTCCGATCTCCCCCTATAGGCATCTGCGGAGGTTTCATCTCTCCCATTCGTATTCATCTGCTCGAAAATAGCATCCATAGTTTTAGCTGTCCCAAATGGAGTGCACAATGCTTCTAGGAGTCTAAACTTGTTGGTCCTACAACCTCCAACTTGGATTTTCTCTCCTCCCAGGATTAAGTAGCCATTGTCTTTCTCTATCAAAGTATGCGGCTTGTCCTTAGACTGCCCTATAGCTGGTGAGGAATTTTCAGAAATATCATCAATCTCTTCAAAATGAAATTGAGCCTTATATTCTTCATAAAGCTTTCCAAAGTCCTTTGAGAAATTGATTCTTAAAATAGTATCCATATCATTCAAATTCGCCAAAAAACTCGAAGTTTCTAATCAAACCTTTATCCTGGAAGTGCCTGAGAACACTTTCTAGCTGATGGGCATTGAGACTAGCCTCCCTCATCCATCTATTCCAATCGCTTTGAGGTATATCAATTTGACCTTGTTCTAGATCCCATTCCTCCTTTAGATGCTCGAGAATGAGCAATCTCTTCTTATCAGCATTATTTGGCTCTCTTTTACTATCAGAAGAAGACTGGGGTGAAGATATAACATTATCTGCAAACAAGCAGAGCTCAACAACTTTCGCTCTATATTCATTGAACTTATCTCTGTTTTTTACGAGAATATTTCTTCCCTCCACAAACTCTCGAGCCGGTTCGCTACTTATGACGGCAAGACTTACCTCGCTTTGAAAACCCAGAGCCCCATTATCAAAGGCGCTTCTCATAACATAGTATAAAGTTCTTTTGTTATCCTCAGAAACCTTGTCCGCAATATTGATAGCCTTGTTTATTCGACCAATAGGTGGAAGTTCGTCGTATATAAGATCAAGTATATTTTTTACGGCATACCATCTGTCCTTTTCTTTCTTGAGATCATCGGGGAACTTTAACGAAGAAACCCTGGATTTCTCTTTCTCTATATCCAGAATTTCCTTTGGAGGGTGCTTGCTGGGGTCTGGGAACTCGTCGGTAAGTTTGAAAACAACCTCCTCTTTTCTGAAATTCTTTATTGCTAGATTCCCAGCTCTAGCCAAGGCGATGATTGTCTCGTAAAAACGAATATGGTTCTTATCTATTTCCCAACCACCGAGCTTAGCTAACTCGTTAAAAGTCAAAGCAAGATTCCTGTTGTCATACTTTTTAGAAGCAATCAGTATGGAAGCGCATATCTTTTCTCTTTGTTGCCTATAGCCGTAATACCTAACACCCCTTGGCTGGTCCAGTTCGTTGAGCATAAAGGCGGTAATATATCCATCGAGTTTTTTGAAGAGTTCTACTTTATTGATCTTCAAGTTAAAGGTCAAAGCTTTCCAAATTTGGTCTATTGCTCCTCGTTCCGCAAAGATTTTTATATCAACAATTGAGAGCTCCTCTCCATTTTTAACTTTATTGAAAAGTTTCTCCCCCAAGGAACAAAAATTGTCTATTCTATAGCTTTTTGTAACTTTGCCTGTGCTCGGATGATGGGAAAAGGCCATACTTCGAGCAATGAGGTTAGCTTTTTCTTTTTGCGCAGCAATCTTGCGCTCCTCACTTTGATAGTAATCCAGATAACCTTTCGGAATACGAATATTAGATATTGTTACTGGCTTAGTAAAGTTATCGTGTAGCTCGATCAAAGCCTTTAAAACCTCCTGGGGACGGAAGTAATAATATCGGTTCTCCAGGTTATCGTGCGGGCCAATGTCAGTTTTCATTAGCCGCTTCTCAATTCGAGCCAAATAGGCTTCTCTTTCTATCAAATCTACTGACCCTTGTGCTTCCTCAGCTATAAGATCACGCTGTTCTGATTCCTCAAAGAAAATAAAATCGCTTACTCTATAGTTTCTCCCCTCAAGCTCATCACTGAGCAGAAGTTTCTCCCAAAGATAAACTTTCCATTCAGGCAAATAATGGGTAATTTTCATTGTAATTTCCTTCAAATTTACCCCTTATTTGCCTGTTTTACAATAAAAGATCCGAAAGTTTAGCTCACTTATTACGTTTATATTGCTATCCACACTAATGCCTTGAATATGGCATTTTAAGGGAAATCGAGCTATACTATAGCTACTCATCTACCACGAGTAGAAGGAGCATCCGAAACCGTCCCGCAAGGGGCGGTTTCAGCCTTTTATACGGTTCTGTCTATATTCTTCTCTATCTCGTTCGAATGACTTTATGCGGCGAGGATCAGTTACTTGGTAAGCACTAAGTAAAACAAAGTATTGGCTTCTTTTTGCTAAGACTACTGCAAATTGGCCTTTCTCATACCAAATAACCCAATTCTTAGAACTACCTCTTCTGCTCTCCCAATAGGAAATTATTGACTCATTTTCACAGTTCTTGATAATCCAAGACACCCATCCGATCCGCTTGCAACGCTGGAAGTCAGGAGTTCTATCCTCTTCTTTTTCTCCCTCTGTTATTAAATGCCAGAAAGTAAAATGTTTCCCTTTCTCCTCAGGGAATCGCCTAGGATTGACTGGTAAGCCTTGAAAGCGCAACTTATCTTCAACAATAGTCTTCTTAAACACCTCAAAGAGACTTTCTTCATAAGCCTTCCATTCTTCTGTCCGACCGGAGAATTCTATTAATTCAGGTGGAGTTACATCTATTTCTTCGGACGCCATATCAGGATATTGAATTTAGACTCATCACGAGATGAGGAGGTGAGCATAACCTCTCCTATCTTGCTCTCGATCTCTTTAATAACTTGGACCTTGCCACTATTTTTATTAAGACCTCTATGCTTATAAGAAAGTGCACCAGCGAAAATATCGACAAGCTGCATAATCTCCACCTCATTGGACCTAATCTGTTGTGCTCTGGAGATTGCAATATCCTCTACGCTGGCAATATTGAGTATGCGCTTAAGCTCCATAACCTTTAGATTGCTCCTGGTATCCTTCATATCAAGATAAAGGTTATACTCCGCATCTTCTCTTATAATAAATTTAAGAAGAAGGTAGAACATCTTGTAATACCAGGTATTGTGATCTTGAGAGTAGGCAGAATGGTCAAGAACCGTCTTATCCGGCACCACCACTACCCTAAAATGAAGATCGGGATTATCGAAGAAGTATCTAACTAGCTCGCAATAGTATTCAGCTTTTGCTTTGGAGATCTTTGTCCACTTTGCTTCAAAGTGGGGTGGAAGATTGTGCTTTTGCTTTATAGCTCGAATCTCCTCGAAGATTTGTGAGGTCTTCTCTTTCTCTGCCCATATAGCACCTAGCACAAAGGACTTATTTTTGTCGTTCAACAAGTGACAGCTCTCGTCGCAATAGATATTGTAGGTTGGCTTAGGCATATTGGTTTTGACTACTTTAATCTACTCCTTTTTCTCAATTTTGCCATATCTTTCCGCATCTCCTCTCTAAATTCTCTCTTAGACTTTTCAGTCATTTTGTCTCGATGACGAATATAAGACTTCCATTCAGGATTGTGGCGTTCAATTAGCCCTGGGTTATCTTTCTTGAGGAAGATATAGTCAAGGATCTTGCCTTCCTCATTAGTAATTTCCCTGGCCACCAACTTCCCTTCCCTGATCATCTTTCTGACCGAAACCGTTCTCACTTTAAACATATCAGCTACTTTCCACATCCTAAAGAAACTATCGCTATGCTTTATTACATAAGCAGGAATAACACCATTCTTGATCGCTCTGTGGCAATTTAGACATCTTTGACCTCCTTTGTGATACCAGCCAGTCTGCGGATTGATTGAGGTGTAACATACTAAGCAATTATAAGTTCCTTCGACCGGGAAACCATCTGGCTCTGCTTTTAAGCGTTTCTCATTTTGAACGTGTCTCTTTGCTACTTCCCAAACTATGTCGAGATAACCAGCAAAATTATGGGCGGCCTCTCTCGCCTTTTCGTCAGTTATTTCCTCCCTGCTATCCTTCTGCATAATCTCCTTTAGCTCTTGGATTCTTTCTTCTGATAGTTCCATAGTCTTATACCTAATTAATAAAATCTGGCCCGTATTTTACACTCGAAGGTAAAAATGGAAACGGCACCCATTTAGGATGCCGTTCACGTCTAGCGATCTCGCTATAAAAAAGGAAAGTTAAACAACCCCCTGTCCGTATCGGAGCACAAGTATTATAAATAGTGCAGATACTGATATAAGTATGCCCCCAGCAAGCCATATACCTTTGTGATGCCTCTTAAACTCAATAAGAGCCCCAATAAGCATCAGGCTTGCTATCAGGGCGATAAGTAGGCTATAAAGCCCGATTAGGCTTCGCTTTGGGGATGATACTATTTCCTCAATAATAGAGATGTTGTCTGTATAAGCTCCCTCGACTCTCTTTTCTATAGCTTCTGGAATTGCTATCGAGGCCGCCTGCGCCGTAGGTGTTGATCTAACCTCTGTTTTGGGAGTAGCCTTGGCGACTTGAACTTGCTTTTCAGCAGGGGCCCCGAACATTTGCACAACGAAAGTTGTCTCTCTGCCCTGATACATTCCAACAGCCGTAGCCACTCCTATTTCCTTAAAATCAGAATTTAGGATATTTGCCTTGTGGCCCGGAGAAGACATCCAAGCATCTGTTACGTCCTTAGAGTCGATGAAATCAATTGCTAAATTCTCTCCTGCGTATTTGTAAACATATCCTGCCTTTTCTATCCAATACCAAGGTTTCTTTCCATCAGGGCTATTGTGAGCAAAATAGCCCTTCTCTGCCATATCGTTTGCCTTTAGCTGAGCCGCTTGAGTTAGCAGGTCATTCGGCACAAAAGCAGTTTTTCCCACTGCCTGTCTGTCATCGTTCGTATAAGCGACAACCATTCCTGCATAAACGGCAGCAAATGAGCTTAGTTTGGGAAGATGGACGAGTATTTTGGATGAGACAAAAAATAATCCAACAAGTGCAATCACAGCAACAATTACTCCCGTAATCCTGAAAAGGTGGGGATGGTAGTTATTACTGTGATGAGGGACTAGATATTTCTTTACTCGTCTCATATTTTAATTATGACACGTCAAAAATACTCAACTCGCTTGCGAATTGGTATTTACTTGTCTGCTCACTTTAGCGGCTACCTGATGCTGCTACTGCCGCAAGCTGTGCTTGAAGCAACTGTATCGCCTGTTGTATCAGTCCCACAACTCGGGTCTTAAGACTTGCAACCTCTGGACTCTCGACGGTAGTAGATACTACGGTGCTGTTAAGCTGGGCTAGAGTCAGATTACCCACATAACCAGTAGTAGGTATGTTGTGTGCTGCCTGATAAGCCATTACTGCCGCCTGGGTAATAGTTCCGAAGTATCCGGTCGGTTCAACACCGAAGAACCCCTCTGCCTTTAACAGCTTCTGAAGTTCGGTTACTTCTTCCCCTCTAGAACCAAGAGTAAGATGAGAGTCAAACCTGAAACCTGCCTCTCCCAAGACTGAACCTGTGTTGATTTGAGCCACAGGAGCAGCCACTACTGGAGGTCTGTTAAACTGTCCAGATCTACCACCAGTTCTGATTACTGAAGGAGGGATTATACCTCCTCCACCTCCACCATACTGTGCATAGCTCGGAGTGGGCATTGCTACAGCAATCAAAGCGGTAATAGCTAATGTTCCAATTATTTTTTTCATTTCCTTGGATGGATTTACTTTTAATCGCCTAGTTTAACGACTTGTGGCAGGTCGTAGAGAGTTACCCCCGAGTAACCCAGCGTTTGTCTCTGGCTGTAAACAAGGCGTATATGTTGAGCCAATAGAGAAATAGCTCGCGGAGAATTGAATAGACAAATAACCTCCACACCTTCTCTTTGCCCTCTAGGTAAACAAAAATATAGTGGACGAACATAAACAGGAACCAGCTCGGGAGTATAAATATGAGGAAGAATAACGGCTGGGTAAATATGACAAACAAAATCGCAACTCGTAAGCCAAAGGTAAAGAATAGCAAGGTTAAATCCCATAAGAGCATTTCAAAAAAGAGTTGCTTTCTGCTTCCCCAAGCATAAGTAAGAGCGTAGATTGCCTCACGGATAAAACCTCTCTTCCATCGTAACTGCTGCCTCAAGAAGCTCCTGACAGTCGCTGGAGTTTCTGTATAAGCAATAGCCTCTGCCACATAAGCCACCTCATACTTACGCTTTAATATGAGATTTGTTAAGTGCCTGTCGTCAGAGGAGTTGCATTGTTCTCCCAAGAACTCTTGATTTAGAAATTCATCAATTATTTCCTTAATTATTGAGGCTTTGTATGCTGATAAGCATCCACTACAGCACTCAACCATCCCTACTGAAGATTGGGCTTTCTTATATACATTCAAGCTAATCCAATAATGTATTTTTATCAGTCTGGTAAGCCAATTCTGGTTTTCATTCAAGAGAAGTATGTAGCCAGTTGATGCTCCTACACGAGGGTCTTTTAGTGGTTCTACTAATCTCACTAAAGCATTCTCATCAAGCACGGTATCACTATCAACTGTTATCACAAATTCACTATCCTGAACCATTTTTGATACTGCGTGATGAAGAGCGTGCCTTTTACCCTTATTATTTTCAAAGAGGTGAATTTCAATTTGCGAGTATGTCTTTTGGAGATCCCTTACGACTTTTTCTATTCCCTCTCTTATATCCTTTTTTGAGCCATCATCAACAAGTAGAATTTTCTTATTTCCTTTGGCGGCAATTATAGACTCTAGGGATTTCTTTAAGAGTTCAGGACGTTCGTTATAACAAGGCACTACCACTGCAATAGTTTCATTGTCGTAAGAGGGATATTTGGTTTTCCTAATATCACTTAGGAATAGAAGACCGAAAATATACCAAGTGTAAGTTATAGCTAGAACAAAATAGACACGAGCGTAAATTGTCCAAAGATTATCATTTAAAGTGATGAAAGAATGGAGGAATACAAAAATAGAAATCCCAAGCAGGACGAATAAACATAGGTATATAAGCAACATCAACTGACTATGAGTTATTTTCGGCATATGTCCTTAGAAGAAAACCTCCAAGAGACCATATGTCGTAAATAACGAAAGCATCAAGAAGACGATTACCCAGGTTATTTTCTTTTCTGTGCTCACTTGGATGGATTTGATTGTCTTACGCACAAAGCCCGCCGCCAGGAGCTCTAGGCTTTCGCCCAGAACGTATAGGTTTCCCCATACGACCATCCAAGGAACCCTGACGACGGGTTTTCTGACTTGGATGGTTTTAGAGCCGTGCCTCTTACGAGGGTTAGGCTAATTTCCCTACACTTTCACTCACAAGTCAAACTATATTATAATACCCCTATATTGTCAAGGAAAATACGTGGATACTAAAACCAGCTAATCCTTTTCATCAATTTCTGAGTATTCCCGTGTCTCAAAAGACCTAGGTAAGACTGAATTGTTTCTGTCTTCGCCTCTTTTGCTTGGACAGCATTTAGGGCTCTCCTCTTAGTTGTAGTCCTTACCACCCGGTGATCAGGAAAATTAACCCAGCCGAGGAAGTCCACTCCAGAGGCGACAGTTTTGGTAAAGACTTTATCCGGGTGAAGTTCTAGTTTCAATTTTTTCCCAAGAAACTGCCGAATAGTAACCAGGACATTATCCAGCTTCTTCTTATCACCGGAAAGGATAACGAAATCGTCAGCGAAGCGAATATAGCGCTTGATTTTTAATTCTCTTTTAACAAATTGATCGAGCTCGTTCATATAGATATTTACGAGCAGTTGCGAAGTAAGATTACCTAGTGGCAATCCCATCCCTTCTTTGACTGGCTGGAAACTATCAACAATCTGATCAAGTAGCCAAAGAATATCCTTGTCAGGAATGTAGTGCTTGAGAATATCTTTCAGGACGGCGTGATCAATCGTAGCGAAGAACTTCTTTATATCGCACTTCAAAATCCAGACGGTTCTCGTGTGGTTCTGACTCTCGATATAAGCGAAATTCCTAAATTTCTCTATAGCTTTGTGTGTTCCTTTCTCCAAGCGACAGGAGTAAGAGTCGTGTATAAAAGTCCGGTCGAAAAAGGGATAGAGCACTCTATAAATCGCGTGATGAAGTAGCCTGTCTCTAACGGCTGCTTTGTGTATATTCCTGGGTTTAGGATCGGAGATATTAAAGGCTTGATAAGGCGAGTGTCGGTAGGTTTTCTCGGCGAGATCTTTATTTAAAGCTATGATATTACTCATCAAGTTTCGCTCAAAGATCTGCACATCCTTCCTTGAACGCTTACCATTTAGAAACTCCTTCCAGGCTTGGAGAAGATTTTCAAGAGAAATGATATGCTCATATTTATGAACAAGCCGAATACCCATATAGGTGAGTCTACCCCCCCCCCGCACTTTTGCCAGTAGTAGCAAAAGTTAAAAATTGTTATTTAACTTGGATTACTTACCAAAACAATCTGCCAAAAGTGCAGAAATATTCTCTCGGTTTAAGAATTGAGAGTCTGTTCGTGGAAACAATTGAAGCAGCATCTATCGCTTGGTTTCTTCCCCAGCAGGAGAAGCAACCTTATATCCGTTTAGCCATAAGGAAATGGGACACTCTCAAAGTCTTACTGCTAATTCTCTGGGAGGCAAAAGGTATCGATAATAAAAAATATATTAACTTATCCGTTCCTATGGAAGAAGTAGGAAGGATGCTTGGAGGATGGAATGGGCAGATCACTGCTAAACAAAACTCCCCTGCAAGAGCAGGAGAGAAATGAAAAGACTTTCGGGGCGAGGAACACGAAACCGTTCTCACGATTCCACCTGTTGTCGGAGTTGCCGTTGTAGGCGTTGAGCCACCGGCCTTCGTCGTTGCGGTTGAGACCGAGAACGTTCGGATTGCCATCGGAATCGGTTATGTATAAAGCACCTCCCGCGCCACTACCCATAAGAGAGCACCAGGCTCAATCCACAGGCTGTATCGAATGCCGCATCGTAATGCGATAGTGCTCTATACCAAGTATCTTCATTTTTTGAAGAGTCTACATAAGCCCTCCGTCTGAAACCGTAGTCTCAGGCGCTCTCAGCTTATGGATACTGGGGTCGGTAGCGGGACACCGTAGCCTCCCGCATATTCACCTACTGCCGTTGCTTATCTTAATTGAAATTTTTTACAAAAGGAAAGCCCGAGCGAAGTGCTCGGGCCGGAGTTTGGGACACGCTGTTCTCCAGAGCGTGATGGGCGCGGGGCCCAAGGGCAAAGGTCAAAGGATCTAAAAGACCCAAGTGACCAAGTGCTAAGAACTACTCTTGCGGGGCGAGGAACACGAAACCGTACTCACGACCCCACCTGTCGTCGGAGTAGCCGAAGTAGGCGTCGAGCCACCGGCCCGCGTCGACGCGGAGGAGACCGAGAACGATCGGAGGGCCATCGGAATCGGTGATCGGCTCGTGCATCACGATGAGCCAGTAAAGTCCCATCGCGGCGATCTCTTCGTCGGAGACAGACTTCCGCAACAGCCGAGCGAGTTCGGCTGTCGGCGTGATGAGCCCCATCTCCTCGGCAACCTTGCGGATGTTCGAGGTGACGCGCTCGTCGTCGGTGAAGCACTCACCTTTGAGCACCACAGGCTTGTAGGTCACGCCATTGCTGACGACGTAGGACTTCTGCTTCATCACGTCCTTGGCCCAGTCGCCCACGTTGTAGCGGGCCTTCTCGAGGTCCTTGATGCCGTCCTTACCGGAGACACCGTCGGAGACCACGAGATTGAGCGCCACCGGCGTGATGACATTCTTCTCCGGGGCCTTCGGCTCGACCATCTTGATCTCGGCGCGTCCTTCGAGGAGCGCCTTAACCGACGTGAGCCGCCCCCGGGAGGTCAGTGCCTTGAGCTGGTCGGCCGTGAAGCCGTCCGCCTCGAAAGCGTCTGCCAGTTCGTTCATCTGTCCGATCGTGTAGAGTGAGGACATCGTCCCCTCCTTGGCACATCGTGCCTGTTTGTGATTAACGATTGCTGGGCCCCTTGCCACAGCGGAGAAAGCCCATTTAAGGCTCTTTCCGCTATGGCAAGTAAGAGTAGTTATTACAAAGATCTACTATTGTTAGTATAGCACCTTTTGGCTTTTCTGTCAAGGACTGTTAATCGAAGGGGGTAGAAATTCCTGCTGCGCGTCCTACTTCAAAAATCACCCTCGCTTCTAGTTGTCTTACCCGGTTGCCGCTTATGCCTCCAAAGTTCTTACCAGTCTCCGCAAGTGTATGTCGGACACCATCTTTTAATCCGTTTCGGAACTCAAACATCTCACAATACCTCTCCTTAAGTTTTAAGAGGTGCTTTAACTCTTTATAGGGCTGGATGAATGCCTCGGCGACCGGCTTTCTCATAGTTTGATTATAACCCTTGTCAAAGGTATAGGCGAGTGTTAATCTACTCCTGCGCGGAAATTTTGGCTCTAAGCGGAAATTCTGTTTTTGCTCTGAAATATCCCATATTACCAATGACAAATACCTATATGATGAAAATAAAACCGCTCTTTAGGGACCTCCCTATTGAGCACGTGGAACGCGACCCAGACCAGCCGCGCCGAGATTTCGGAGTTGGCGGAGACCAGAACAGGCTCCTGAAGTCTATAGAGACTTATGGCATTGAAGAACCTATTAAGGTGAGTGAGGTTGAGAAGGATCGGTATGTGATTGTCGATGGGCATCGTAGATATATTTGCGCCCAGAGATTAGATTTAAAGACCATCCCCTGCCGAATCTATCCAAAGATGACTGATGGAGAGCTTGAGGCTCGAAGATATGAAATACAGAACAACCGAAGAAATTGGAAACCTATGGAGAAATCCAACTCCCTCCATAGAATCAAAACCAAGTTTGGTTTGAATACCAATAGAGAGCTTGCGGATGTTTTAGGTCTCTCGATTACCATTATTGCTAACTCTCTTCAGATTAGAGATGTAAAAGTAGATTATGTAGAGCTGATGGAAAAGTATGGCCTCTCACAAAGCAATCGCACTGAGTTTATCCGTCTCAAGAATAAGCTAAGAAAAATAAAGGACCTAGAAATCGACGACATAGTTCAGATCATTTTTGAAAAGACTCAGAACAATGTTATCCGAAATGCTAAGGACTTTCGCAAGTTGGGCAAAATTTTCTTGAGAGCTACTGCCAATGAAAAGGAGCTCTACGCCTTTCTTACCGATCCGGATATGACTATCGATGAGCTAGATCAGAGGACCATTCAGTCCGGCTTTTCACTCCTTGTCGAACAAGCAATCCAGGCCATAGCTTCAAAGCGTAAGGATGGAATCGCATTCAGTTCAAAGGAAAAGACTCTTCTTACTCAGCTTCGTAATCTCCTACAAAAGGCATTCTAGTTTATGTTGTCTATTAGCCAGGCTCGGACTCGAAAAGCAGTAGCATATTACCGACATTCAGCGGAAGACAAACAAGAAAACTCGGTTGGTATTCAACGTGGGCACGCAGAGAAATTTGCTAAGCAGTTTCAAATTGAAATAATCCACGAGGAAGCTGACGAGGGTAAAAGTGGCCTTCTCTCAAACAGGCCTGGATTCGAGAAGCTTTTTAACGATTGGATATTAAATGATACTGCTCCCGAATTTGAGTATGTGCTTGTTTATGACGTATCTCGGTGGGGCCGTTTCCAAGATCAGGATGAAGCTGCCTACTACGAGTTCAGATGTAAGCAAATGGGCAAAAAGGTCATCTATGTGTCCCGAGGCTTCCCCAAGGAGGAACAACAGCTTATAAGCCACCTACAGACCTCTATAGAGCGTTATATGGCGGCTGAATACTCTCGTCAGCTCAGCGATAAGGTCTTTTACGGCTGCGTAAAGGTATCCGAACAGGGATACTCTGCCGGTGGCACTCCCTGCTATGGTATGGCCAGACTACTCTTAGATGTAAATAAAAAGCCTATCCGCATACTTAAGAAAGGAGAGCATAAGCAGATTGCCAATGAGCGCGTAACATTTACCCCACTCAATGACAGCTCTACCAAGGCTATTCAAAAGATGTTTAGGCTTCTGGTGGAGGACTGGTATGACCCGAGCGAAATAGCCAGAGTGCTTAACGAAGAGAAGATTCTTTCAGCAAATGGTGGAAAATGGACTAGGGATAAAATAATTAAAATACTCACCAATGAGACCTACACTGGTGCCCGCATCTACAACAAAACCTGGCATAGACTTAAGCAGAAAATGAGACGTAATCCCCGCTCTGAGTGGGTCATCTCTGAAAATGCTTTTCCTGCCGTAGTTAAGCGAGAGATGTTTATCAAAGCCCAGGAGCATCTCTACTGGCTTATGCCTTCTAAGTGGAAGAGGGGTATCTACACAATCAGGAAGATAAATACTCTCTTTAAGGCAGAGACTCAAGACATTCTTCTGAAGAAGCAGATTGATGAGGATACTATCTACCACCTGATGAATGAACTACCACTCCTTTTCTGTGTGAGATTTTATCGAGACTCAGTGCCGCATTGGTGCTTTATTATTCCTGAAAGAGTAAGAAACTTCGAGAAGGTGCTTGGGGTTAGCGTAAGCATCGACACCTTTGATCCCATCGAAAGAATATTCCTCATCCCAAGTTCTGACTTCAACGAAGTAAACTGCCTTGTCTTTTCTGAAAGTGATCCTTGCTTTAAAGATTACATCATCGAGCGAGAGAATGTTAGGGACACGCTTTCAGCAATCGTCTAGGGCTCTCCAAGTTTTACCTCTGTTTGATATTCCTCCAATCAGGTAAAGGGAGTTTGATTACGAAGGAGAATGGGATAAGTTTGCTCTGCTCTGACCAGGTGGCGTGTCTTATTGTGTTCAGACTATGCCTATACTTAATTTCATTCCGAAATAATAGCTTAATTAAGCTATTTTACGAGCGGTTTTATTTTACTCCGGTTTTATTTGAACCAGCCCTTTGGGTAATTATGTCTAGTTAAATTGCACTTGAAAACTGTACATCCCCATACTGCAAACCCCCCGAAGCGGCTCCCCCGCTTTTGGCACACCAAGATCAATGATCTCTTCTCCTCTTTGAGCCAGAACCTTTTTAAAACCAATCGAACGGATCACGAGTGCTGCCGAACAGTCGTAAGTGCCGTTTGTTTTGATTACGAGTTTCGTGGGGATACCGGCCTGTGCTTCAGATACTTTCGGCCAATATCCGCCTTTTGCATCTACCGTAATGTATTGAACGCCATCCTTTATTTCTATATTCTGCACATCCCCATCTCCAGGCCCGCCGTTCTTTGATAGTAAAGCACCAAAAAATATGAGCCCTGAACCGAGAACAACTGCGGATATAATGATTGAAGCGGTTTTACTCATATTGCAATTATATGTTGAATAAGGGGTTAATAATGCCAAGTCCCGCAAGACCGGCGAGAAGCGCGAATATTCCGAGACCTACCACCACAACACCTGCTGATTTAAAGAACAAGGGTGCATGTTTTGAGTGAGCGAATGAAGCGGACCCGAAGGAAAGGAGTACAAGCATCGGCAAAGTTCCCAGTGCAAATGCGAACATGATCAAGAATCCTGAAAGAAACGAACCGCTTGAAAGAGCGGCTACCTGCATTGATTGCGTAAAGCCGCACGGCAGGAAAAATGTCCCAAAACCAATGATGAGAGGCGTGAGTGTCTTATGTTCTATCTTTCTGAAGAAATCAAAAATTCCCGATGGCAGCGCAATTTTATTTTTCGCAAACACTCCGAGTAAATTCAAACCGAGGAAGAGCATCACCACGGAGGCCAGAAGCCCTAGGATGGCTGAAAATGTAAAGCTTATACCTATTGCATTGCCGATGAGCCCAAGCACCCCGCCGAGCACAGCGAAGCTCACCAATCTTCCAGTGTGAAAAAGCAGAAAAGTTTTGGTATCGCTTACATTATCCTGAGATATTTTTGCCGAAAGCGAGAGCACCAGCCCACCAACTATCGCGAGACAGCTTGAAACCGAGGCGATGAGTCCTATCAAAAAACTTGTAGCGGGCGTCGTCGCCCCACCCAGGCCCAAATTCAAAATACCCGACTTTTGTAAAAGAAAGAACAGAGCAAGGAATCCAAGTCCGATCGGGACGGCCTGCCAAATAACATTATTGTTTTGCTTTTCCGAAGCAAGTTTTTCTACCGACAAGGTGTAGCCGTTCTGCCTAATCTTTTCAGTGAGGATATGGGCGAGCTCCTCCGGGTTCTTTTCGCTATCAGTAATGATATCAACAGTTTCCCCCTTCAGGTCCACCAGTGCACTTTTTACAAAACTCTCTCCATTTAGAACATTCTCTATCAGCATCTTGCATGATGCGCAGTGAGTTCCTGAAACATGGAATGTGTATGTTTTCATATTATTTTATTTATAGTGATTTATGGTGAGTCTGTCGAACCAGCGCAGTCGAACTATAGCTTCATAGCTTTGATCCTAAGCGAATTAGAAACGACAGAAACACTCGAGAATGCCATTGCGAGACCCGCGAATACCGGGTTCAGGAGCCAGCCGAAGATCGGATAAAACACTCCGGCCGCAAGAGGAATACCTAGAACATTGTAGATAAACGCCCAAAATAGATTTTGTTTGATGCCACGCATAGTCATTTTTGAAAGCTTGATGGCTTTCACTAGCTTTGAAATGTCTCCGCCGAGAAGTGTGATACCTGCTGATTCAATGGCTACGTCCGTACCGGTGCCCATAGCAATGCCGATGTCCGCCTGTGCGAGTGCTGGCGCGTCGTTCACTCCGTCGCCCGCCATGGCCACCACATTGCCTTGGGATTGCAACTCTTTTATTTTCTTGAGCTTATCCTCGGGCAACACATGGGCGACCACTTCATCAATACCTACAAGCGACGCCATGTATTTTGCCGCCTTCTCATCGTCTCCTGTAAGCATGACAACTTTTATTCCGAGCTTATGAAGGTCTTTTACCGCCTGTTTTGATTCAGTTTTTATTTCATCAGCGACCATAACAAATCCAAGGACTTTTTCTTTTGTTGCAAGAATGACCGGTGTTTTTCCTTGTGCTGTAAATTTTTCTATCTGAGAAGTGTCAAACGTCACACCGAGTTCCTTCATGAGCTTCGCATTGCCCGCATAATATTCGACACCTCCAATCGTTCCTTTGATCCCCCTGCCCTGAAGACCTTCAAAATCCGAAATATTTTCTATTTTCATCTGTCCATCTGTCATCCCAGGTTCTTCCACATAGTTCACGATCGCATGAGCAATGGGATGCTCCGATTTCTTTTCGAGCGATGCGAGGATGGAAACCAGTTCCCTATTGTCCATATCGGAGAGGTTTTGTATATCAACGAGCGTCGGTTTGCCAATGGTTATAGTTCCTGTCTTGTCGACGATAACTGTGTTCACTTTATGAAGTTTCTCTAATGTGGCTGCATCTTTTATGAGTATCCCTTCTTTTGCTCCTTTGCCCACCCCCACAATGATCGCTGTAGGTGTGGCCAAGCCGAGTGCACACGGGCAGGCAATAACGAGAACTCCGACGAACGAGACGAGGCCAAAAGAAAGCGCCTGCGAAAATCCGAATGAGCTTGTGCCAAGCAAAAGCCATACTCCCAACGCGAGAAATGCGATGATAAGTGTGATAGGTACGAAGACGCTTGATATTTTATCTGCAAGTGCCTGTATCGGAGCTTTGCTTCCTTGCGCCTCTTCCACCATTTTTATGATCTGAGCAAGCAATGTTTCCGAGCCGACTTTTGTGGCCTCAAACGTGAACGTGCCGCTTGTGTTTATCGTACCCGCGACAACGCTGTCGCCGACCTTCTTCTGTGTCGGCATCGGCTCACCTGTAACCATTGATTCATCTACGAATGACTCCCCGTCGGCTATCACTCCGTCGACGGGGATCTTTGCTCCCGGCTTTATGATGATAAGGTCCCCGTGTTTTACTTCACTCACTGAAATTTCTATTTCTTTGCCCTCGCGAATAACAAGCGCGATTTTTGCCTGAAGATTCAGGAGCTTCTCAATTGCATCCCCGGTCTTTATCTTTGAGCGGGCTTCCAGATATTTCCCGAGTGCGATGAATGCAATGACGATTATCGTTACGTCGTAGTAAGTATTTTCCACATTTATAAATGGTTTGAGTACATCCTCAAATGCCGTAACGGCAAAGCTGTAAAGAAACGCTGACGCCGTGCCGATACCAATGAGTGTGTCCATATTCGCCTTGCCATAACGAAGGAAGCGGTAAAAGCCGAGAAGGTATGGTTTACCCACTACAAAAAGCATATATGTCGCCATGATTGGCAGGAGGTGATGGAAAAACTCCTCCGTGGTAATACCTATTTCTGGAACTACTCCGTATTTGGCCAGAATCTCCCACCCCATGACAAAAAAGCTGATGATGGCGAGAGGGATCGCTGAGATAACTTTCACTCTCATGTCAGCTACTTCAGCAAGTTTTTCCTGTTTTGATTGATTGAGCCCGAGATGTGCCGCATGTTCATCGGCAGACATACCCATTTCGCTTGCACTGAGAGAATATCCGAGTGGCTCCAGCTTTTTGTTAAAATGTTCCTGGCTTGTCTTGGATTCGTCGAAAGTTATCCTAGCTTTTTCCGTTCCATTATTGACGGAGATATCATCCACACCGTCAATCTTTTTTACCGTCCTTTCCACAATGGAAGCGCACGAGGCGCAGTGCATTCCTTTTACCCTGTAGTGTGCGCTTTTCATATTATTTGGACTTAAGCTTATAAATTTTAAGGATCTCGCCCGTCGCCTTCTTCTCATCTCCATGTTTCATCTGGTGCATTACATGAGTTTCCAAATGATTCTGCAGGATAAGACTCCCGACGCCTGAGAGTGCTTCTCTGGCCGCTTCTATCTGGGTAATTATGTCAACACAATACTTTTCTCCGTCCACCATTTCCTCAATACCCCTGACCTGTCCGGCAATGATAGCCAACCGGCGCTTTGAGTTTTTCTGTATATCTTTTCTCATGACTTCAATATACCCCCCCAGGGTATACTGTCAAGTAAAGATAGTGGACAAAAGCACTTGACTTTTTCATATATCCTGTTATATAATAGGGATGGAACCCAACAACTAACCTCAGAGGTGATACCAATGTCACAGGATGCACAGTCCGTCATCAACAGCTTACCTACCCCGCAGAAGAATGCGGATGAAGCCCGTGACCGCGCCCTTGAGCAGAAAAAGAAGCGCGACACGCAATCAAAACCGCCATCAGAAACTTGATGGCGGTTTTCGTTTTGATTATTTTGCTTTGCGGCCTAGGCGATATACTTTTCTTTTCATGCGTTCGCGGCGCCACATTCCGAAGTGTTTCAAGTACCCGAATTTATATACACGAATAGGGCCGAGGCCGGAAAACCAGAGTATCCCCTTTTTTAATTCGTTCGTGGTATCACCGAACACCAGCCATTGAATGGTCGGGGCAGTATCTGATGTGATGAACATTGCGGCACTTTTTCCTTTCAGGAGTTTTTTCCAAAAATTTCCTCCTGCGGTGAAATTGTACGCAAAGCCAGGCAACCACACGCGGTCAAAAAGCCCCTTCAAAAGGGCCGGCATAGTGGACCACCAGGATGGATAGAGGATCACGAAGTGGTCGCACCAGCGCACATTTTCCTGGAACATTAGAAGGTCCGGCTCAAGCTCCTGAACTTTTTTGTATCCGAAGTGAAGAATGGGATCAAACTGCATGTCGCCTATATTCTGCCGACGTACCTCGTGGCCAGCTTCGTTCGCTCCCCTTTCGTATTCGCTGGCGAGTGTACCGTTAAGAGTATCCTTGTCCGGATGCCCGAGGAGAATAAAAATTTTCTTCTTTCGCATATGTGTTCCATTAATTATACCTCTTCTCCTCTATCCACACCCATGAGCTTGCCGCCCCTCACTTCGTGTGGCGGCGTTATAATAAATACCGGTCGAAATAAAATTGAATTGACACGAACACATATATGGCAAAAACATACGCAATTGTTTTTGGTTTCGTATTCCTGATTCTTGGTCTATTGTCATGGGTATCCAATCCGCTCGTAGGAGCAGGAGCATTGTTTGCGACTAGCACGGGCCTTACCTGGCTCAATCTAATCGCTGGCATTCTCCTTCTCGTAGCGGGTTTCAAAATGACAGACAAGGCAGGAACTTGGCTTAAAGTTTTCGGTGTTATCTACGCTCTCCTTGGGATCTTGGGACTTCTGATGACTGGCTCTGACGGCATGGCAAACATTCTTGGGTTATTGAGCGTAAACACCGCAGGTAATTGGCTGCATCTCATCCTGGGCTTGCTCATGTTCCTGGTGGCCTGGAAAGGCAACCGCGGAACAGCAATGGGAAGCCCGATGGGAGGCCAAATGTAAGCTTTCAGGCGCATTTTGTGCGGTTGAATATCCAAAACCCCGCCCAAAAGCGGGGTTTTGGTATGGGCGGCCTCCACTGGCCTAGTGGAGGCCGCCCTTGGCAACATGGGGACAAATAAAGCTTTATATAGTATAATGCCCTGTGAGAGAGTTATTAAGTAAAATTGAATTCCTTATATGGAGAGAAAAGCGAATCCGGCCTTAATGAAGCCCATGACTCTGACAGCAGAGCTTGAAGCGGTTGTCGGAAAGGGTCCAATGCCAAGAGGTGAAGTTGTTAAGCAGATGTGGGTATATATCAAGAAGCACAATCTTCAGAACCCCCAGAACAAAAGAAACATCTTGGCCGATGACAAACTGAAGCCAATATTCGGAGGTAAGAGCGAAGTTACAATGTTTGAAATGACAAAACTCGCTTCAGGCCACATGAGCTAAAAGGTTTGAACCCTTATAATTCAAAAACCCGCACCTAGGTGCGGGTTTTTGAATGCCCGTTATTCTTTGCTTCAACAACTATTTTTGGGCTATAATCGCCCTTGTTCAGGCAGGCTTCTGTGGGCCCTTAGCTTGGTTGTAGCGTTTCGTGAAATCAACCTAGAAGTGCCCATTGGATAGAAATACATCGATCATGGGCTCTTAGATTGGTTGTAGCGTTTCGTGAAAGCAACATAGAAGTGCCTGTCGGCGAGAAGTACATTAATTATGGGCCCTTAGCTTAGTTGGTAGAGCGCCTCATTTGCAATGAGGAGGTCATCGGTTCGAATCCGATAGGGTCCACCAAATCTGTTAGCATTAGAACCAGTATATGCAAATTGGAAAAGATTTTATAGGAATCACAACTCCATTTTACTGCAATGATGGCAAAGGTAATTTCTTGCTTCATAAGCGGAGCAAGAACTGCCGAGATGAGAATGGAAACTGGGACCCCGGCTCTGGAAAACTGGATTTTGGCATTTCTCTTGAAGAAAATGTATTGCGAGAAATTGCTGAAGAATACGGGTGTAAGGGAGAAATCCAAGAGCGACTCCCTGCACACGATATTTTCCGAGAGTATAATGGTGTTAAAACACATTGGGTTGCCATACCGTTTTTTGTTAAAGTAAATCCTCAAGAAGTTAGAAATAATGAACCAGAAAAAATTGATGACATGGATTGGTTTAAATTGGGCGAACTACCCCAACCCTTACACACTGGATTTCAGTTCACATTTTCCAAGTTCAGAAATACTTTCGAGAAATATGAGTAGTTGGTTCCAGTTCACGCGGATGCAGTCCACCTTTTATAACCGAGACAATACACATGGATAACGTTCACTCAAATACACCGAAGAAAGCCACATTGATAATAGGCATTTCTTTGGCATTGGGGGTATGTTTTGATCTCTTCTTCTACGAAAAAATGCCGGGTATCGGATTCCCTATATACATTCTCCTCATCACATTGGGTTTGTTCCTCACTTCCATATATTTCGGCAAGCAAATGAATAAGGATGTTCTCTGGCTCCTTATTCCGCTCGGATTTTTCAGTATGATGGTTTTTGTACGTGCAAGCATCCTCCTCTCCTTCCTCAATATAGTCGCCAGTCTTTTGATCCTTTTAATTATCGCAAGGGTTTCTATCGCTGAGAAAATAAAAAACTTTTCAGTAGATGAGTACATAAAAGTTTTTTTCGTTCCTTTTAAAATTATCCTACCGTTTTTCAGGACTATTTCTGATCTTTTCTCCACTCGCCGATTTAAATTAGATAAGGTGGGCACCTGGTCCCCAGTGGTAAAGGGAATAATCATGGCTATTCCTGTCTTGATTCTATTCATTTTACTTTTCTCATCAGCAGACCTGATATTCCAAAAGTTCATTTCAAATCTTTTTGACATTGATCTAAACATCAACCCCGAAACAGTATTCCGTCTTATTCTCATAGCGCTCTCGGCGTCAGCTTTTATCGGGGCATATACATATGCATTTCGCGAACCTCACGAAGATACGGTCGGGGCAAACCACAAATTCCCCGCTGTCGGCCATGTTGAGACATCTATAATCCTTGGCTCCGTAAATGTCCTGTTCCTTGCTTTTGTACTTGTGCAATTAACATATCTCTTCGGGGGCGAGAGCAATATTTCTTCTCAAGGATTCACTTATGCAGAATACGCCCGAAAAGGGTTCTTTGAACTAATTGCTGTTGCTATCATCTCCTTCCTATTACTGTGGATTACTGAAAGAGATATTACAAAAAAGGAAGCGGAACATAGTATGTTATTCAAGATATTGAGCGGTGCATTGGTTGTTCAAGTGCTTCTTATCATTAACTCCGCGTTCATACGCCTAATGCTCTACGAGGAGGCATACGGTTTTACGATATTAAGATTTTATAGTCATGCCTTTACTATTTTGCTGGCTCTTATCTTTTGTTTACTGCTCTACAAAATCTACCGGGACAAAAGAGAAAATACCTTTGCCTTCAGGATCTTCATGTCTATCACCTTGTTTTTAATAGTAATGAATTTAATCAATCCCGAGGCCTTTGTAGCCAAGCAAAACATTGACCGCTTCGCCACTACAGGTAAATTGGACGTTAACTACTTGAGCCGCTTATCGGAAGATGCAATTCCTGCAAGTATGAAAGTTTTGGAAATTTCGGATGAAAGTCTGCGAGGAAACTTTGGGCATGAGCTATATTTGAGAGCAAGCAGACCATCCTCGTCTCAGACTTCCCAATGGCAGTCAATGAATATATCCCGAATAAAAGCGGAGGAAATACTAAAATCACGAATAGAAGAACTAGAACAGTTCAAAGATTACCGGTCTGACAATTCCACTCTGGAATCTGATTGATCTCAAATTACTTGTGCAGGGAGTAGGAAGCGTAAATTATATGATCCCAGAATTGCGAAGGAGTAATACCAACGGCGTGGAGGCCATCATGGAAAAATGAGCCGGCGTGCATGGGCGGGAGAGAATTAATCTCCAAAAACATCACTCCCCTTTTTGGATGAACCACGAAATCAGAGCGCGAGTATGGTCCCAGGTGAAGCGCTTCGTGAGCTTTTTTAGCAAGAGCGACTATTTCTTCTTTTATTTTCGTGGCAATACGGGCAGGCGCACGACGTGGAGTGGTCTGCATGTGTTTGTTCTCATACGAAAGGAACTTACCTCTTTCTATTTCAACAGGCATCAAAGCATACAAAGGTTCCCCGCGAAAATCCCGCATGACACCGCAGGTTATCTCAATGCCTGGAATATATTCCTCCACGATAGCCGCATCATCGTATGCGAAAACATTTTCTATTGCTTTCATTAATTCAGGCGGAGTGGCAACGATCGCAATGCCAAGCGAGGAACTCCCCCGTGCAGGCTTCACAATGGCAGGCATCGGGACCGAGCGGAATGTTTGGGATATTGACTCATGTCCGAAACCTTCCTTTCTCACCATTTCGTGATGAGGCATACGAGACACCACTTTCTTCAGGAATTTTTTAGAGGCATGTTTGTTGTATGAAAGAGCGCTGGCGAAAGGAGATGCGCCGGTGTGGGGCACACCTAAAGATTGGAGCATGCGGGAAAGCGAGCCATCTTCACCCGCCAGACCGTGAAGTGCATTTATAACGATATCCAGATTGAGAACAACTCTTTCGGGAGTCCGCGGCAATCCCCCCATATGCCAAACACCCTGCCTGTCCACCAAAACATCAAAAGCTTCATAGCGATCCTGCAAGTCTTCACGGAGAACAGCTAGTATTGCCGCACCCGTTGCAAGAGAGACGTCGTATTCAGGAGATGCGCCGCCGCGCACTACACCAACGCGGATCCTTTTAAGACGAAATGACATGCTCCTATTCTATCTCATTCTTTTGCTACGCAAATGACGATGATAGTTGATTGCAAAACGATGAGCCTCGCTGTTTGCAAGAAGAATGGCCCGCCCCCAGCTTTCCACTGTGTTTTTTTGCCCGATTATATCTTTGGCTTTGTGCCTTTCGTCTTTTGTAACTGCCGAAATATCAATATTGAAACCTCTCTCGGCTATCACCCCCTTGGCCGCATTTATCTGCGCAGTACTGCCGTCAACCACTATTAAATTGGGCAGTGGCCATTCAGCATGCCCCAGGCGACGGCGTAGGATTTCCTTCAAATTCGCTATATCGTGGGCAATATCCTTTCCTGCGCCGCGGATACGAAATTTTCTGTAGTCGCTCCTCAAAGCTTCCCCGTCTTCAACTACCACCATCACGCCCACCGTGTCCGTACCTGAAATATGTGCGATATCGTATGCTTCAATTCTAAAAACAGCTCCCTGTGTTTTGCTTCTGGCTTCTAGTTTTAGGTCATTTTTCAAAAGAGCTACATCTTGAATATGATTGAGAGCGAAAATAGTGCGCTTAACTTTTTCAGCTTCTTCGAATTTCTCCGCACGAGCCAGTTTTTTCATATCCTGCTCTAAAGATCTTATAACTGCTTTCTTTTTACCCCGGAAAAACAAAATTATGTGGCGGATGGTTTTAGCATATTCCTGTTTAGATATCTCCCCAGTGCATACTCCTGGACACAATCCTATCTGCCTGTTGAAGCATGGTCTTCCTCTTCGAGTCTGAAGACCTGTCAGAGTCTGAACGACCTGTCCCGGCTTACACTTGGCGTCTCGGAAAGGAAAAATCCTCCGTATTATCTTGAGAGCATCACGCAATTGCATACCGTGAGGGAACGGCCCGAAGCTGGCTTTTATTTTTGAAAGTCCAAGCGTTTTGAACTTCAGGTCACGACCACGCACTATGAGCACCTGCGGAAAATCCCCGCCCGACCGATGACCATCGGTCATTCGGGCAGGCTCTTTGGTAATGACAACATAAGAAAAGCTTTTATTGTCTTTTTCACGGGCATTATATTTGGGCTGATGTTTGCGTATTTCCTCCGCTTCCAAAATTAGGGCTTCAAGGACGGAGTCGGTAGGTGTAAAGGAAAGTGTGTCCGCTTCCACAAGCATTGAAACAAGGCGGCTACCGCGCGTGCGGATAAGATCATTGGCAAAATAGCTTCGCACGCGGTCTTTGAGTGACGTAGCTTTGCCTATATAAAGGATTTCCCTGCCTTTTTTGAAAAAATACACACCAGGGCTTTCGGGAAGGCCATATTTTTTAATATCCCCTATCTTCATAAGTGCCGCCATATTAGCGCAAGAAGAGATGTATCACCATAAATAATCAGGGCTTCCGCAAATGCGGAAGCCCTTTTTCTACGAAAATGCTACATCTGACGACGTTCCTGAAGTGCGGGGTCATCGTGATGCTCGCGCCGCTTTGGTTCTGGTTTTTTGGTCCTCAGTTGCCGGTTCGGGGCGACTTGGGGAATTACCTCCCCAGCCGGACCAAATCCCCGCCTTTGCGAGAAAAAGATCGAATTACGGCGCTGTTGAGCACCACTTGCTCTTTTCTTCATCCTCGTCCTCGGTGAAGGATAAGTAAGGAACTGCGCGGACTTACCACTAGTATTTATATCACATCCTACCTCTTTCGCAAAGCTTTTTTAAGATATTTTCCTGTGTGGGTATTCGTATTCGCCACATCTTCAGGTGTCCCTTTTGCCATTATTCTTCCACCACCGGCACCCCCTTCTGGGCCGATATCTATCACCCAGTCGGATGATTTTATGATATCCATATTGTGTTCAATGACCATCACGGTATTACCTTTATCCACCAACCGCTGAAGAATCTCAATGAGTTTGCGCACATCATCATAATGAAGACCGATCGTCGGCTCATCTAAAAGATAAATTGTTTTCTGGACATGCGGGCGGTAAAGCTCGGAGGAAATTTTCACGCGCTGTGCTTCGCCTCCTGAAAGAGTAGTGGCCGATTGCCCCAGCTCCAAATAGCCGAGCCCCACATCCTTAAGGGTTTTCAGACGGTCATAAACAGAAGGAATATCCTCAAAAAATTCAATAGCTTCATCAACCGTCATCTTCAGTATCTCGTAAATGTTTTTATGCTTGTATGTCACCTCCAATGTTTCCTTGGTAAAGCGCTTGCCCTGGCAGACATCGCACGGCACATACACCGTCGGAAGGAAATGCATTTCTACTTCTATAAGGCCATTTCCCTGGCATGTTTCGCACCGCCCGCCGCCGCGCGCGGATGGCACATTGAAGGAAAACCTGTTGGCCCGCCATCCGCGCGCCCGCGCTTCCGCTGTTTCCGCAAAAAGATCTCGCACAAATGTCCATGCACCAGTGTAAGTAGCCGGATTTGAACGTGGCGTGCGGCCGATAGGCGATTGATCAATAAGAATAGTGCGCCCAACGTATTCCGTACCGGAAAAAGAAGCACAGTTATATGTATCTGCCGTTCTATATTTCCGGTCAAGTCGTCCTTGGAGATTTTTATGCACCACCTCATACATAAAAGTGGATTTGCCGGAGCCGGAAACTCCCGTTAATGCGATAAGTCGGCCAAGAGGAATTTTCGCATCCACGTTTTGGAGATTGAAAATAGTAGCGCCCTTGATCACAAGTTCCCCCTTCTCGCTCTCCCGGCGTTTTTCAGGCACAGGTATTTCGTCTTCCCCACGGAGATACGCGAGCGTACGCGAGCCACTCGTGTTTTTCTTTGCAGAAAGTAGATTCTCTAAATAATCGGCTGTTACCACTTCCCCGCCGTGCATTCCTGCGCCGGGACCTATGTCCACCAGATAATCGGATGCAAAAATAGTGTCTTCATCATGTTCCACTACAATGATGGTGTTCCCGAGGTCGCGCAAAGATAAAAGGGTTTTCACCAGGCGGTCGTTATCACGAGAATGCAGACCTATCGTCGGCTCATCCAATACATATAGAGCGCCGACAAGGCCTGAACCAAGCTGGGATGCCAAACGGATGCGCTGGGCTTCGCCCCCTGAAAGCGTGTGAGCGCGCCTATTCAATGAAAGATATTCAATACCCACATTCCTCATGAATTCCAAACGCGAAGCTATCTCTTTCACCACTACGGACGATATACTTTCTTCCCTTTTCGTAAGCTTTGTCTCTATCATGAATTCGTAAGCATCTTCAATAGACATGGCTGTGAAATCCACTATGTTCTTGCCGTTTATCAAAATATGCAGAGCTTCCTCGCGAAGGCGCGCACCCTTACATTTCGGGCAGGGTTCCGAACCGAAAAAATGCTTGGTGCCGAGGCCGTTACATTCAGGGCAGGCACCGTACGGCGAGTTGAAAGAGAAAAGACGCGGCTCTATTTCAGGATATGAATAGCCGTCGTGTGGGCATGAAAATTTTGAAGACAAAAGTGCGTCATCATCTTTGCCGAAAGAGAACACTACCAGCCCTTCGCTTTCGGACAATGCTTTTGCAATAGCGTCTGAAAGCCGCTCCTCGGCATCTTTGGCGCTGTCCTTTATTTTGAAATCGGTAATGCTTATAGAATCTATCAAAACTTCAATGGAATGCCTTTTGTTCTTATCAAGCACTATTTGCTCACGGAGTTTTTTCTTCACACCATCCACGCGCACCTCCATAAAACCTTTACCCAGAAGATCGTATAAAAGCTGGTAGTATTCCCCTTTTCTACCTCGCACCACAGGAGCATAGATCTCCACGAAAGACATGTCATGCACCAGCTTTTTTGATTTAGTTGCAGCACTTGGCTTTTTTATGTGCTCGTTTATTTTTTCCAGAGCAAAATGTTTTATTTCGTCAAAAGAAAGCTTTGATATTTCGCGGTTGCAAACCAAGCAATGCGGATGGCCGATGCGCGCATACAAAATACGCAGGTAGTCGTATATTTCAGTGATGGTCGCCACCGTTGAGCGTGGATTGTTGGAGCGGGATTTTTGGTCAATTGAAATAGCGGGCGAAAGGCCGACTATTTCATCCACATCCGGCTTCTGCATCTGGTGCAGGAATTGGCGCGCATATGAAGAGAGAGACTCCACATAGCGCCTCTGGCCTTCTGCAAAAATAGTGTCAAAAGCCAGTGAGGATTTTCCGGAGCCGGAAAGGCCCGTCATCACCACCATTTTGTTGCGTGGCATTTTAACCGTGATGTTTTTCAGGTTGTGCGTGCGGGCACCTTTGACTATAAGCCAGTCTTCTTTATTTGATCCGGGATTTTTTGACATAAAGCGATTAGCCCCATGGGCAAGCCATAGGGGTTAGAACGAACGGATTATAGCATGATCAAAGCTTTTCATATACACCAGACATTTTAAAATTTACAATCTGGATTCTCCTCATAACATACGATATATCGTATGTTAATTTCTGGGTGGTATCCTTTTTGATTTTGTAGAAAGGTTTTTCTTTTTTTCGGATTCGCGCATTTTTTCGTAAAGCATGCGTATCTCGTCGCGGAGGATGGCGGCTGTTTCAAAGTCCAATACTTTCACGGCGGCATTCATTTGCTTTTCTTTTTGAGTGATAAGTTTTTTGGGATTTTTAATAAATTGTGCTTCATCAATTTTCAGAAGATCACCCACAGCATTACCGTGCTCTCGATTCAGGGTGTCGGTAATATCCCTGATGGCTTTCACAATTGTTTGAGGTGTGATGCCGTGTTCTTTGTTGTATGCAAGCTGAATGGCTCTGCGTCTTTCTGTTTCCCCTATCGCTCTTTCAAGCGAACCTGTCATATGATCAGCATAAAGAAATACCTTGCCGTCAACATTGCGAGCGGCGCGGCCAATGATCTGGATGAGCGAAGTTTCTGAACGCAAAAAACCTTCTTTGTCCGCATCTAAAATGCCAATGAAAGTAACTTCTGGAAGGTCCAATCCTTCTCGCAAAAGATTTACACCCACGAGACAGTCAAATTCGCCACGCCTGAAAGCTGTTAATATTTCTATACGTTCAATGGTTTTTATATCGCTGTGAAGATATTTTGATTTGATACCGCGGCCCGCCAAAAATTCCGCCAAGTCTTCCGCCATGCGTTTTGTGAGAGTGGTAGCGATGGCACGCCCACCTTTTTTTATTATGTTTTCCGTCTCCGTTATAAAATCCTGCACTTGGCCGCCATAATCCCCCCTTGCCGTAACGGGCCGTACGAAAACTTCCGGATCAATAAGGCCTGTTGGGCGAATGACCTGCTCTACCACCGCATCCGACACCTTCTTTTCATAAGGCCCGGGAGTGGCCGAGGTGTATAAAGTCTGCCCCACCCTTTCCAAAAACTCTTCATGGCGAAGCGGCCTGTTGTCTTTGGCGCTTGGCAGACGGAAACCATGCTCTACCAGTGTTTCCTTGCGGGATTGATCGCCCGCATACATACCGTTCAGCTGTGGCACCGTAACATGGGATTCATCAATGACCGTCAAAAATTGCGGCACACCTTTTGAGTCTCTTGGAAAATATGAAAGCAGACTATCCGGCGGCTCGCCCGAGCTACGGCCGTCAAAATGCCGCGAATAATTTTCAATACCGTTCACGTATCCGATTTCACGTATAAGAGCAAGGTCGTAAGAAGTGCGGCGCTTCAATCTTTCGTATTCAAGCAGTTTCCCCTCTGCCTGAAATTTCTCCAACTGCACTTCTAATTCTTTTTTTATTTCCATAAGGGCACGTTCTGCCGCACCAGCACCTGCAATATAATGCTTGGCTGGAAAAAGAAAATATACATCCAGATTCCCAAGAATAGTGCGCGAAGTGGCATCATATTTGGTGAGTGCCGAAATAACACCGCCCGCAATATCCACGCGATATATCACTTTTTCAGAAACCGGCATTATCTCAAAAGCATTTCCCACCACCCGGAATTGCCCTGCGGTAAGATCGCCATTGGTGCGGGAGTAATGAATAGCTATAAGCTTGCGTATAAGCTCGGCGCGGCTGGCAGATTCCCCTACTGCCAGTTTCAAATGTACTTTTTCATATTCCACCGGACTGCCAAGGCCGTATATGCAGGACACACTGGCCACGATGACGACATCTTTCCGTGTTAAAAGAGCTTGGGTAGAGGCATGGCGCAAGCGGTCAATTTCAGCATTTATCTGTGCTTCTTTTTCAATATACGTGTCCGTCACAGGCACATATGCTTCCGGCTGGTAGTAGTCGTAATAGGAAACAAAATAATGCACGGCATTGTCTGGGAAAAATTCTCGATATTCCTGCGCCAATTGCGCGGCCAAGGTTTTGTTGTGAGCAATGACCAATGTTGGTACCTGTAGTTTTTGGATGACATTCGCAACCGTAAATGTTTTTCCAGAGCCAGTTACACCTAAAAGAGTCTGTTTTTGGAGGCCCTTTTCAAAACCCTTCGTGAGGGCTTCTATAGCTTTGGGTTGATCTCCCGCCGGAGAGTATTCACTCTTGAGTTTGAATAAGTTGGTTTTCATACTTTTTTCAACACGCCACCCGCCTGGCGTGTTCACTTTTTATCTTGAAATTAGCGGACATCGGCATACTTTACTACTTTTGGGACGTTTATCCCAAGGTTCCATTATAAAAAGTGGAAGGGCGCCGATTATTCGGCGCCCCGTGTTTTCGCAATCTTCTTTGAGGTCATCCCTTGCCTGGATTGTGCTTTGACGGAAAATCTACCACCAAATTTACTCACGATTGTAGCGATATTCTTGTTATCGGGAAAGGGACGAACCCCTATTTGGTAGAGAGTCCGGAAAAAAATAAATACGAAGTCGTGGTCGTTCTCCGAACGCGGAACTTTGGTGGATGGCGGCAGGCCAAACAATATCTCTAAAGCATTGACGCAGCCGGCCTCAAACTCATCAAATCGTGCCAGGCAAGCAGCAAAATCCAAATTCCTCCCCGTTATGTACTTTTTTCGGAGAGCTGCGATGAACGCTTCGCGATCCATAATATGCCCTCCTTTTGGTTTGGGTTCTCCAGATACCCTACCTCATAGGCCTGTTCTGTCAACGTGAATATTTTGAAAGGAATTCTTCCTTCATACGAGCAAAATCTCCATCAAGGATGGCATCGCGCATATCATCCACGAGCTTCACCAGAAAGCGCAGATTGTGAATGGTGCCCAGAGTGGCGGCGAGCATTTCATTTGCCTTGTATAGATGCGCCACATATCCGGCCGTGTAATTTTTGCAGGTGTAGCAGTCGCAATTCTCGTCGATCGGGCCGTGATCATTTGTGAATCGTTGATTGCCTATATTTATTTTCCCCTTATGCGTATAAAGAGTGCCATTACGGCCGTTCCTTGTCGGAAGTACACAATCAAAAAGATCCACCCCGTTTTCCACTCCCATGAAAAGGTCTTCCGGCTCGCCTATTCCTAAAAGGTGTCTGGGCTTATCCTCCGGAAGTATTTCATTTACCCATTTCACGGCAGTACTCATATCCTCTTTTGCAAAAGAGCCTCCAATACCGAAGCCGTCAAAACCCATATCAGCTAGTGCGGCGGCGCTTCTTTTGCGCAGTTCCTCGTCCCGTCCGCCCTGCACGATACCGAACAGTGCCTGGTGTTCTGTCTGTCCGGATTTTTTATGATGTTCAAGCGACCTCAATGCCCACCTGTGAGTTCTTTCAAGAGCTTCTTCCTGATAACGCCTGTCTTCCGCAGGAGTGGTGCATTCGTCAAATGCAAAAATAATGTCAGCGCCGATATTGTGCTGTATATCAATAGATTTCTCCGGTGTGAAATAGTGAAGTGAACCGTCAATATGTGAGGTGAACGAAACTCCATCGGCGCCGACTTTGGCTAGCTTCACTTCCTCAAAATCAAGCGACCGCTCGGGAATAAGAAGAGACGGGTCAGTTATCTTTGTTATCTTTGAAATATCTTTTCCAAAGGCCGCACCCAAAGAAAACACCTGGAAGCCACCGGAGTCCGTCATGGTCGGACCATCCCAGTGCATGAATTTTCCCAAGCCGCCGAAATCCTTAACTTTTTCATCGCCCGGCTGGAGATATAAATGATACGTATTCGCGAGAACCACTTGCGCACCAAGCTCCTTCACTTGCTCGGGTGTGAGTGCTTTTATTGTACCTTTGGTAGCAACAGGCACGAAGGCCGGCGTTTTGATAGCGCCATGCGGCGTTTCCAAAACGCCGGCTCTGCCGAGCGCACCAGGGATTTTCGCATCAATTGAAAATTTTATGGCACCCATACAGAAAGCTTACCAAAAATGGCTAGTTAAAGGCCTTTTCTGTACATACTTGACAAATTAAATGAATGGGTGTACAATAACAACAGTTGAACTTTAACCACGGTAACCCGTGAGGCAAAATGAAAGCCGTTTTTGATATTTATGCTAAATCTGCACTGGTAGTAGGAGTATTGGGTGTTGCAGTAGGTTTCGCTAAGCTTGAGAACCACTTCCAACAAATTATCTGCCTTTTTCTTTCAGCAATATTAGCGGCGGTTCTCGTGGTTGGGGAAAAGATTGCAGATGCAATCCGCGACAAGAAAGCCCGGTAAAGCAAAAGCGGCGAGACACGATGTGTCTCGCCGCTTTAACATTTTGCCTATTATTTTATTCCACCTTCCTAATCACATTCAGAGCGAGAGATGACAACGAAAAGAGACTAGGACTTGGGCAAACGCCCCGGAGTGGTCTCTTTTCGTTGTCATCCCGAGCGTCGTTTATTTAACCGTCACCAACTCTATTTCAAACAAAAGTGTTGAGTTCGGAGGAATAGTGCCTGCTACCTGATCACCGTATCCAAGGGATGCCGGGATAACCACACGCCTCACACCGCCAACTTTCATACCCGTAACACCCTGCTCAAATCCGGGGATTACCTGCCCTGCACCTATTGCAAAGGTGAATGTTTCTCCCCTCACACGAGAGCTGTCGAATTTGCTGCCATCCGTCAAAAAGCCGTCATAGTGAACAGAAACGAGACTTCCCTGCCTAGCTTCAGTGCCAGTGCCGGTTTTCACGTCAATAACCGCGATCTGATTCTGCGGGAGATCTGCAGGAGCGGGGGTATTTTCTTTTGGTATTAGATCAGACAAAGGATTTTCTGCTGTCAGAGCACTGCCTACATTAGCATTATTTCCGCCATGCAAAAGCGGCTGCCACAGCCCTCGTCCGAACACGTAAAGGATAACGATGAGTGCCACGGAAATGGCAATCCATGTGCGCATGTGTATATTTGTCATAGAAATGATTATACCCTACGGGGCTCCCATGCAATTGTCCGTTGCCCACAGGGCGAACCTCGCGTAAAATAAGCAAACAATATGCAGGAAAGTACAAAAGATCTGGTAACCCTGAAAGAGATACATGAAGCCTCACAGGCGCGTGTGCATGAGATAGCCCACGAATTCTCCGCCGGCTTCAAATTCCTGGAAAAATTCAACCGCTCGGTATCCTTTTTCGGTTCGGCCCGCTCAATGCCGGGCGACGTGTATTACGAGGATGCGAGGAAGCTCGGGAATACTATTGCAAAAGAGCTTAAATATTCCGTCATCACCGGAGGCGGGCCCGGCATCATGGAAGCGGCCAATCGCGGAGCGAAAGAAGCTGGCGGCTCTTCTATCGGCATGACCATCCGCCTGCCCATGGCACAGGTTACTAACCCCTACCTCACCGACCACCTAGATTTTTATTATTTCTTCAGCCGGAAAATGTGTCTTACATTCGCATCCGAAGCATTTGTTTTTTATCCGGGTGGCTACGGAACATTGGATGAGTTTTTTGAAGTGGTAACCCTTATCCAATCTAAGAAAATCGAGGAGGTGCCGGTATTTCTGGTGGGCAGCGAGTATTGGAACGAAGTGGACAGCTTAATAAAAAACACTCTTCTCAAAAGAAAAACGATGGATCAGGACGATATAGCCATCTACGCCATAGTGGACGACCATGAAGACATTATCCGCACTATTAAAGGCATGCCGGTTCGCGAATGGCTTCCCTTCCTTGCAAGTGGCGGACTGCCAGAGGAGAAGATAATAAAAACTCATCCGAAAAACCTTTCAGAGCGCCACTGCGAGCCGTGCGACAAGAAAACCCCGCCCCTGAGCCGCGAGAAAGCAATGGAAATGACGGAGGAGCTTGATCACTGGCTCATTACCGATGCACCGACAATAGAGAAGTCTCTTACTTTTGAAAATTTCCGTAAAGCGCTTAATTTTGTTCACGCTGTAGGAGAAATAGCCGAGACGGAAGGACATCATCCAGATCTATGTATTTATTCCTGGAACAAAGTGAAGATAACCCTTTCCACCCACGCCATAAAAGGTCTTTCGGATAATGATTTTATCCTTGCGTCGAAGATAGATAGGTATCTTTCTGAAGAGGGATCTGTATAGGACTTTCCGGAGAACGAGCGGCCGGATCAAAAATGGATGGCTCCAATTTTTCTCCATTTATAAACCGTGCCACTCTCTCGCCACCATAAATGGAAGGCAGGATACCCACTCCGTTGCAGCCCAGGTTGTATAAAAGCCGTCTGTGCTCCGGATCAAAACCGATGAGGCGTATCCTGTTTGGAGTAAAACCCATCAGCCCATGCCACATGAATTTGTATTCCAGCTCTTTCGGTTTGTCGTATGTTTTGTGCACGAAATCGTCTATCTGTTCCTGTGCGTTCTCCGGAAAATCAAATTCGCGTGAATATTTTTTACGATCATTGAGAGAGAAATCGGGCCCGCCTATGCAGATAAGGTTGTGCTTCGCGCCTTTGTCGTATTCATAAGGACGGCGGGTAACATAAAAATATGCTTCGCCGGGACTGTCTGAAATATCCCCCTCATCTTTTTGAAAATAACTCACGGCCATGGGCGGATCTTTGAATTTTTCCAGGAAACCGGACATGAACGCCACAACACTTTCCACGGTGTGGTGAAAACGTGTGTCAATGGAAAGCCCTGACGGCGCGAATATTTCCAGATTGTCAAAACCGTTTGTACAAAGGACCACATGCTCCGCCCGCACAGTGTGATCCATAGCATCCAAAAGAACATGACTGTCTTTAAGAACCACTTTGGCGATGGGCGTGTGCTCGTAAATGAAAAAGCGGTCTTTGTATTTTTCCAAAAGATACGCCACTACTTCCTGACAGAAAAGAGCGGAATTCATCACTCCTTTCTGGAAGGAAGTCACAGCCACATATTGAGGATCAAAAGTTTCAAGCCGAGTGATTATCTCTTCCCTTGGAGCAACAGAGAAAAGATGTGCGTAGATCTCTGGTATGCGATGAACGAAAGGAGCATCTTCCGCTATCACAATGTCCTCGGTATGTAGTTTATTCTCTTTGCGCAGGCGATTGTTCTCCAAATGCTTCATTACCTGGATCTCCGTTGAAAGCCCGGCATGACCCTTGAAGCGCGTGAGGGGAATAGAGAGGCCGGCATCCGTGTACATCTCGTCCAAAAGCGCCCAGGTGTCTTCCATGGCCCTCTGGGCATCCACGGCCATGGCGATGCCGAATTCCTTCACAATGTCTGAAAGTGGTCTTTCAAAATAAGAGGCAATATAGCCGGCGTTGTGGCCGGTCGCCCCGTGAGCAAGCTTATAGGCCTCAAAAATGGCCACCTTCTTGTTTGTGTTTTTGAGAAGGAAAAAGGCCGTGGACACGCCCGCAATACCTGCCCCGATGATGGCTACGGGAATAGAAATATCTTGCGAGAGCTTTTGTGGAACCCGCTCTTGGTCAAGTTGGTGAATCCATGGGGAACGATTTACTGTCATTCGTGTTAGGAGCGGCGAAGCATTCTGTGGGCCGTCCACTTCCCTGCCGGCATATATGCAACGGCGAGGGATGCGAGTAGAAGCACCAATTCAAATTCATATCCGCCAAATCCTTTAGATGCTTTAGCGAAAAGAATAGCTCCGAGCATGATGATGGCGAAGAACCAGGCCACTACACGTGTCCAGATGCCGAGTATCATCATTATGCCGCCCGCGAATTCAACCAATGCTACGATAGTCGCGAGAAAGGCCGGCACTCCCACAGAAAGGAAGAATTCTGCCGTACCGGCAAGATTGCCGAGCTTGCCCCAGCCGTGAAAAATGAAAACGAGGCCGAGAGCGAGGCGTATAAGGAAAACCGCAAGGTCCGGGTTGTGCGAATGTGAAAGTCTGTTAAGCATGAAAGTACTATGTAAGCTTGTATGCGAAAATTATAACACGTCCCCACGTGTTATAATGTGGGCAGAACCCCCACCGGAGGCGCTCATGCGAAAGCTTAGACTAATGCGAAAGCATAAGAACCTCACGATCAAAAGGAGTAGGAAAAAAAAGCGAGAGATCTATTTTTTTGATCGGGACACAAGACGTCGCTCAGATCCTATAAGGTCAAAGGAATTCGCGACCCAGATGGTTGAAATATACTACATGCAAGAGGACATTTCCTTTTTTACCTACAGATATCTACTGCAAAGGATCTCAGCATTAGATATCCCGGATAGTGAGGATGAAAGGTCTTCGTTCCAGATCCCGAGATCGGAGGAAGAGGTACCCATACGACCGAACATCGCATGATTTACCCCCCATTACTGCAACTGCAGTAATGGGGGGTGGTTTTTTATATCTTCTTTGCTACGAAAGAAAGTGTGAGTTCTACATTATCCTCCACACTTGCCACGAATGGGACGTTCGGAATGGTAAGACCGAAGTCGGAGCGTTTAACCGTACCTACGGCGGTGCCGGTGATGGCATTTTCATCCGTAGAAAGGATATTTACATTGAAGGTTGTTTCTTTTGTAACTCCCTTTATCTTGAGATCGCCCGTAACAGTGAAAGACATCCCCGTTGAAATTTGTGTGGCTGGAGTGATGCCTGAAATGCTTGTTGTCCTGAACTCTATGAATTCATTGGCCGCTTCTTCAGAGTTCAAAATTAACCGGCTTATGGCACCGTCCCGTTGTGCACTGTCTGTTTTCAATGTGCGGGCGTTCACTCGCACTAGGCCGACTGTGGATTTAGAAACATCCGTTGCATTGATAGCTATTTCCCCCGCCACGTCGCTCGTGGTGCCAACTGCAATAGTGTCAACATCTCGCAAAACTTCCTTTACCCGGAAGCTCGCGGAAGATTCCGCAGGGTTTATACGGTACACTCCCCCGCTTGCAGAAGTCCCCACTTCCGTACCTGTTTCCGTGGGAGCACTAGGAGCCACTACCGGACGCGAAAGATACCAAACCGCACCACCTGCTAATACTACGATGATAATTATTATGGCAATGGCTGTTTTCATGTTTTGTATTGTACCTCACACTTGAAAAAACGCCCCTCGGGATATCCTCGGGGCGTTTTTTCTTCCTTCTTACCTGATAGGATTTTCTCCGCGGATAACTCGGATAAGGAACATCACGACGGCCACCACCAGAAGAAGGTGGATGAACCATCCGATGCTATAGACCCCTACGACACCTAGGAGCCAAAGGATAAGAAGAATGACTGCGATTGTAGTAAGCATACGATGTGTTTATTGTAGTTAATCAATCTAATAGGTATATTTTTTCCGCACTTACATACAAAGACGAAGCGCTAAAACACCTCTTACAAAATATCCTCGGTCTCATGGGTAAGGAGACATACACATGAGCGTCATTACAAACATATGAGAAGGTCTAAATTCATCACAGTCGCAGCACTTATCCTTATCGGTGGTCTTGGGGTCGCCCTCATCGCGCACGCTTCAAGCCAGGAAAAGGATGAAGTGAGGAGGGCTGTAAGCTACTTCGGAAAGATACTTCAGGGCGTGCCTCTTGCTGCACCCGAGGAGGTCCTGAAAACGTCAATAAAGGAAAATTATAAAGAGGTAGCAACTCCGGATGTGATAATGGCCTGGCAGAACGATCCGACCCGAGCCCCAGGCAGATTGTCCTCAAGCCCTTGGCCAGACAGGATAGAAATAAATTCAATGGATAGGCGCGGCAATTTTTATATCGTAAAGGGCACAGTGATAGAAATAACATCCGCAGAATTGCAGACAGGCGGCATAGCGGCAGCATATCCGGTAAGCATCGCTCTTCAAAAAGTAGATGACCGTTGGATGGTGTCGGGGTTTGAAAAGTGATTCCGCTCCTCGCACCCTTCGGCGTACACACATAAATATACGTAGGACAGTCCTACGTATATTTTGCTCGCTTTAAGTTCTAACTCTTAAGGAGCGAGTTATGTCCTCCGCCGTACGTCTCGGAAGCGAGCCAGCATGGTAAGTCAATGACCCCGAGTGTAATCACGAGGGGCTCTTTACTTTGGCGAGCTGAGAGACAGCAAACCCCGTCGCTGGACGGGGTTATGCGTGTACGCCGGAGGACATGACGAGCGACGTTTTTAATCTTTGAATTCAGCAGCAGGAGCCGTGTTTGGGATAAGCGGCGGGCAGGCGGCGAAATCGCAGGAAGGCGCTACACGCCCAACATACGAGCCGTCTGAACACACCCTTACATCCATTGCACACAAGGTTCCATCCGCATCACCTGTAGCCAGATTCTGGTTCGCACCTCTGAAAGCGAAATATCCGCCCACTATTAATAGGGCTGCCAATATTACGCCCCAGGTTATTTTTGTTTGCTTTTGCATATCAACTAGGACGGAAGGGCAGAGCACCCCTTACACCTTTCTTTAAGGGAATACCCGTGCCTTACCAGCTTCTAGAAGACCACCGAAGTGTCGCTCTGTACTTCAAACTCTGCACTCGCCTCGCTCTCCGTCACAAGCTTATTTTTGAGTATGTTGTGCACGCGTGCCGATATCTCCGCTTGTTCACGTACCGAGAACACTCCCGTGGTGTTGGCGGTCAGTATTTCATCTATATCGTTCCAGATAAGCTCTTCAAGTTCGGATGAAGTTGTGGTTTTTCCAGAGATCATGAAGCCGTACCATGGGAAATCCACGTCCACCTCCCCTTCAGCATCCACTGTAATGCCTACTGTGTAACTAACAGGTATGAGGGCTGCCAATCTTCCGCGTTCTTTGTATTTGGCTTCAACACTTTCAGCAGTGAACCCCATTTCATCAAGCTTCTGGTCTTCCCGGATCATTCCGGTTACAAATGCCTTAAGATCAATTTCAGAAGAAACTTCGCTTGCCGCCGCAGGCGTGCTTATTTCAACACCCGTGTTAGGTATCCCGACGATACCGCGTGAATCCGCTTCAGCACCCGCCTCGGCTTCAGCTTCCACTTGGGAGCGTGTGACGATTAGATCCATTGCCCCGACAGCAGGAATGGAAACTGCGCTTCCTTGCCCGTTGCCAACACCCGAAATATTGCTTTCAGTGTCGCTTTCAGCCGACACCTCAGCCGAGGTGTCGGCATTCATATCTGTATCCAGATCGAGGTCCGTCGTCACATTCGTATCCACGTTAAGGTCCGCATCCAGATAATTCTGGGCCAGGCCCACGTATTGAGTAAGAGAAGCCGCCGATGCGCCTATGCTAAAAGAAAGCGCAGCCGCAGGCAGCAATGATAGGAGAAGTATTTTTTTCATAAGAGTTTAGTGGCTAAAAAAGTAATAGAACCCTAAGAGGGATCTATACCCCTAGACGGCCTGCCACGAAACATCTTTCAGTTGAGCAAAAAACGAACTGGTATTAGGCGCACCTCAAGCATGAATTCTGCCTTGTCCTTGTTTTTATATATTTTTTTCCGCAGGCGCATGTCAAAATCTCCGTTTTTTGCGGGTTCTCTATCCACTTTCCGTTCTTCTGGAAAGTTTTGGGGATTATAGGAACGGATGAGCGGTGTTTTATATTCATTTTATTCAACAAATGTAAGCGCCTTACCTTTCTTTCCGCCGCGTCCTGTTCTGCCAATACGGTGAACGTAGTCGTCATGAGTAGCCGGAAGGTCAAAGTTGATGACGTGCGAAACGCCATCTATATCAAGTCCGCGGGCGGCCACGTCTGTCGCAACGAGTATCTGCACATGGTTCTGTTTAAAGAGGGTCAGAGCTTTCTGGCGTCTGATTTGGTTTTTATTGCCATGAATTGATTCAGCTTTGAATCCTTTTCCTGCAAGAGTGTGGGCCAGGCGCTCCACCCCGTGTTTAGTGCGTCCGAATATGAGAACTTTATCAAAGCCCACTTCGCGCAAAAGACCAAAAAGCACTTCAAGCTTGTCCTTTCCGCGCACATTTACGACATCCTGCTCAATATTTTCAGCAGTTTCGGCAGTTTTCACGGAAACGCTCACCGGGTCACGCAGGAATTCTTTAATAAGGCCCTCTACTTCGCGGGAAACGGTAGCAGAAAAGAAAAGTGTCTGGCGGTTTTTCGGTGTCAGAGCAAGCATGAAGCGCATGGTGGCGAGGAATCCCATATCAAGCATACGATCCGATTCGTCCAAAACAACAGTGTTGAAAATTCCAAGATTTAGCACTTTGCGATCCACCAAGTCTTTCAGGCGGCCGGGAGTGCCGATGACCATATTGTTGAAATAGCGAAGCTCTCTCATCTGGCGTCCAATATTCGCACCACCTATGCATGTTACGGAATGAAACTGCATTCCCTTTGCAAATGCTTTGAATTCTTCTTCTATCTGAATAGCAAGCTCGCGGGTGGGCACCATTACGAGCACCGCTTCTTTTCGGTTCAAAATCATCTTGTTTATGAGAGGTATCAAAAAGGCCGCCGTCTTTCCGGTGCCGGTGTTGGCAATACCCACCACATCTTTGCCATTCAAAATATGAGGAATAACCCCGTCCTGAATAGGTGTCGGAGTTATATATCCCTTGGCCGTAATATTCGCCTTCACTTTTTCGTCAACGGCAAAATCCTTGAAGAAATGCTTCGGTACGAAAACAGGCGCTTCCGCCAGAGCTACAGCTTTATTTATAAAGCGTCTCGGGTCTATACGTTCGCCTCTATGGGGAGATGCTCTGCGGGAAGGCCCTCGTCTGAAAGACGGTCGGGCGCCGCTCGGGCGTCTGGAAAAACTTTGTGTATGCACTTTGGGTTTAGAGTAATCCTTCCCAAAGCGTCTGGTGAGGGAAACCCCTCAGAGCAAGAAAACGAGTGAGATGTATTACCTTTCTAGTATATACCAAAGCTATATTCTTGTCAAGTCCCCTTTTCTGTGGGGTTAAGGGGGTCTGCGGACTCTATGTAAAAGCATTTTACAGCAAAACCTCCCCAGTGAGATAGTTCGCGGAAGCGCTATCTCACTGGGGAGGAAAAAGCAGAGAAGTTGCTTTTTTGTTTTAGGAGGAAGAAGGATTACGACCTTCTACTTCCTGATGCCTGGCCGCCTTTTCTGCCGGCCTCACGAGCTTCTTCGGAGGTAAATTCGTGAGCGGTACCGCGTCTATGCGCTTCCACTCCGCCCTTGCGTGCTATTTCACGCTGGCGCTCGTCGTCCATCGAGGCAAACCCTCTTGTACTTGTGTTACTTGAGCTTCGGTTGGTATTGCTAGAGTCGTCGTTGTCCATGTCCACATCATTGATGTTATTTGTGTTGTTTGTGTTGTCTTCGTATCGTGGCATATTTTTTCAGGTTTTATTATTGTCCTAATAATAGGGAAACTTTCTCTATCATTTGGCTAATAATCCTCGACCTCGGTACTCCAAGATGACGGCACGCTAAATACTTCATTACACTAAAGACGAGCTTGACACGGGTGTGTTAATTTAAGAAAAAAAATTTCGTACTATGCTCTTTTCCACTCTGTTTTTATTCCTTTGCGCTGATTATCAGCCATTTGAAGCTCATCATAAATACCGTCTATGAGCTCGTAATTTTTAGATTCCTCGAGCGTTACCCATTCAAATTTATCTGTCTCATTTTCCTGCAATCTAACTTCCCCGTTGGCATAGTCGGCCATACATGAAATAACAAGAGAGGGTGCGCCGTCTGCATGCACTGTGGCTAAGCTCGTAACGTATTCAATATTTTTTATCTGGAGTCCCACCTCTTCCGCCACCTCCCTTTTAAGCACTTGCTCCAGAACGTTGTACCAATAATCTTTTGTATCTTTAGGAAGATTTATATAATCGTTGGTTTCCAGTTTCCCTCCCGGGACTGTCCACATTCCAGGGAAACGTTTCTTTGTGAGCGCACGTCGGGTTATAAGATACTTGCCATCTTTGACAATGATAGCAGTAGTAACAACCTCATGCAGATATTGGTTTTCCATATCCCGATTGTATCAAAATTAATTTTCAGTCTGCTTTCCCCTGTTTCTTAGACCCAATATGACAAAAACAAGTGCGTAAACTATATGCTCATCAACTATAGGATTATTTTCCGGCGGAAGAAGAGCGAGCCACATAAGAATCATCATCACTGTGCCAGACATAGCTCCCCAGAAAACAAATCTGTTCAGCAATAAAGTAAGCCCTATAAAAAGGAGCCCGAGCATAAACATCCAATCCACTACAGCCACTCCTGCCAAACTATGAAAGAAATCTGCGAAGGGGCCCTTGACGGCATTGGTAAGGAAACCAAATGTGGGTGAGCCCCCATTTATCCATGCATTTGCTTTTTCCGTTGCAAAACCCAGTCCGAAAGCTTTATCCACGAACGCCCAAAGAAAGATAAACGACATCACGAAACGCAGTTTCAAAAATGCGATATTTTGTATATTCATATGCAATTATTGTACCACCACAAAAATAATGGCTGGGGTTTACATATCCCCCAATGGTGTTAAACTCCTTAGGTAAGCCTTATGGCTTGCTCGTGTGAATTATAAGTATCTCGTTATAAGACTGGAGTAATCCAGTCATTGTCTTTCTAAGACTGGCGAGACTAACTATTGATTACAATGGACGACGCACAAAATGTTCAGAATCCTCAACAGGATCCGAACAATACTCCGCAGGCAACTCCTATAGAGGAGAACATCATGCCAAAGCCGGAAGCCACTACTCAAGTAGAAGAGGCCGCTCCGGAAGGGGCTCCACAGGCTCAGGCCTAAGCAAAACAAAAAAGTGTCGACCTATCAGGTCGACACTTTTTTGTTTTCAGTAAATTTGTACGATATATCGTACAAATTTACTATTCTTCACACTTGACGCTCTATATCTTTCGGGCGTGTAGGCAGTGATCTGATAATAGTCTCGTAAAGATGCATAAGTTTTCTGGCAATGATATTACTTGAAAACTGCCTGGAAGTTTCCATTGCCTTTAAGGAAATCTTTTCCCGTAATTTTTTGTCATTCAGTAGCTGTCCCGCTATTTCAATTGCTTCTTTTTGGGAGTTCACGAGAAATCCGTTTTCACCGTTTCTAATAATTTCTGGAGCAACACCGATAGGATATACGATAGGCACCAGTCCTTGTGACATCCCCTCAATAAGACTAAGTGAAAATCCTTCGTAACGGGACGGAATGAACAGAATGCCGCCCCGGAGCGGGCGAAGCATTTCAGGTAGGTTATCTTTTTTTGTATTTGCGAATACCGTGTGATTCGGAATTTCTGACCGAAGCCATGCCACTAATTTTTTGTTCGTAGTTATGCAAAAGGTTGATTTCTTGATATTTGGAAATTGTTGAAAAAAGTGAATAAGGCGATCAAGTCCTTTCAATTTTAATGTAAACGCATCGCTCCCGAGTCGGCCTAGAAATACCAGAGATGGTTCAGGCGCAAATTCCTGATGAGAGGGATCAAGCCAGTAATCTTCAATAGCGTTATGGATCAGATGGATTTTTTTCTCATCTACACCAATGGACAATAATTCCTGGCGTACATGCTCTGAAGTAGCTACAACTGCTGTGGCTCTGGAAGCCACATATTCTTCAATGTCTGCGATGTCTCTCAGTGGTCGTCGTGTCTTGATGTTCAATTCGCTTATGATCCCCTTACTCTTAAGCCTATACCAGATCTTCCGGCTCCCATTCTCAATATCCTTTGCTTGGGGAGTGGATGTAAGAAAACCGCGCGTAACCGAGCCAAAGTGGCTGACTACAGGCACCGGATAAGCCAGAAAGGGTAGAGGTGTATATGTCGTGCCTTGGATGATATTAAATTTTAGGATCTCCTTTCTGTGTTCGAGAAGGGAGTAGAAGAAAAGGATACTTTTTAGACCACCCAGATGTAACGGTGTATCAACGAGAGAGGTTCGCGGATAGAAGTTTTTTATATCAACTCCGGCATCTTTTAATTTCAAGGCCATGAGGTCATTTATGTAATGTGCCCCTGTACCAAGCTTCTTTTCATTATGTATGAATGCGATTTTCATGAACGTAAAAGAATTTCTTTTTGAATGTTTAGAGCAACTCCAAAGAATGCCGTGAGCGCTCCATGGGTCTGACTATAAGTTATTTCGGACATACGAATTCACACTTTGGTCCGGTGCGGCCGACATAAGAACCGTCAGGGCACTGCATTGCATCCATAGTGCAGGCAACCAGCCCGTCGTATCCCCCACCCTTGTTCCTTTCATAACCATGATCCAAACCGAGGTAGTACCCCACTCCAATACCAAGAGCAAGGATAATCGCCATAATAATCTTTATATTCATAAAACCATTCTAACACTTGATAGCATAATTTATTTGATTACTAGCCCTCCCTCAATTTGTACGATATATCGTACAAATTGAGGGATATTATTTTGGAGTCAATATCCTCTTCTATTATTTCAAATATTTATCCACGTTCTCCACATGCTCCTCGTATGTAACTCCGCAATGGATATCCCCCGATCCGTCGTGGAGATAAAAAAGGCATTTCGTTTCTTCCGGATAAAGGACTGCTTCTATAGCATCAATTCCCGGGTTTGCTATCGGATGAGGCGGCAATCCTGTATGCAAATAGGTGTTATAGGGAGATATCAAATTCTTGTCTGAAGGCACAACGGTCGCCCACCAGCCATCTCTCGTATTACCTTTTATGTACTGAAGCGTTGCATCCACCTGAAGCTTCATTCCTATTTCAAGTCTGTTCCAGAGAATTCCTGCAATGAGCGCCATATCTTTTTTGCCTCCCGATTCTCTTTCAATGAGCGATGCCATTTTCATAACAGTTGGCCAACGAATGTTTTGTTTTAGTGCTTCTTCTGCATATGGAGCGAATACTTCGTTGAAACGCGTATTGAGGCGCTTAGCGACATCTGCAGTACTCTCATCAATAGGTATGAGGTAAGTGTCTGGAAAATACACACCCTCTTTTGTATTAAGTGTAAGCTCCGTATCCTTCGTTAAAAATTGCTTGGCCTGGGCATCGTTCCATCCGAGGGTCTCTTGCATAAGCTCCGCGATCTGCTCTTTGCGCAACCCCTCGCGCACTTTTACCCATTTCATATATGGCTCCGCTTTGAGCGACCTGGATACCTGAAATGCGTTCCAGTCTTTTTCCAGTTTATATCCGCCAGGCTCGATGGCCGCCAGGTGTATCAATCCGAAAGCCCAAACATGTTTGATGAATCCCTCTTCCGCAAGTTTTCTCAAAGCATCGCCGCGCGATGCTTCAATGGGCACCACGAAACGCTCCGCAACCCCCTCCGATTGCGGCGCCCCAAATATGGATGAATATGAAAAGAACAGGATAACTCCCAACACCAAGAAAATTCCCGCAATGATGACGAGAAGTTTCTTGTTTTTAGATCCGGACATTAAAAGCATCGTTTTATTTGGTTACTAACTAAATCCTCAATTTGTACGATATATCGTACAAATTGAGGATTATTATTTTGATGACTTGAACCTCTACTTTAAATATTTATCCAGAAAGGCAATGGTTTTCTCCCACGCATCCTTTGTTTCTTCTGGTGCATAGTTCATACCGGACGGGTTCGCAAAAGCGTGTCCGACCCCGGGATATATATGTATCTCATTCGGCACTCCGAGCGTATCTAATGCAGTATCGAATTGGTTCACACTTTCAACGGATATGGATTGGTCGTTCCCTGCGAAAATTCCGAGCACTGGCCATTTGATGGGAGAGAGGGCCTGGGTGGTGGTTGCGAGACGCCCGTAATAAATGATGGTGGCGTCAAGCGGCTCTCCAGATAGTGCCAGCTGGAGAGATTGTGCACCCCCGAAACACCACCCGAGTGATGCTACTTTGGTCGCACCCTTGGACTTCAAATACGAGGCAGCGGCCTGCATGTTCTCAATACCTTTGTTTTGGTCGTAATTTGCGGTAAGAGCACGCGCCTCGTCCTGTGTTTCCACAACACTTCCCAGAAGATCTACTGCAAGAACCATATATCCCTCACGTGCAAGTTGTTCCGCCGTTTTGCGTATCTCTGGGCGCAAGCCGCGATTTTCATGGATCATAACCACACCTGGGTAGTCGCCATCTGCCTCTGGTCTTACAAAATATCCGTTCGCTCCGGCTATGTACGAAACATTCTCGGAAATGATAGGCGTATCATTTCCGTTCTCAAGCATTTGCTCGTTGGTCATCTTCCCTGCCCGGCCACTTGCCTGCCACCACAAAAACCCTATCACTATAAGGATCGCGATAATTCCTAAGATATTTTTAGTCATAAAAAAATTATATCAAATAAAGACGGACATTCAGGCTATTTCTTTTCTAGATAAGAAAAGTGGTTATTCGCGCAAAGGCTAAGTTCTTTATGAAGTAAATACACCCCTTCTACAGAGGGGGTGTATTTTTTTACTGAGTAAAACCAATAAAAGAGCTGACTGATAAATTGGTGGGTTTACTTTGCATTGTCACAGTATCTAGGATTTCCGTTATACCACCTTTTAGCCCACTTACAAACAAACTTCGATTATCTGGTGCCCAGATGGTTTTAATTATTATAGGATTTTGCACCTCACCATCAAACCAATCACGCTGAATGTTATCAACCCGTTTTCCAATAGATCTCGAAGTATTGTTTTTGAGATCTAGTACAAAAATCTCTACTTCAACTTGAGCAGGGGTGCCGTTATCATCTTTTATGTCTATCCCTCTTGTGATTAAAATTATTGCTTTCTCACCGCTAGGGGAAATACTCTGTATCTGGACAGGGTTAAAGTAACTGGAATCAATTTTTGTAAAGTTACCCCAGTCAGTTTGGGTTAGATCGGTGACTCTCTCGGTGTTTACGTCAAAAAGCACAAGCTTGCTACCTGTCCAGGTAATAAACGACCTGCTATCCGGTAGCCACCTAATATTTTTTATATCTAAAGGAACTACAGAACTAGTTATATTTTGAGCAAGTAGATTCACCTTAAGAAATACCGTCTTATTTTTTAATAAATCTTGATCATCAGAGCTGAAATACTTGGAAAGTATAAGAGTTTTCTTATCAGGAGACCATGATAAAACCCTGTATTGATAACAGGGAGCGGTTTTTGTATTTGAACACCCGTTATCAATAAGTAATCGTTCAACCTGATCCTCAAAAGAAATAATCTTTACCTCTCCCTGATCAGTATAAGCACTCATTTTACTGTCGTCAGACATTAGTATCCCATCAGTAACAAAATGGCTGTAATTAGGTGTGAAGGAAAAAACTTTCTCTTCACTATTATCTCGGAGATCTTTCTCGAAAACGGTATATGTTGAAGTGAAAGGATTTACTGAATAATCAGTCTTGCCACGATCCGAGTAATATATCTTCTCAGTTTCGTAGTTTAAACCAAGAAAGGTCTTATCGTGTCCAATATTTCCAAAATCTTCATCAAAGAGCAATTTTGCTTTCTTGCCATCAAGGTTGCTTATACAAATTGAACTCACGCCTCCTTTATAAATAAGCTTGTTCTCTAAATTGATATCCGATGAGCTATTTGTGTACGGGAAAGTTCGGGTACAAGACTCAAGATAAGCTATCAATAAAGGCCGCCCACCGTGGAATAGTACGATCACCGCAATAGCTCCTAGGAGCCCTATGAGAACTATCTTCTTAAGGAGATTCATTCACCCCACCCTACTATATCTCCAAGTCTTTGGGAAATTGGGATACATATTATTCAATTTCAAAACTTAAGCTGACCTGCGGCCATCTTTCCTGCCATCTTTTTTTCTTTACGCGCTCTTTTATCATGGGCAATTTATTCAAAAAGGCGGGTGTAGGCCTCACCACAAAATTCACCAGATCATCAATACCATATGGAGCAAAAAGCTTTAACTCACTACCTTTCATACTTACACCTATTGCTGTTACGGTTTCAGGCCACTTTGATATTGCATCCTCGGTAGAAAGGTAGGGCGACAAATCGTTCCATTTATGAGCGTAATATTCATTTACTATCTCCCAACTTTTATTGGTTTCCGTCTGTAATTTTTTTGATAACTCCTCATCTTCACTTTCATCATTCCCTTGTGGGTCAAAATACACCAGGTCAATATCACTGGTATCAACTTCGGCTTTTAAGTTTCCTGATAGATAATCCCAAACTTTATTTCTTACAAACCCCGCACCAATTATCCAATCTTTCAAATTTTGTTTTTCCGCTATACGCAAAATATCCATCATCCATTTATCGCTTTTTATGATCTCCAAAATCCCCGCTTCGTTCATATAAACGTATTTTACACCTTCTTCACAACACACCTCGAGCGTCGCACGGGTTGATTACTTTATCTTATACCCGTGTCGCAGGAAACGGTGGTTATTGTGTAGGAGTTGGTTTTTACTTCGATAACTTCACTTTTAGCGCAAGAAGGCATGGAAGGGCCGCCGGGTGCAGAACGTATGAGGTAAAAGCCAGGAGCAATGGAGACGCTGAATACTCCTTGAGAGTCCGAATTGAAGTACTTCAAAATTTTTGTTCCGTCTGTAGAGGTGAGGACGAGATCGGTTTTAAAGGGTCTGTCAGCACACTCCGGGTCTGGCGGATTTTGCATCACGGGACAGGTAGGACCCAGCATGACTGTACCTCTCACACCGCTCTCGGAGGTATATGGAGGACAAACGAACTCACACTTCGACCCAGTCCGACCGACATAGGAGCCGTCAGGGCACTGCATTGCATCCATAGTGCATGCGACCGGCGGGATAATTGGGGGTGTAATCGGATCAGGAATCTCTCTCACAAAGGTTCGACCATCTGGGGTCCGGCACTGCTCCGGATAAGACTCCATAATTGGATATCCAGTCGCCGCACACTCCTCAAATGTTGAGATGTCAGCTGCTCTATCCTGTTTTTTCTCTATACTTATAAAATATCCCCCAACTAGAACGGCAACTAACACAATAATTCCTATAATAATTTTGTTTGACACGAGCGAATTATATCATTGCTGCGGGACTTGGAATCGAACCAAAATTTTCTGCTTCAAAGGCAGACGTCCGACCATTAGACGATCCCGCAATACGATACAGTTGCTAGCTTATAGGTTTTGGCTGCCCGCTTCAAGAATCTTCATCAGTGCAAGCTCCAGAGGGAGCTCCGGAATGACGAAACGGCCAGTTGAGGAATATGCGGAAAGGATCTCCAGAAGCGCGGCCGCGTTTATTTTTGAGGTTTTGTCTTTAGCTACTTTTTCAAGCACTTCTATATCTTCTGGTGAAAATCGGCTAGCGAGAGATTTTTTTGAGACCGGATCAAAGCGGAGCAGGAGCACAGCACGGATTTTGTATATAAGAAGCTTTAGGAATATTTTTACATCTGTGCCAGCTTCGGCTGATTCACGCACAGCATCCAAAGCTCTCGCAGAATCCCCTGCTGATATCGCCATAAGTGCTTCGTTAACTGTTTTATGCTTCGGTGCGCCTGTAACTTTCTCCACATCCTCGGCAGAAATTTCTTTGCCGGAAGAGACAGTTACAACTTTCTGCAAAATACCGTACGCATCCCGGAAAGAACCATCGCCCAAGAGCGCCATTAGCTCGGCGGCATCACTTGAAACTTTCAACCCTTCCTTTTTGGCCGCATCTTCAACTACTTTTTTAAGTATGGCCTCTGATGGCTTTTTGAAAGAAAACGTCTGACAACGCGAGACGACAGTTTCCGGAACTTTTTCAAGCTCTGTCGTCGCCATTATGAAAATAACGTGCCTCGGTGGCTCTTCAAGTGTTTTCAAAAGAGCATTCCAGGCAGAAGCGGAAAGCATGTGTACTTCGTCTAAAATATATACCTTGTGTTTTGACTGAAAAGGCAAAGTGCTCACCCCATCTATAAGATCGCGCATGCTCTCCACTTTAGACTGCGAAGCGGCATCCATTTCGTAAATATCATTTTCGTGCGTACCTATTTCGTTCGCCAGAATACGAGCGATTGATGTTTTGCCTGTACCGCGCGAGCCGGTGAAAAGATAAGCGTGGGAAATACTTCCTTTCTCAATTGAGGCCTCAAGCACTGAAACTATCGTGTCTTGCCCGACCACCTCTTTGAATTTCTTGGGGCGATATTTTCTGTAGAGCGTTTCCATTGGAGTGATTATAACAAAAAGGGCGTACGACATAACATGTCGTACGCCCTTCACTCTTCGCTCCGCTCAACTACCCGCTCCGCTCCGTAGGACTGTCCTACGGTATCACATCCACCACACACTTGATTGACGGCACCCCGGTTACGTTCCTCAAGGAAACCGTTACTGTAACGGGACCCACAGAGCCCGTTGGGGCAATACCACGAAGCATTCCTGTCTCCGTATTCAGAACCGCCACTCGAGTCCCGTCAGAGGAAGCCCAAATGAAAGACGGACTGAACGTCGGAAAACCGGCGTTCACAACCACTCGTGTTGAGCCGCACGCCCCAGCTTCCTGCCCCACCCTGATGGTGGTGCGCACGGAATCCGTGCCGTTGGTCCATGTGAAGGATTGGACGGGTGCGCTCGCAACCGGCTGTTGTACCACCACTGTAATAGATGGGTTGGTACACACGGACGGCTGCTGACGGACACATGCCCTGATGTGGGCAGTTCCGACCGCATGGCCGTAAAGGACACCATCCATAACAGATACGATGCCTGAAGCATCAGAGCTCCAATCCACCGGGAAATTGCATCCAGCGGGCGGTGTGCGTGTGGGCACTACCGTTACAGCTACAGCCAGACCACGGCTACCGCCGACATTCATTGGTATCGGGTTGATGGACGGCTGGACGGAGGAAAATCTCACGTCCGCACACGAAGCAGTGTTTCCGCTCGGTCCAACACCGCCGTCATCATAGTGGTTGTTGTACTCGCACCCCGTAATAAGGAACGAGAGAAACAGGAAAAACCTGCGGATCCGCTTTCGCATCTTCCCCTCCGGGAAAGAATATGGGTGTTTTTAGGTGCATAGGAACAGAGAACTCTGCTCCTTATTTACCACATCAAGAAATGCATGTCAATGAGCCGCACCAAGCTCTTCCATAAACCAAGACGAGAAAAAGGCAGTACCCTTTCAGGATTGTGGAGTCCTGAACGAAAGGATACTGCCTTTTTTTGCACACCGGATGGCAGTGCCGCTGCGCCGAACGGGAGACTTATCAGCTCCGGGAGATGTATTGATGCGGGAGTGTTTTCCTCACTCACAGAGGACTCAACCAGCCCACCTTCCATCTTCGCCGAGCCGGAACATGACCACCTGCCAGCAACCACGCTCTACTGCACACACCTCATGCAGCCCACGAAACAACCTTCATAGGTTTTCTCCGTGTACGAGGGTTCTACCATCAATGCTACTCCCATTTAGTGAGCAGTCAACCCTGTAAAAAAAGAGCGTCCCCTATTCTAATGTTCTTAAGAACATTAGAATAGGGGACCAGAAAAAATTATGCAAAACAAAAGCGCGCCGCACTAAGAGGATTCCGGGCCTCCGTAATGCGAACGCGCTCCATCCCTCTCTGACACTTCGACAGAGCGGATGATCTTGCGGGGGTGTCCGCGGTGCTAAGCTACAAATTGTCTAACTGTCAGAACCCCTGCCACGAGGCCGAGCACTACCTAACACCGCGGACACCCTTTTCGTTTCTTGTATAAGCTTAGCACAAAGCAGTATTTATGTCAATCCCCTACTAGATTCTGTCGTAGGTATCAATATTTATAAAAATGGAAAGGGACCAGCGAATGCTGGCCCCTTTTGATGTCTTCGCACGTTTTTTTGCTTCTGTTTGGACTTACTAGGGATCCTTCAACTGCCCGTACCAACAGCGGTAGCGGCGCATGTTGTTTGGTCCTCCAAACGGTTGGCGGGGAAGGGGCGCGCTCCCGTGCTAGGAGCGGAGAAGGCGCATCTAGCTCACCGCATGCCGCGGCATGCTAGATGGCACCACCAGCGGCGCAGAATCCACCATTGCTCGTGTCCGGCGAATTCATGTGAAGGTCGATTCTCATGATTGATCACCCCCGATGAAGGTTCATGGAGCCCCAATGACTCCGAAGTCCCCGTCTCTTGCGAGTGGGACAGCATATTTAATATATCAGCCCTTTATGAATGTTTCAACGAGGTTTTCCACTTCCTGTGCATTAGAGGTTTCCATAAGTTTTAGCCGCAATTCGTGCGCACCCTCAAATCCGTTTACGTACGCCTTGTAATGCTTCTTCATTATTGAAAAGTTTTTTATACCACCAAGCAATTCTTCAAAAAGTTTCGTGTGCTCCACCATCACCTTAAGCTTCTCCTCAACGGTCGGGATGTGTTCCGAAAAAAGCCAAGGGTTTCCGAAAATAGCGCGGCCGAGCATCACGCCATCGCCGCCTGTTTCTTCGTGTTTCCTCCTCGCGTCGTCAACATCTACGACATCTCCATTTCCGATTATGAGCGTTTCAGGAGCAAGCTCATCTCGTATTTTTACGGCGCGAGCAACCGTGTCCCAACGCGCTGGAACTTTGGACATTTCTTTCCTGGTACGCGCATGAATAGTGACAGCTGCCACATCTTCCTTCAAAATTTCAGGGAGCCACGTCTCAAGCTCATCCTGGTTGTATCCTATGCGGGTTTTCACGGAAACGGGCTTCCCTTGCATCCCTTCTTTTGCGGCTCGTATCACTTCACGGGCAAGAGCAGGATTTTTAATAAGAGCCGCACCCGCTCCCTGCTTTTCCACACCCCTGTCCGGGCAGCCCATGTTTATATCAAGCCCGTCAAAACCTAATTCGTGCACGAGCTTGGCGGCTTCAAGCATGTATTCAGGGCGCGAAGAAAAAAGCTGGGCCACGATAGGCCGCTCGGCTTCTGTGTATTCCAAATCTTTCAGAAGTTTTCTTTTACCATCCTCCCCAGCACGCACCAGGCCATCAGCAGAAACAAATTCCGTCCACATCACATCGGGCTTTCCATATTTAGCAATGACACGGCGAAAGGCCGTGTCGGTAACATCCGCCATCGGAGCAAGTACGAAAAAGGGTTTCTTTAATTCCTGCCAAAAAGACATAAGTGACCAATATAACAAAACTCCGCACCAATTTCTGGTGCGGAGGGAAGATCGCCGGATCGTAGCATGCGAGTACGACCCGAAATAAATTTGAATGATTAGGGGTCATTCAAATCTATAGTTTGTTCAGCCATTGGAGAGCTAAATTAGCTCACGGAACCTGGATGTTCCACCCTTGCGGACGTACACCCAAGAGTAGACCGCTCGCATACCTGAAGCAAACTCAATCTGACAGTATTATAACTAGCGTAAATTAAAAAAACTAGCAAAGAAAAACGGCACCGTACCTTGGGAGGTAGTGTGCCGTTTTTGTGGTCGTTCTGGTTTCTTCTGGTCTTCGCTCGTGATGAGGAAGGTCCATTGGATTCCAGAGGACCTGAAAATCAAGTTGCGTGTTTCCTTCCGAATGGAAACACATTGACGATTCCACAGCTTTCGGTGGAATGGGCCTTCTGTAGTGGTGCGAGGGCGAACTTTTTAGGGTCCTCCATCACAAACCGCAGCTGGCTTTTATCTGAAAAGAGTTGCCCCTTTTCACGTCTCTAAGTATCCCTGATGCCGGATTCCTATATCGCGGAAGCGATTTTTGAGCTCGTCCGAAGACTTACTCTCAATCTGTCGTAGCGATTAGCATTTCCTTTCGGTCATGCTATTCACTAAGTCTGCCGCACTAGGAAAAATTTACCTTATCGGCTTCATTAGCATGCTTGCGCATTCTAATGAAAAAAGCATCGCCTTTAAGGTACGCTGGAGCCGAAGCCCCTGCGACGGTATCTTAGAAAAGACTTGCGTCTCTTCTTCGCTCTTTTCGTGAGGGTTGCCTCCATTGCTGGAGACCGCCTTCGCTACTAGGTGCGATCGGTGAGATACTTACAACTTTGAACGTACTGGGTCTGGTGTGAGAGCTTACACATGTCGTTATCCACAGTCAAGCGTTTAAAACTTTATAAAACAAATTGGACAATTCTGTCAAAACTATTGCAAAATCTACGTAGGACAGTCCTACGTACAAAGGTTTATCCTTTGGCAAAGGATAAACCTTTGTAATGTTATTTATAGAAAATTTTGTTGCCGAATCGTAGATCTATATAAGAAACAGAAACTCCCCCCTTGCCATCCGCTAGGCGGTTTTTAGGGCTTGTTAAAAGCGAGGTCAGATTATTCACCGTCAAGCTGTCCTCTTGCCGCAAAGAGACAAAGATATCGCCGTGAGAAAGAGTGAAAGTTACAAAACCGTTCTCACCAAAAGAAATTTCCCTCACTGTAAGGCCGAGAGTGGAAAAGCTTTGTACAAGGCGGCCCACGCGTGAGAATACTTCTTCGTCTGCCACTCGGCTTCCGATAGGTTCTCCATCAAGCACTGTACGGAAAGATACATATATAGGAGAGGAGAAAACGGGGGCCTTGTCGTAAATGAAACCGCTTTTATCGGTGAAATAACACACCTCCTTTGGAGCGCCGTCGCACCAAATAGAAAACGGTTCTCTTTCCGTTACATTAACTTTAAGAGTATTCGGCCACGAAAAAGCTAGGTCCACATTTCCGGCGACCGGAAATGCACTCATGAGTGTTCGGGAAAGATTTCTTTTACCGTAAGTGAGAAGCGTCGCACGGGGAAATACCATAAATATTTTTCCACTGACGATCTCCACTATTTTTTCAGACACCACGGTACTTCCTATGGTTTGAGCACCTGTTACTTCCACTGTCCGGATAGCGAGCCATGGCAGGCGCACTACGGCAATAGGAAGAATTATCAAAATGATAAGCGTAAGCGCTGTGAGCGAGAATGCTCTTGTCCTTTTTTTCCTTTTTCGGTCAAGGATTTTCTGGGAACGAAGGATTGACTCTCCTTTCATGTAAATAAGAGCTGGTTAAGCGGACATTTTATCCCTGCCGCCCATGAAGCTTCGCAAAACTTCCGGGATGACTACACTGCCGTCCGCCTGCTGATAATTTTCAACGAGGGATACAAGAATGCGCGGCGTGGGAATGGCTGTTGAATTGAGCGAATGAGCATATCTCATGGTGCCATCTACATCTTTATAACGGATGTTCAAGCGACGGGTCTGGAAATCATGGAAATATGAGGCCGAGCTTATTTCGCGGTATTTTTCTTCCAAAGGAACCCACAGCTCTATGTCATATTTTTTTACCTGCCCTAATCCCAAATCGCCTCCACAATTTGCAACAGTGTGATACGGGATGCCTAGAGATTCAATGAACTCCTCTGTGTTGCGATTCAGGTCCTCGTGGTGCTTCACCGATTCTTCATGGCTCGCTTCGCAAAGAATGACCTGCTCCAGCTTGAAGAATTCATGAACACGGATAAGACCCTTCACATCTTTGCTGTAGCTTCCCGCTTCGCGACGGAAACATGGCGAGAAGGAAAGATATTTTTTAGGGAGTTCTTCTTTGGATAGCACTTCGTCTGCATGAAAACCCATAGTGGCAACTTCGGCCGTGCCGGCGAGATAATCCCCATCCTGAGTTTTATAAAGATCCTCTTCGCCTTGCGGAACAAAGCCGGTACCAAGAAGAGATTCCCGGCGTACAAGAGATGGCACTATCATGGGAGTAAATCCCTTGCCGAGGAAAAAATTGAGCCCGTATTGCCAGATAGCATAGGAAAGCAGGGCTCCGTCATTCTTCAAAAAATATCCGCGAAAGCCAGCCACTTTGGTGCCGCGCTCAAGATCTACCATGTCCAATGCTTTCATTATTTCAATGTGGCTTTTTGGTGTGAAATCGAATTTAGGAAGTTCCCCCCATTTTTTTATTTCCTGGTTATCCGCATCGGATTCCCCGTCCGGCACCGAAATATCAGGAACATTGGGGACCTGAAGCATTAGCTTCTGCCATTCAGCCATTACGGTTTTCAACTTCTCTTCCTCCTGCGACAGTTCCTCTTTGAGAACACGCATTTCCGAAAGCAGGGCTTCTTTTTCCGTCCCCGACATTTTTACTATCTCTCCACCAACTTCATTCTGGCGGGCGCGCTTTTTTTCAACCGCATCAAGAAGTGCCCGGCGTTCGTCGTCTATATTTAAAAGCTCCTGAATATCAAAATTTATGCGCTTCTTTTTGGCTGCCCCGGCGATCAGATCTTTATTTTCACGTATAAAACGAATATCCAGCATGGGCTATATTCTAGCAAAGAAAAAGAAAGGGCGGTTCCGGCATACGCCGGAACCGCCCTTATTTATCTCGGAGACTTCCCTGCCGCAATTCCGCGACTTGAATGCCGCTCGTCACCGGTAACTTCCTTGTATCTACCAAGAAATCTGGGAATGGTAAGCGGCGCCGAAAGATCTGCCATTTCGCACTCGAGTTTAGCTGACCAACTCACTTGCGGACGAAGGAAACAATCCACTTCATACTTCTGTCCGTTAATGTAAAAGATGAAGCGAGTCTTAACGATAGTTTGAAGTGATCTATCCTTCTCATTGCTAAGCAGGCGGTCATATTCGGCCTTGCTGATCGGCGGCTCATTTTCGTGCCGCGAACCCGGCTTCCCGGCCGGTCTCTTTTCCGCGTAGTAATAGCTCTTATGGTCATCAACGGTTTCTATTCGCACTCGCCGTTCCAGTTCAGGATCGTCACTCACTAGATAATCCTGAACAATATGCTTCATCACCGTATCTGATGGAAGCCTATTACGCTCGAAATTGTCCAGAATAAACCATCTCTCATTCTCAAGAGGTTCGGGCATGTTTAGCACTCGGGCAAAATGTGAAAGAGCTCGACGCTTCTTTTCTTCGAACCCCGTGGAGTTGTCTACTATGAACAGATGCCTGTGATCTTTCCACGCATCACGAAGTCTCTTATCAAGTGCGCGTGCCTCTTCTGGAGGCTCAGTGCGATACGGGTTATTGTCAAAACTGTAAAACTCCTCTGCACCATCGGCGGCCGTTACCATGTGGATCACCGCCTTGTAACGATCTCTTAACGCATGGTGATTGAGATTGAACTCTTCGCACATACGAAGGTAATTCTCTCTCCCCACATATGCAATACCGTCCAGGATCCCTCTATCGCACAGAAGAACGAGTGGTTTATCCGTGTCTAGTGCGGTAAGCATCCGATAATATCGTTCTTCCTTATCGAGGGAGTAGACCATGAGGTGCCGCTGGAAATCAAAGTCCCTTAGCCATTTGTCCCGTGGCGCAAAACCTGCATCCATGAACCCTGTGGCTACTTCCGACATGCATGCGACGCGCATGCCCCAATCTTCACACAATCGTTTTGCAGCAGAGAGAATATCTGATTTACCACTGCAAGGTCCGCCGCCAAAGGCAATTGCTGAAAACCTCGGATCAAACCCAAATGAACTCATTATCGTCTCCGTAATGGAAATGTTCAGTCCTATCGTAATAGTAGGGATACGGGGAAGCGTGTCAATGTTAGAATAATTGCATGTCATACGAGATCCGGGATTTGCCGGCATTTGAATGGCCTTTTCTTTTAAAGCAGATACCGGATCCCCCCAAAACTTTGCGAGTAGCGGGAGTGCTTCCCCCGGCTGATTTCAAACTGCTCGCCATTGTGGGCTCGCGCGCCATGACGAATTACGGCCGCGAAGCCATTGAAAAAATAGTGGGCTGGCTTCGCGGGGAACCTGTCTCAATTGTTTCCGGCCTTGCTTTAGGTGTGGATGCGGCCGCGCACCGCGCGGCTCTCCGCGAAGGACTGCATACCATTGCTGTGCCAGGTTCTGGTTTGGATGGACGTGTGATATATCCGCGCAATAATGAAGCTCTTGCACGGGACATATTGGAAGCGGGCGGCGCTCTTCTTTCAGAATTTCCTGACGACTTTCGCCCACGCCCTGAAAGTTTTCCACAGCGGAATAGAATAATGGCGGGAATGTCCCATGCAACGCTTCTTATAGAAGCACAGGAACGTTCAGGCACGCTTATCACAGCGCGGCTCGCTCTTGATTACAACAGGAACATAGGAGTGGTACCCGGAAGCATCTTTTCAGCCCAGTCGCGCGGAGTGAACCGGCTCTTGCGGGAAGGCGCCTCTCCGATCTTGGACAAAGAGCATATTTTTGAATTACTAAAACTTCCGATGCCGGATGAAAGTGCCGCCTCAACGCCGAAACAAATGCTCCTTCTAGGTCTTACACCTGAAGAACAGGAAGTGGTGAACCTTTTGGAGCAAGGCGGAAAAAGCGCAGATGATCTTATTCAGGAGGCGTCCCTATCTCCCTCAACGGTGCTTGCTATCATTTCTTCTCTTTCAATAAAAGGCATCATTAAAGAAGAATTGGGACAAGTTGAATTGCGCACAACTAACAGAGAAAATTTGGACAACAAGGATGAAGCGTGATACAAGTAAGAGCTAATGACAAAATTAGTAATTGTTGAGTCCCCGTCAAAAGCGAAGACTATTGGGAAATATTTGGGAGAAGATTACGACGTTGTCGCATCCGTCGGCCACGTGCGCGATCTTCCGAAATCCCAAAAGAAAGCTATCGATATTGAGGGCGGTTTTATTCCGCACTATGAGATATCCAAAGGCAAGGAACTGATAGTTGAAGATATAAAAAGGAGAGCTAAAAAGGCAGACGAAGTACTTTTGGCAACCGACCCCGACCGTGAGGGAGAAGCAATTGCATGGCACATTGTAGAGGCCACAGGCCTATCAAATTCAAAGCACGAAGCACGAAATCCTAAAATAAAGCGCATAGTTTTCCACGAGATCACAAAAGAAGCGGTGAACGAAGCATTGGAGCATCCGCGCGAGATAGATGAAAAACTTAAAACCGCTCAGGAAGCACGCCGAGTTTTGGACCGGCTGGTGGGTTACGACCTCTCGGGACTTATCTGGAAAAAAGTGCGCTACGGCCTTTCAGCAGGACGCGTGCAATCGCCAGCCCTTCGTATCCTTGCGGAACGCGAAAGAGAAATAAAAGCTTTCGTATCACATCCTTTCTGGATAATCCGGGGAATTTTCAAAACAAGTAATAGCGAAGAGTTCACAGCCGAAAGTCCTGAAGAAGTTCTGGATGAAAAAGAAGCGGAGAGAATAGTAGAGGAAGGAAAAAAAGCCACATGGAGTGTTGCAGATGTTGAAGAAACGAAAGTAATGCGCTCTCCCCGCCCGCCCTTTACCACATCCACTCTCCAGCAGGCCGCCTCGAGCCGTCTCGGCCTTTCCCCGTCAAACACTATGCGTATTGCCCAAAAGCTTTACGAAGCGGGTTATATCACTTATATGCGTACCGATTCCACAAACCTCGCCAATGCAGCGCTCGGCATGATAGCGGGCACTATTGAAAAGGAATTCGGAAAAGACATGCATCAGGCGCGCACTTTCAAAACTAAATCCAAGAATGCCCAGGAAGCACACGAAGCCATCCGCCCCACAAATATGGGAAAGAAATCCGCGGGCGGAACGGATGCGGAGAAAAAACTTTATACACTTATTTGGTCACGCACTGCCGCTTCGCAAATGAAAGATGCGGAAACTATGCGCACGTCCATTACTGTGACCGCGGACAGTAATTTGCCGAAGCTTAAAGCCGTTGGAACCCGCGTCATTTCAGACGGATGGCTTTTAGCCGACCCGCGTGCAAAAGGTGAAGATGTAATATTGCCGAAAATAGCCAAAGGCGAATCTCTTAAGACCAAAACATTTGAAAGTGAGAGAAAGGAAACTACTCCCCCGCCCCGTTATTCCGAAGCGGGTCTGGTGAAAGAGCTTGAAAAACGCGGTATCGGAAGGCCGTCCACATATGCATCTATCATTAAAACTTTGCTAGATCGCGAGTACGTCACAAAAGAAGGGCGCTCTTTGAAGCCGACAGACACAGGAGAGGTAGTATCTCAATTTTTGGAAGATAATTTCGCCACGTATATTTCAGATACTTTCACCGCAGAAATGGAAGATGAACTGGACGATATCGCTCTAGGTAAGCGTGAATACGTGAAAACTCTTTCGGATTTTTATACGGTGTTCGCAAAAGATGTGAAGGAGAAATCAACGAGCGCCAAAATAACGAATCTCGGGGATGCGGATGCAAAATATGTCTGCCCTAAATGCGGAAGTGCAATGGTGGTGAAGCTTTCGCGTGCAGGCAGATTCCTTTCCTGTTCGCGTTTCCCTGAATGCGACGGAGCACTCACAATAGACGGCGAGGAAATGCCGAAAGATAAAGAAATAGGTGTGCACCCTGAAAGCGGACTGACTATTTTTATGAAAACAGGACGCTTCGGTCCGTATGTTCAGGTGGGAGAAATGCCTACAGGAAAAGGAGCGAGCAAAAAAGAAAAACCAAAACGGGCTTCCATACCAAAAGACAAAAACCTTGATGAAGTGACACTGGAAGATGCGCTTGTTTATCTTTCTCTTCCGCGTCTCCTCGGTACTCATCCAGAAACGGGGGCGACTATCACGGCCAATGTCGGCCGCTTCGGGCCGTACATCGTGCATGAAAAAGATTTCCGCTCTCTCAAAAAAGATGACGTGTACACTATTTCCCTTGAGCGTGCTTTGGAGATACTTAAAGAACCGAAAAAGGTAGGACGCGGAAGATTTGCGAAGAAGAAGTAAGTTGACTTTATAGCTAAAAAGCGTAGAAATGGGGGCGGAAGGTCTTTTATATCACTACAACTTCATCACCTACAACAGGAGTGCATCATGCACGTCGATTTCGGCATCATGGGTAGAGAGCTTGGCATCCGTCCTGACGGCATCCGAATCGCCCTCGGAATCCCGACCAAACTTCAGAGATTAGTACGCTCTGCCATCGTCTTCGAAGACATCGCGGCACTGAATAACGAATTTGTGGAGGGGGACCGTTATAGAAATTGCGGCCCCAAGTTCGAGCAAGCTGAGAAAGAGGAGTATCTCGCCCGCAGGACCGAGCTCTTCCCTGCCTATCTCGCACGCTTTGAGACAATCGAGAGCTTCAAGGAATTCGGAATGAGTCCTGGGGGCTTCCGTATCACAAGCAACGAGGAGGCTTCAGAAGCATCAGAGAAATTCTGTGGGCTCTTCAAAAGTGAGATTGAAAAAGCTAAGAAGCTGTCTGAAGGAAAGCTCGAGCGTCTGATGGAAATCCGTGCATCAATCTCACTCTTCGTTCAACAGATTGAAGATGGCAGAGAGCACGGTGGAATTTCAGTCTATAGGGCTTTACAAAACGCTATGGACAGTATCCGAGACGCCTTCCGCGATGAACTCCGAGTCGCGAATGACAAGGGTGTCACCCAGATGATCCTTGTATTCAAGAAACTCGGCAACGGTCTCTCAAGAAGCGACCTTGGAGACAGGCATTCAGTTAATCACGAACTTCCTTGGAGCATTCTCTGGAGGAGTGCTGCAACCATGGAGGAAATATTCCTCATTGAGAAGGAAGTTCCAAATAGCTTTTTGGACGAAAAAGAAATTGAGAATTGTCTCGCAAATCTGTCCGAGAATGCAATCGAGGGAGAAAAATCCTTTGAAGCAGCTTTTGCCAAAGCAAAGCTCCTAAGCGGGCGAGATGGCTACCGAGCAAGTCGGGCATACAGCCGGGCATTGACCGTGGCAGCAGGAAAAATCCGTTTTAAGAGCCAGTTGCGGCAATTCATCGCCGTTTGGGAGACACGAAAAGAGGGCAGATCAATATCTGGCGACGAAAAGTATCCCACTCTCCCTGATTCTGTCCTCAAGAAGTGGAACTATTTCTTCCTCAAGCGTGCCGAGAGTGAGCAGAACCTCTCTAAGCTCGCCCAACTGATGGATGAATCGCCGTGGAGCTCGAAGACCAAACAAGTCGCTTCCAAACGACTTCAAGATCACTTCGCTCGGGAGCTCGCTCAAGCGCAGACCGAGAAGGAAGCTGAACGCGTATCGAAAGATGCCAAGGCTCTTTCAATATACATTCTTGTTCCTGCGTACCAACGCAAAATGGATATTCGCGGGGAGCACAACGCAGAGCGGATCCGCAGTCTCTGGGAGACAATCGAACGCGGCGATACCGTTGATGATGAGAAGAAGGTGCTTATCGGCCTCTTCCATGAGTTCAAGGCGTCTGATCCGGAGAAAGCCCGAAATGTTCTTATCCGGCTAGCTCGGCACTTCCCGGCTGAGACGGTTGATGAAATTCCGACTGAAGCATTGTAGTGATCACAACATGTACATACAATCCCGCGCGGCACAGCCGCGCGGGGTTTCTTTTTATACCGTAAAGTTTTTTACGGAGTACAGATCGCTGTCGTCTTGTTTTATTTCCTCGGAAGAACGATCGTCAACAGGTGCTTGGGGAAGTTCTTCCGCAAGGGCGATTTGCTTTTCCTCGGCTTTGTCTAACATTGCATTTTTGTGAGTTGCCTGCCCTTTTCGCAAAAGCTCCGCGATACCTTCCAGGTCGTCGTAATCAAAAAAATCAATAAGTATCTTGCCGCCTTTTTCACGTCTTTCAATATAAACGCGGGTACCCAAAGCTTCCTGAAGTTTCTCTTCCATATCCGCAAGAGCCGGGTCCTTCATAAGTTCTTTTTTGCGGGCACGCTCAAAAGCGATAGAGCGGGATATCCTCTCCGCTTCACGCACAGACATCTTCTTTATCATAATCTCGCGGAAGAGTGTCATCTGCTCCTCCGGCTTGTCTATAAGCATCATCAAAGGGCGTGTGTGGCCTTCGGATATCTTGCCTTCCGAAAGCGCATCCACTATTTCCACGGGTAGTGTGAGGATGCGCATGGTATTCGTAACGTATTCGCGGCTCTTCCCTACTTTTTTTGCTATCTCGTTGTGCTTGAAGCCAAATTCTTTTGCCAGCCGATCAAAAGCGCGGGCGCGGTCAACAACATTCAGGTCCTGCCTTTGAATATTCTCAATAATGGCAAGCTCCAATTTCATGAGATCAGATTCCTCCCCCACCTTAATAAGAACGGGCACCTGGAAAAGTCCGGCCAGGCGAGCGGCACGCAAACGCCTTTCGCCTGCGATGAGCTCGTATTCAACACTTAGTCCACCATCTTCTTTTTGTAGCTCTTTGCGTGTTACCACAAGCGCCTGCAATACGCCATATTGGCGTATTGAATCGGCAAGCGACCGAAGCTCATCTTCGGAAAATTCCCGGCGTGGCTGGAAGGGGTTGGGTTTTATTTTCTCAACCTCTATCCAAAAAATCTTATCTTCATAGAAACGCGACATGGGAATATTGTAACATTGCGAAAAGGAATGTATCGTGTTCAACGTAGAGTTATTGCTGGGATGGCGGAATGGCAGACGCGATGGACTCAAAATCCATTGTCCGCAAGGATGTGAGGGTTCAAGTCCCTCTCCCAGCACCAAATAAACTTCTTTGTTTTGGGTGATTTTTAGGCCCAAACTAAGCCGTTTTTGGGAGGTACTTGACAAATACCTTTAATGGGTGTATAGTGGTAATATGGATACAGTTTTGAGAAATGACTTCCAAATACACAAGGAGAATAGCACTCCGGCGTGGCATGTGAGCCTTCAGGCCTTTCTTGCGCTTTTTGTGCTTATTCTTCTTCCTCTTGTTTTCAGCGCTAAATCTTTTGTGGTAGCGCTCCTTTCCCCTTCTCCTGAAAAAGAAACACCGAAAGAGGAAGTGGCTTCTGCCAATCCTACATTCGCACGTTTTCTTGCGACCGTCGTATTCGGTGTGGGTGAGGAAAATATCGTAATGAATGAGGAGACCGGCGAGGAACATATCATTCTTCCTTATGGCGGAAACGTGGACAGCGGAGGAAATATTTCTGCAGGCGGTGCCGTGCAAAGCGGCGGGTGGACAACCCAGCCCACGACCGACGGAAGTTTTGACACTATCAGAAGCGGCGGACGTGTGCGCGATACCGGAGGCAATATTCCAAGTGGTGGTGATATAAGCAACGGTGGCACTGCGAACGCGGGTGGCAATGTCCCTGCAGGAGGTGGTATTTCTTCAGGAGGAAGCATATCCGCTGGTGGTTCAATTCCTTCGGGAGGCAGCATCTAACTCAAGCTTCTATTTAAGAGCAACACAAAAATCCTCCGCAATAGCGGAGGATTTTTGTGTTATAACATTCCGGCATGAAGAAAATTAAAGTTATTGCGATAGTCGGCCCGACGGCACTTGGCAAAAGCGAACTCGCCGTGTTTTTGGCGAGGAAATTGAATGGCGAAGTGGTCTCGGCCGATTCTCGTCAAGTGTACCAAGGCATGGACATAGGCACGGGAAAAATCACACCCAAAGATATGAAAGGTATTCCTCACCACATGCTTGATATCGCCAGCCCCAAGAGACGCATAACGGTAGTGAAGTATGCCGCGCTTGCGCGGCGCGCGATAGGAGATATCGCGCGCCGCGGCAACGTACCAATCGTTTGTGGCGGAAGTGGTTTTTATATTGAAGAATTACTTTTCCCCTCTTCTCTTCCCAATGTTCCGGCAGATAAAAAACTTCGGGCGAAACTTTCCAAAATGAGTACGGAAAAACTTTTCGCCAAGCTTATGAAAAAAGACCCGAGACGCGCTAAAACCCTGGACCCGAAAAATAAAGTGCGTATCATCAGGGCGCTTGAGATAACTGAAGCTCTTGGCCGGGTACCAAAACGAAAGAAGGGGCAGAGCCCTTACAAAGTGCTCACTATAGGGCTTGATGCGCCTATAGAAACCATACGCTCAAAAGTGCAGAGACGTCTGCGGAAAAGGATGAATGCGGGGCTCGTAGCTGAAGGAAAGAAGCTTCAAAAGAAAAGTCTTACTTTTAAAGCAATGGAAAGTTTTGGCCTTGAATATAAATGGCTTTCCCTTTTCATACAAAAGAAAATTGATAGGAAGGAATTCATGGAAGGGCTTGAAAAAGATATCGTAGCTTATGCAAAACGGCAAAAAACATGGTTCCGTGCGAAAAAGAATATTTATTGGCTTGAGGCGGATAACAAAAAGATACGTACAAAATCACTCACCCTCGCCAAGCAATTCCTGGACAAATAAAAATTGTACAGGTAATCTCTGTGAGGAAACCACCTTCCGGAGGGAATAATGAAGAGGCAATTAGTGCTCGGTGCAATACTCGTATTGGTAGGTATCGCACCAGACTTAATGAGCGTCCTTTTTTTCGGGGTTGTAACGGTTCTTTTTGCCGCATTGCTGACGACCATGATGCGGTCAAGCTCAAGAAAGGACACTACCTGAAAGACGGGGGTAACACGTCACACTAGCGAATTTGCTGGGTGACGTGTTTTCAATTGGCGGGCGGTGGAGGAATCGGCGACAGCTCACTAATTCGCCCTGTCCATTTTGGCGGGGCTCATAAGTGGCTCCTGCCCGGGCTCGTCCCGCGTAGCGGGACTCCGCCTTTCGATTCCTCACCATCCTCGCAACGATGAACCGCTCAAATAGCCCCCGGCTATTCTCGCGGGTCATTGCGGGCGGTGGAGGAATCGAACCCCCGACAGCGGATTTGGAGGCCGCAGTTATACCATTTAACTAACCGCCCAGTAAACGCGATTATAACAAATTCCGCTCGCCGTGCCTTTCGGCGTACACGCATAAATTTGCCCAGCGGCAAATTTTGCTGTCTCTCAGCTCGCCAAAGTAAAGAGCCCCTCGTGATTACACTCGGGGTCATTGACTTACCTAGCTTTCTCGCTTCCGAGACGTACGGCGAAAGGCACGGCTCGCTACAAAATCCTTAGAGCGAGGGGTGATGACGAAAAGAGGCAGTGCAGCGCGAGGGTGCCGTTGCTGAATGGTTGCATTCAGACGGTGAGCAAGCAGCAGATTTTTATGCGTACTCTTTTCGTCATCACCCCGAGCGACTTTTATTTCTTGGCTTCCTTGAAAATCACCCTCTTTCGGAGCTTTTTGGAGTATTTTTTAAGCTCTATTTTGCGCTCTACTTTGCGCTTATTCTTGCGGGTGTAATACACCTCGCCCGTTTCCTTATTGCGGAGAATTATAAGTTGGTCTTGTGACATGATGAGGGAAAGATACCACAGCTCTGTTTAATTGCAAACCGTCCGCCGAAGGTGGGGGGCTATATGGACCAGTATCTCATGGGAGATAGTTTCTGAGAGTTTCGCCATTGATTCCACGGAGTTCTTATTCTCTCGGCATCGGCTTATGATGATTACCGAATCGCTAATTTTGGCATCCGGAACTTCGCTAACATCGATTGAGGAAATATTCATGCTCACCCTGCCAATAATGGGACACATGATGCCTTTCAAAGAGACAAATCCCCTGTCTGACAGTCTCCGGTCAATACCCTCAAAATATCCCGCGGGAATGGTAGCAACGGACGTCTGCTTTTCTGTTTTGTAAGTGCAGTTATATCCCACGTGCTCTCCGGGAAGGATTGTTTTGACGGACGTAATGAGCGAGCGCATTTCAAGAACAGGTTTGAGAGGCAGATCTCCTGAGTGCTTGGACGAAATACCGTAAAGACCAAGCCCTAGACGTGCGACATTGGTGCTTTCAGGCGCAAAACGCACTCCGGCTGTTGCCGAAATATGAAAAAACCGGATGTCCTCAAATTCCTTTTTAAAACATCTCACGGATTCTTCCCACTTCACTAATTGTTTATTTGTAAATGTATCTTTTTCACCATCTGCATCAGCAAAGTGAGAACATAAACCTTCAAGTGTTAATAAAGTCTGTCCTTTTATAATCTTGATTGCTTCGTTTATATCATTTTCGGAAATACCCTGCCGATGCATACCAGTATCTATTTTTAAGTGAACCACCTTCGGACTTCTGGCAGTTTCAGCAAGACTCTTTAATTGTTCAATGCTTGTGATTGTAAATGACACATTAGAGAGAGACGACGAATTGATGTTTTCGGGGCTTGCATACCCAACGATAAGAATTTTTGATTTTATATCCTCACCACGCAGAAGCATTGCTTCATAAAGCGAATCAACTACGAAAAAAGGTACGTTTTCCCCATCAAGTACACGGGCAACAGGCACAAGCCCATGGCCGTAAGCATTACTCTTTAGGACTGGAGCAAAAGATATTTTTGGGTATGAAGATATGTACGTACATAAATTATGAATGAGACTGTTTTTTGAAATAAAAATTTCAATAGAAGGACTATAGGGCGACAGAGACTTTTTGACAGTCCTTAACCACGAGAGAAATTTCATATTCTATGATTATATCAAGCAGATGAATATTCACGTAAGCTGACCATGTCTTAGGCTTGAAGCCCAACAAATTTGACGTATGATGGCCCTCGGCAACCTTTAATCAAGAGGCTATATGAGCAATCGCTCTGTTGGCAAAATGTCAGGCAAGGTATGGTTCAGAAGAGAAATTGCTGACCTGAAACGACGCCAAAAAATAGACCCTCAAGAGTTCCGTGCACGAGTTCTTGTGGTTTACCAAGCTCTCCAGACAATTGTAAGTCCGGGGATGAAAATTAATCTGTCTAAAGGAGGCGACGAGGTTTTGGATACCAAGATCAGAACATTGGTTCAATCTGTGAGCCCAGTTGATACAAAAGATGGAAAGTGAAATATTTTAGAGCGCTCATATGAGCGCTCTAAACTTTTTAATATTGTTTTCCTTATAACAAATGAGGCCCGCCATGTTCTTTGGCGGGCCTCTTAGACGGTACTATCGAAACAACGTAGCAATTTTCTTCCGCAAGTTTCTTTGTTGTGCAAGCCTCCAGCGGCGAAGTTTTTTCCATTCTACTTCCAAAAACTTGGGCGGCTCAGGAAGCGGACCATAGCCTTCAAGTTGGTCCTGCTGCTTCACGAACTCGCACATGCAATTGGGAACCGTGCGACCGTATCTGTCGCACAGACAAGGTCCATACTTAAGTGGCAGAAGTCGGAGCTCTCCCCGTCTGATTTTTTCCCGCTCCTCGAGCATCCGTCGATGCGATTCGATTGCCTTACTCTCAGTACATGCACAGAAACTGAGTTCGCGACCACAGCGACAAAACCTCGGCAATGGCGAAAGAAGCCTTGGATAGAAATCCGCACCGCCACCATAGACCCCGCGGATCTGCTCCCATCTGCCACCATTGTCTTCGTCGTAAGAAAGACCGATCTGCTTATCCTTGCAATACCACGGATCATGCAGGACTTTCGTCCCATCTTCGTTCAAAAGCTCTCGCCCGCAATTTTGGCAATAGGTTTTCTGAAATCGTTCAGCGAAATCCTTTCTAGCCATGTAGCAACCTCCTTTTTATTGAATTGACTGTTCTGGGCGCACCTTATCACATATTTAAAAAACATGTCAATCTCATGTTTACACTGAACGATCTTTAGCGAGTCGAAGTGTGCGTCGGGAGGGACTCGAACCCACGATGCCCGAAGGCCGGAGATTTACAGTCTCCTGGAATAGCCGCTATCCGACCGACGCAGTGCTTCATAATCTAGCAGATTATGGTGTGATTTACGAGAGAAAGGGATTGATTACTTCTGCGCCGATTCTTTAGGTTTGTCCGCTTTCTTTTTTGTTTCGGTGTTCGTCCACAGGCTTCCGCGGCGGCCTTTTTTGATATCAAAAATAAATTCGTCGTTCTTCACGTTCACTACCACTTCCCCGCCACGTGACAATCCTTTGGATATCATAAGAGACGCAATCGGTGTCAATATCTTGTTCTGAATAACACGCTTCAAAGGGCGCGCACCGTATTGAGGACTGTATCCTTCTTTGGCTAAAAGCTCGTAAGCCGGCTCTGAAATAATAAGGGTCAATTCCCTATCTACTAGGCGCTTCTTCACTTGCTCCACCTGAATATCCACAATACTGCGGATGGCATCCTTCGAAAGAACATCAAAGAGAATGATGTCATCCAAGCGGTTCAGGAATTCGGGGCGGAAAAATTCCTTGAGACTTACCATCACTTTTTCCTTTGCAGATTCGTAATCTCCCCCGCCATCTCCCAAGTTGAAACCTACACGCTCCATTTTGTCTATGTATTGAGCACCAATGTTTGAAGTAAGGATGATAAGGGTGTTCTTGAAGTTAACGGTGCGGCCTTTAGCATCCGTCAGGCGGCCGTTATCAAGCACTTGAAGCAAAATGTTGAATACCTCCGGGTGAGCTTTTTCTATTTCGTCAAAAAGAATAACAGCATACGGTCTGTGGCGCACCATCTCGGTAAGCTGGCCTCCTTCCTCGTGCCCCACGTAGCCGGGCGGCGAACCGATAAGCTTTGAAACAGAATGTTTTTCCATGAATTCAGACATATCCACGCGGATGAGAGCTTTCTCGTCGTCAAACAAAAATTCAGCAAGAGCTTTGGTGAGCTCTGTTTTTCCTACACCCGTCGGCCCGAGGAAAATAAATGAGCCGACGGGGCGGTTCGGATCAGAAATGCCCGCGCGTGAGCGCTTCACTGTGTCGGCAATTTTTTTCACCGCTTCGTCCTGGCCCACCACGCGTGCTTTCAGGAATTCTTCCATGCGGGAGAGGCGCTCGGCTTCCTGTTCAAGCATGCGGGTAACAGGAATACCCGTCCAACGCGAAACGATGTCTGCAATATCTTCTGCAGTTATCTCCTCGCGAAGCATTCTGCGCGAGCTTTGCATGCGCTTCAGACGCTTTGATTTCTGCTCAAGCTCCCGCTCCAAAAACGGTATCTCGCCGTAACGGATTTCCGCTGCCCGTGCAAGGTCTGCCCTAGCTTCCGCACCTTCCGCTTCCAGGCGAAGCTTTTCCAGGTTTTTCTTTATATCTTTGAGCCCCTCAACGGTCTGCTTCTCCCCCTTCCACTTCATTTCAATGTCACGGGTCTTTTCCTTCAATGCCTGCACCTCTTCTTCTATGGTTTTTATGCGTGCTTTGGTTTTCGCATCTTTTGTGGTCTCTATTTCTTTTTTGAGCGCCTGCCTTTCTATCTCCAAACGGCGCACTTTGGTTGCTGTTTCCTCAAGAATAGGCGGCATATTTTCAAGAGAAATTTTCAAATGCGAAGCGGCTTCGTCTATGAGGTCAACCGCTTTGTCTGGCAAAAACCTGTCGGTAATGTAGCGAGATGAAAGATTAACTGCCGCCACTATAGCTTCGTCGGTTATACGCACCCCGTGATAAAGCTCGTATTTTTCCTTGAGCCCGCGAAGAACGGCGACAGCATCTTCAACTGTCGGCTCATTCACATGAACGGGCTGGAAACGTCTTGTTAAGGCCGGGTCTTTCTCAATATGTTTCTGATATTCCTTAAGTGTCGTGGCGCCAATTGCCCGCAATTCCCCGCGCGCAAGAGGCGGCTTCAGCATGTTTGAAGCATCCATGGCGCCTTCAGCCGCACCTGCTCCGACGATAGTGTGTATCTCGTCTATGAAAAGAATTATCTTTCCTTCGGAGCGCTCTATTTCTTTTATTATATTTTTCAGACGCTCTTCAAATTCACCGCGATATTTGGTTCCGGCGATAAGGAGACCGAGGTCAAGCGAGACTAGCTCTTTGTCTTTAAGCGACTCCGGCACATTTCCCGATGACATACGCTGGGCGAGGCCTTCAACAATGGCGGTCTTTCCCACTCCGGCTTCTCCTATGAGTATCGGGTTGTTCTTTGTACGACGGGAAAGTATTTGTACGATGCGGGCTATTTCATTGTCTCGTCCGATGACCGGATCAAGCTTATTTTCACGTGCAAGCTTCGTAAGCGAGCGTGTGTATTTCAAAATAGATTTTGGTTTTTTCGGATCTTTCTCCCGTCCGTCCTTAGTGGTTTTCAATTCCTCAATGGTGCGCACTACCAGAGCTCTGTCCAGTTTGAAGCGTGCCAAAAGATCGCGTGCAGAACTAGGCACTTCAAGAATGGAAATGAACAAATGCTCAACAGAAACAAATTCGTCACCCAAAGATTTCGCCGCCTTGAGGCCGTTGTCTATTGTCTGAGCGAGCTCGGGGGTGAGATATATCTGATAAGAGGAAGAGAGGACAGAGGAGCTGTCGGAGCCTTCAAGAGACTCAAGTATGGAATCCGTGAGGAGGATACTATCAACATCCAGGCGGTCAAGAATGAGCCCTACAGTGGACTCCTCCTGCAGAGTGAGCGCCGCCAAAAGGTGGAGAGGATTGACATGATTCTGCCCACGCTCAATAGCAAGCTCATGAGCTCTTTTCAGGGCTTCCTTGGCTTTAGTTGTGAATTGATGGAATGGAGGAGGCATAACAGAAAAAATACATTCAAAGGAGGGTCAGGTCAAGCGATTTTTGGAAGTACTACTTAACGAACGGCTTCCAGCAGAAGCGGGCTATAAATGAAGAAGCGCCCTGTTTCAAGATCTGAACGCCTGATGCCTACTATGTCGCCTGAAAGATCTATGAGGGGAGAACCGTTGGTGGCGCGGGTGCGGTCAAAATCCGTCTCTATTGTGCGCGGACTCGTGGAAGATGTCCCCTGAATATTGCTGATGTGCCCCACCAGCGCCACGTTGTCTATCTGCCCTTCAATAACGACAACCGTCTGCCCGAGTTTCGGAATGCTTTTTGTGAATGTGGCCGGGGTCACTCCGTTCACTGGAACAGAAGCTGCTCTGAAAAGAATGACGCCTGGTTCAGGTACATCTTTCTGTATAGCAAGATTCACAGTAGTGCCGTCTGCAAAGGTTCCGGTTGAAGCATATTGCGGAACGAAAAGCGGCGTGCGCTCCGCAATTATCTCGCCTTCTTGAGAAATGACCACTCCGATTGCATAAAAAGTGGGAGAACCGTCGGGTCCGATCTGCCTGATACGCACAACCGAGCTCATATTTTTAGTAATAGCGGCCGTTACTTTGTCGTCTTCCGAGACCACCTGAACCTCTCTCACTGTGCGAGTGCCTTCCGGAGTGGTAACCACACGCTCAATGGTTCTCTCCACCACGCGGTTTATCGTCTGGCTCACAGTAGCAGGCGCTTCCTGTAAAAGAGAAACTGTCATAATGCCCGTCGCAATTGACGTGACGAAAGAAACAAGAAGAGTGAGGAGAACAAGCTGGGTCTTCGTAAGGTGCTCCATGTTCATTTAATTATACATCACACTTATTTACTGTGCGACAACTTAATGTGCGTACCTGTGGCTTGGGGAACCGCACGTTTCAGTGCCGCGATAATTACATTTAGGTCTTTTTCAGTGGTACCGCGACCGAATGAAAAACGCAGAGAAGAAAAAGCGCAATCCTTCTTAACCGCAGACGAGAAAATTTCATCCTCCAGATTCTCGCACGCGCTTGACGCTGACGCACTCACACCTTCCGAGTCAAGGATAAGGACTGCCTGCTCCGCGAGAAGACCGGGGAAGCATATATTCACATTGCCAGGGTGACGGAAAACACCAATGTCAGGGCCGTTCAAAACAGCTTCTGGAAAATGTTTGGTGATAAGGCGGAGGAAATTTTTCTGAAGCTTTGCCAAGCGCTTGTTTTCTGCGGGACGCTTTTCTTCGGCTTCTACAAGGGCTTCTGCAAAGCCAGCGATGCAGGAAACATTTTCAGTGCCTGCTCGCAGACCCCTTTCCTGTCCACCTCCCCGGAAGACAGCTTCCAAAGCAACTCCCCTTTTCACAAAAAGTGCTCCCACCCCTTTAGGTCCGTATATTTTTCCTGAATCAAGGGTCATCATGTCAATTCCTAAAACATTTTTATCAAGAGGCAGGATACCTGCCGCAGCGCTTGCGTCCAAATGCACATACGGCATCCGGGTTTTGTTGTCCTTCCGATGGGAACGTACTATCTTCATAATGTCTCGCACTTTTTGGATTGTGCCTATCTCCCCATTTATAAGACCGAATGAGATGATGATCGGTTTCCTTGAGAGTTCCTTTTTAAGAGCTTTAAGATCCAAATGTCCGGCATCATCGGCCGGAATTAAGGAAATATCCGTTTGCGAAAAATTATCCGCCGCACGAGTGAGAGACGGATGATCTATGGAAGATACCAGAATGCGGGGCTTTGCATTTTTATTCATATCCTTATGTACGTACATAAGGATGACACCCTGAATGGCAAGATTATTAGCTTCGGTGCCACCTGAAGTGAATACAATCTCATCCGGCTCCGCACCAATTACCTTGGCAATCTTGCGGCGCGCAGAGGAAAGGATAGTAGCCGCGGCAACACCGCCCGCATAAAGTGCACTCGGATTATGCCAAAAAGCTTTTTCAGCCGACCTCATAGCTTTCAAGGCGCGCGAAGAAAGAGGTGTTGCCGCGGCGTAATCCGCATACACTTTCCTCTTTTTCCTGTTATTACGAGCTTTCATGGAAGTCATTGTGGCATTTTGGTGAAAATGAGGAAAATTGCAAACGGGAAATAATAGTCATTTAATGTTAATATCACGAAACCGAAGTGAAAAAGCATGGCTATATTTACTCCTTATCTTCCGTATATTGCATTAGGCGCGCTCGCGCTCGGCTTTTTGTCGCTCATATTTAGCATACTTATATATGTGAGGGTGAGAAAATTTTTCAGTATCGGCAAGGGAAATTCGTTCGAGGGAGCAGTGAGAACGCTTTCATCCGATGTTTCGGAGCTCGGAACATTTCGCGGTGAATTGGAGACATACATTGAAAAACTTGAAAAGCGGCTCACCAGAAGCACTCAGGCCATTCACTCCCGCAGATACAATCCTTTCAAGGGCGCTGGGGAGGGAGGGCTGCAATCGCACTCAACGGCACTTTTGTCTGAGAACGGCGATGGTGTGATGCTCTCCGCTCTTTCCACACGCGACCGCGTAAGCATTTTCGCCAAATCTATAAAAAATTTCGCCTGTGAAGATTTGGAACTAAGTCCGGAGGAAAAAGAGATAATCGCCGACGCTAAGAAAACAATTTCAACGATATGACCAACACTCCACAAAGCCGCCCACCCGTGGTCGTAATCATGGGCCATATAGACCATGGCAAATCAACACTTCTTGATTTCATTCGCCGTTCTAATGTTGCGGAAAAGGAAGCTGGTGGCATCACTCAGCACATCTCTGCTTACGAGGCGAGTGTTCCTCACGAAGGCAGTGAGAGAAAAATAACTTTTATTGATACACCGGGGCATGAAGCCTTCCGCTCAATGCGAGGATCAGGCGGCCAGGCCGCGGATATTGCAGTGCTTGTGGTTTCAGCTGAAGACGGTGTGAAGCCGCAAACTAAAGAAGCAATAGAGTGGATACAGAAAAACAAACTCCCATTCGTGACGGCCTTCACTAAAACCGACAGACCCGAGGCAAATGTGGAAACAGCAAAGCAATCCCTCGCTGAAGCCGGCATTTACGTGGAAGGATATGGCGGAGAGGTGCCTTGGGTCGGTGTTTCCGGCACTACAGGCGACGGTGTTCCTGAACTTTTGGAAACCATTATTCTTTTGGCTGACATCCACGGAATAAAAGACGAGAACCCTGGTGAGATGCTAGGAATTATTTTGGAAAGCCACCGCGACCCTAAAAAAGGCATCACCGCAACGGTCATCATCAAACAAGGAGTCCTTTCTAAAGGCGGCTTCGTGGCGGCCCCGGGCTCAATTGCTCCGGTAAGGATACTTGAGAACTTTTCCAGTAAAGCAATTGACGAAGCGGGGGCCGGAACACCTGTGAGGATAATCGGCTGGGAGAGCGCGCCTGAAGTGGGAGGAGAGATGCGAGCTTTTGAAGATAAGGATGCAGCCCGCGCATTTGCGGAAAAAACGCCCGCAGTAAAAGAGGCGGCATCTGCAGGAATGCTGGGAGACAAAAAAATGGTTCCGCTCATTGTACGAGCAGACACTGCCGGAAGCCTCAATGCTCTGGTGTACGAGATAGGTAAATTTACCCACGAGCGCGTGGCGCCCAAAATAATTTCTGCCAGCATCGGAACTTTGAGCGAAAATGACGTCAAAACAGCACAGACCAATAAGGACTCAATACTGGTAGCTTTTCATACGGGAATAGACAGCTCTGCAAAATCTTTGGCAGAGCGCCTAGGCACTCCGGTTCTTGCAGACGAAATAATTTACAAGCTCACGGAAAATCTTTTTGAAGAAATAAAGAAACGTGCACCTATCATTACTGCGGAGAAAATAATAGGCATCGGCCAGATAGTGAGAACATTCAGTGCCGCCAAAGACAAACAGATAGTGGGAGGCAAAGTGAAGGAAGGAGTGATACGTCTCGGAGCACAGGTGAACATTTTGCGCAGGGGCACTGCAATAGGCCAGGGAAAATTAAAGGAGCTTCAATATATGAAAGAAAGGATAAGCGAGGCGGCGGAAGGACGAGAATTCGGAGCGCTTATTGAGTCCAAAATGGAGATAGCAGTGGGAGACGAAGTGCAGGCTTTTGAGCTTGAGCAAATACAATAAAGAGATGCCGATTCCGAAAAAACATAAAAAAGAAAAACTTTCCTCGGTACTTGAACACTTGGCTGCCGAGTTCATCGCGCGCGAAGCCAACCGCTCTCCCCTTGTGACAGTAACCGGCTCGCGCCTTTCAGATTCTGGAAGGCATATAGATATTCTTATTTCCGTCCTGCCCGAACATCAGGAAGAAGCTGCGATAGATTTCCTGACACGGCACAAAAAAGATTTTGCGAAATTCGTGGAAGAAAGAGCACGTGTGGGCCGTATGCCCGGCTTTGATTTCCTAGTTGACACCGGAGAAAAGAATCGACGCAGAGTAGAGGATATAATATAGTCTGAATGCGGCGTAGTGGTGAAGTGGTAACACAGCGGTCTGCAAAACCGCGATGCGGGGGTTCGATTCCCCCCTACGCCTCCAGAAAACCCCGCGGGGTTTTCTAACGCCCGGGTGGCGTAATGGCAGCCGCGCTCGACTTAAGATCGAGTTCCGAAAGGAGTGTGAGTTCAAGTCTCACCCCGGGCACCCCAAATAAAGCGGATACGAAAAGCCGCGTGATGTGTTGAACACATCACGCGGCTATGGCCCGAAATTTTTCATAGGCCACGACTCCACATTGCCGCAAGTACGCGGTTAAGTGCGGATTTACCAGGAGTCCCCTCCTGCAGATTTTGCACTAAAACGAAAGGGAGCCGCAAGCTCCGCATCTTCACCGGCGTCCAATCTTCTGCTTCTTTAAGGCGTGCGGCGGCAACCAGAGGATCATCTCCCCTTTTTATCATGCGCTCCAATTCATGATGCCCGGGATCTTCAATAAAAAAAGAAAGTACTCTCTCCGGGCCGGCGAATTCGTGCAGTTTTGCCACTGCTTCAGGCACAAGCGTCATGACAGAAACCGTTTCTCCCTCGAGCGCTTTCTCTACATCCACTCTCCTGGTGGCGTAGAAATAGCCGCTATGGGATATGTTCCAGAGAAATGAATGTTCGGACTTGAGAATCTGGAACTGACTAAGGGAAATGTATTCATATTCCCCCTTTACATCCCGCGGACTTTCAGGGCGTGTAGTAACGCTCCGTCCTTGAAAAATTTTAATGTCCGGTCTTGCTGTGAGAACCTTGCGAGCGATAGTGCTTTTCCCTACCCCGGGCGGTCCGGTAAACGTAACAAACCGCAGAAGTGCATCATGCATAAGCCCCCTATGGTTTTGAAGATTGCTTTCTCTGCTCCCATTCAAACATGCATAATCATCAAACACAATTAAGCTGTTCTATTTGATGGAATAACAAGCTTGAAGCTTACAGATTTAAGCTATAAGCTTTATCAGTCCCCGCCCATAACTCAGTTGGTAGAGTAGCCGCCTCTTAAGCGGAATGTCGTTGGTTCGAATCCAACTGGGCGGACATGTAGTGATAAGCTCCTGATAAAGACAGATTGGACAAAAGGACAACCTCAAGTAAAGTAACCGCAGAACCTCACCCGGAGAAACAGTTCAATGACATCCGACACAGTGAAAGAATCGCCTGCACGGCAGTTCCTGCGTGAGACATTCGAGAAAGTGGTCCTAAGAATGAACGGGGTAAGTATCCCTCTTCTGGGACGAAACATCTGGATAGAGGAAGGGCCGAAAAGGCATTTTCTTGGCAGTGAGCTAGTCTTCATCCGGACAGAGAAACATGCCTGGGCTTTATGTTTTTCCGAAAAATCTGCGGGTAGATATGCCGAGGAGCGGGCTGCTGACATTTCTGCAGTTCTTGTTTTGCCGAAATCTCAGCAGAAAGGCAAATTGGTCGAAGCTAGAGATACACACGGCATATTCGGAACGTGCTATGCCGACGTTGATTCTCCGATCTTCGATCCCCAATCCATTCTGCAACTCCTCATGGAAACATTTGAGGGCGGTGAAGATCTTCGGAACTCCATCTTGGCGGGAGACAATCTTGGCCGCATCGGTACACGTGATACTTCACGCTTTGCCGACTTCATGCATGCACTGGGGCATAAGGCGTTTGAAAACCATCGTTACGATTCCTTCTCTGAATATCCGGAGGAAATGCAGGAGCTATCTATCAGGAATATCTGCCGACTTCTTGCAGGAGAGAATATTTCTGCACAAAGTTGGGATGTCGGCGGTAACCTTCGGATAGGACTACCGAAAGGAGTTTGAATAAGCGCGAGAGGGAGCACGGCCGTGCTCCCTCGAATTGTTTATGACACAATAGAAAAACGGGCGGGTGGTGAAATGGTATACACGCTAGTTTTAGGAACTGGTCCCGCAAGGGGTGGAGGTTCAAGTCCTCTCCCGCCCACAAATTTAACGAAGTGAAATTGTGCAGCGAGAAAGCAAACTGCTTTGCTTTCGTGAGAGGACTTGAAAAGGTTCTCCTAAATTTTTGAGTCTGCTATTGCGGATGAAAAAATAGGAAACCTGTACTGAAGCTGTAAGATTCAGGATCTCTCCCGCGCACACTTGACTTTTATATGTATAGTATGATATAATAGTGGCAGAGCAGTACCTAACACACTACTCACACGAGGGTACTACATTGTCTCCGTTTCTACTCCTGTCTCTGCTAAGCATAGTGGTCATTGTGACCCTCTGCTGGCTCATCCCTAACGCATTTGCGAATGAACACAAATTCTGGAATCGCGTCCATGAAAATGAGATTGTGTTCGTTAAGAAGGAAGGGAAAGTTGTCTTGGGCTTCTGCGGTGTCCCGGGAGTCCGATTCGCCGGAGCTATTCCCGGACACAGGCAGCCAAACAAACTGCTGAAAGGAGCGGATCCGTGCGGGTACTACGCGCTCGTCCCTGATTCCACACATCAAGGAGATCAGGGACTACACTGGATCGGAATTTTTCCAAGGTACCAGGTACACAGTCATGTTTTTGCCTGGTCAAAGTTCGCTCAGGAAAAGGACAAGCCGGTTGAAGTAGTTGTCGCTCGGCAGGAAGAAGTTTTCTCGATGTACCATCGCTCTACATACGCGATTGTCGTCGAAGGCCGCACCAACGACAACATGCCCGGTCAGTCTATCCTCCAAGTGGAGATCGAGACCATTAGACCGTACGTCGCCCTCTTCGTAATACGTAAGTGGCTTGATGTGACAAAAATGTACATTGAGTCACGGGTCAACAAAGTCATCGGCAGGATAAACTTCGATGCAATCACGAGTGCACGATGGAAGAGGACGTACGAACAAGAGCTCGTAAGCTCCATTCTCGCTCTCAATGACGACATCGGTTTTGACCCGAACAACGTGCGAACACTGATTGATGAGGTCGGTGTGAGAATCCGCAACGTATCTTGGAGTCAGTTCGTTCCGACTCCGGGCCAGAAACTGGAGGAGATTTATCTTCTCGATGCCCGCGGGACTGCGGAGGCGAAAAACCTCAAGCGGCTCGTCAAGAGCGGTGGAGGAACACCTGAACAGGTGCTCGACTACCTGAAAAACAGGGAGTTGGCCGACGCACTCAAGAATACCAAAGCAAGTACCATTGTCGTCGGGAGTTCCGGCATCGGTGTAAATGTCGGCGGTGGAGGCAGCAAGAAGCCATAAATGAGCCTTTGTGGGCCAAGGCCCAGGATACTTCAAAGTATCCTGGGCCTTTTCATTTTTATGCCTATTTCTAAGCCCTATATAATAAACTTGACAAGAATGTTTTATATGCTATACTGTAGGGAGAGCCCGAGAAATCAATCATCTTCGCCTGGAGGGGCATCATGTTCTGGATCTTTGAGATACTCTGGATTATCGCTTGCGGAGGGATTGCGATCTACCTCTTCGCGAACAGAGGAGAACAGTGGTACATCGACTACGTGGGGCCACGGCTTCATGTTCTCATCGGTATCGCGGTTGCCGGTTTCGTCCTCGGTGCTACTTTTATTATCATGGAAAATTTCTTTCCGGATAATATGAAATGGTTCCGTGGATATGGCCCCAACGACTATGGGCATATGCATACATTCGTAACGTGCATACTCATCGTTGGTGCTCTGCTCGCAACGCGAAATAACGTTGCCCGCAGTGTCGGCACGGTACTCTTCTCTGTCGCTTCCCTTTCACTTGCTATCAGCATGAGTGATGCGTGGAGGCGGTATCCGAAGACCCCGAAAGAAACTCGGGCGGTGACAACGACTGGTGGAGCATTGGTGTCCAGACAGGAATTAAGACAGGACACCATCACACTTGTTGCAGGCATGGAAACAACGGTGCCGATACCGGTGTGTCGCGAATCACGGGCAACGTACGTCGTCACCGACACTGTGGCGATCCGCGTCAACGGAAGAGCGGACACGGTATACGTCGCTCCCGGCGAACTTCCAGACCTTGGAAGGTCAGTATCGTCGTTGAGTGTCACCTCCAGGACGAACGGAATGGTGGCGCTCACGTCATGGAAGTCAAATCATCCGGTATGCCGTTAGAGAAAAGCAACAGCCGACACATTACAATGTGTCGGCTGTTTTTCTTTGGTTGGAATTTTATTTACCTAGCGACCAAAGAGGAATGTGGGCAGGGGTAAACCAAAAGTTCCAAGTACTATCCTGATGATGCCGAATACCGAGAACATAATAAGAAGCCCTACAAGCCCCCACACTATGTTCCTCTGTCCTTCCTTACGTTTCTCCGCATCTGCAGGGTTTCTCATGAAGTTAAAGAGTCCCCAGAGGAACAAGAGAACCGCCACGGCAAAGCCGAATGTGATAAGAGGATTAAGGATAATCCCGTTTACCTTGTGGATGAATTCGGTCACGAAGTACTCTAACGAGGAATGTTAATTGACCTGATTGACTCTCGGAACGTTAGGCAAGCCCTCTCCTTGTCTGATGCCCAAAGCGTTTCCCAGAAATGCCACTAATCCCCAAACAGAAACCATCACGAAGAGGGCGACGATGCCCCAGATCATGGTGTCCTTTCCTTTCTTTTTTGCCTCCTCATCTCCAGCGGCAAGCACGAACCTTGCTAAACCATAGAAGAAGAACAGCAATGCCAGAGCCACTACTATAGGTAGGGATGTGTTGATAATTGAACCTATTCTCACTACAAATGTCTCAAGGTTACCCAACGGCTGTTGAGCAAGAGCGAGCATAGGCAATGCGAATGTGCTAGATGCGGCGATAAATCGTTTCATATTCTTAATATTATTCTTAAAACCCACTTATTTAGGTTTATAGCATTATACCGCACATAGACAGCCCTAAGGGCTTCGTGGGGATATCTATTAAAGAGCTCCGCCGAATATATCGTGCTGAATGAAAGCAACCAGTCCCCACACAGAAACCATTACAAAAAGGGCGATAATACCCCAAAGCATTGTTTTCCTTCCCTCTTCTATGGCTTTTGTGTCGCCTTGAGCGCGCACAACTTTAAATACGCCCCATAGAAATACCAGGAGGGCGGCTGAAACAGTGATGGGAATGAGGCGGTTAAAGAACTGACCGACACAAATTATTATCTCCTGGATATTATCATTGGAACACGAGAGAGACGTCTGCGAGGTCTGCGGACAACCAACAGGAAATGGGCCGCTACCGCCAGTGCGGCAACGAGGGTCAATATTTATGCCCTGGGCAGAAGAAAAAAGAGGAAGAACGACAAAGACGAGAAGTAAAACTGATATGAACTTTTTTATTTTCATTGAGGCAACTGGGGCAGTCCTATTCTTCCTCCGAAGACACTTACATGGAGCAGATTCACGATACCGAAGAAAGATATCATCACAAAAAGGATAATGATGCCCCATATCATAAGTTGCTTCCCTTCATCTTCTGCCTTTTCGCTTCCCGCCTTTTTTATGAAAATAAGAAGACCTTTGAAAAAGAACCACAAAGAAACCACAATGATGACGGGTATCAAAAGGTTTATGATGTTTATGAAAAGTGCAAGAAATCCTTTGAAATCAGTGGGAGCGTCCCCTACTTGATATATCGCAGGAAGCGCAGGCAAAAGTTTGGTTTTAAGTCTTGAACGCATCTAATGTGTTTTGAATAGCATACGAAATGGCAAGCGCCCCCAGAAGAATGGCCGCTCCTATTACAGAATAAAGAAGACTGGCACGGGCTTTTTTAATTTTGTCTTCGCTTCCCATTGCTGTAACAAAAAGAAAGCCGGAATATATGATCATCAAGGTAACCACTATTCCACCTATAGGCATTATCACTTTTTCAAGGACTGCGTTTATAAGCTCACCCAGAGTGTTACCGAGCTTAAAGGGGTTTTCTATTTTTCCGGTACTCGGAATGTTCCCTTGGGTGGTACCACCTGGAATATTACCCTGATTGGTTCTCTGAGCGACTACCTCATGCACTGGAAAAAGCACCAATGAGAACAAAATAGAAAAACCGAAGAGGATAGACACGGTGATTGAAATATTTTTTTTCATATCAGTTGCGTATTCTTTCCAGAAGATCAATAGGCCCCCCTTCCCCGCTCGGTAATACGAATGTATTCATTATAGTGTACACCACCAAAAAGGCGGCCAGGATGATGATAAAGCCCTTGCCTATTTTCATAAGAAGTTCCTTTCCTTCCTTTATCTTTCCGGGATCCCCTTGAGATGTGAGTATCTTGAAGCCGGCCACTGCAAACCCTACGGCCGCAACGGGAAGAGAAAGCAGAATGAGGAATTCTATTATGTTATTCGCAAGAGTTACTAGGTCATTAAAATCACAAGGGTCTGCCTCCGTACCTTTGCAGGGAATAAGTCCGTTATCATCCGGAGTGCTTACGTCTGGCTGGGGAGCAGATAATTCTCCTGTATTCGGCTGTGTTTCGGGTAACACAAATACCGAGCCAGCTTCTCCTCCAGCATCGATACTGTCACCTGCCTCAATAATATCCCTCGTCTCTATGTCACCACCCGTTTGCACATCGCCTCCACCTGGAACACTTCCACCAGATCTGATGGCTCCGCCCGAGCGAGTGGAACCGCCGCTTTGAGTGTTTCCTCCGGATTCAATAGGCGGGGTGCCGAAAGGTGCCGTGGTTTGGGCAGACGCCTCAAGATAAGCAAAGGAGAGGACTGCGATGAGAATGGAGATGGCGAATATATTTCGCATAGTGTCAGATATTTTGGCCGGACGCCTGCGGGATCAAATTCTCAAGAAGTGTTTGGAACTCGGCTTGGCCACGATTCACCGCTTCTTCCACCCGCAGGCGTCCGCTTGTAACGTTCTCTATCATGTTCTTGAAAATAATGTCTGTGGCTTCTGTATCAGGATCCTTCCATGCAACGGCCCGGATGGCTGAATCATAAAATATGGCGGCAAAAGGATCGGCCGGAACTGTTTTCAAAAGATCGCGCCGTGCCGGAGGCAAAGCAACCATTCCTGAAAGTAAACTCACGGATGGTGTACTCATCATTTCAAAAGCAACACCGAATGCGGCTGTGGGGTTGAATGTAGCTTTGGTTACTGCAATAGTCAGGAAACGCCCGTAAGTAATTTCCCGTAAAGAGCCGGATGATTGCGGAAGGCGTGCCGCATCAAAAGAAAGATTTGGATTTTTGTCGCGTATTTTCTGAAGGTCTGATGCAAGACCCACAAACATCGCCGAATCCCCCGCTGCGAATTGGGTCAGAGAATCTGGCAGAGAACGGTTCCAGGTGTAGAAGATCTTGGCGGGGTTTGAAAATTCAGTGAAGAAAAGGAGTGCCGCATTGCCAGGCCCATAAGGAAGATTATATGTGTTGGTAAGAGTTGCCCTTATATAGAGGCTGGTGTCTTCTACAATCCTTCCTCCCGCCTGCATCACCATGGTGGCGAGTATCGGCTTTGCATAAAGCACGTTGTTGTAGCTTCCTAGAGGAATAGCTGATTGAGAGATGGCTCCCGTATTCACATTTTTAGTTGTGAGATTCGCCGCAAGAGTGTACATATCTGCCCAAAGAGCAGGCGGCGAGATGAGCGAAGCATTAGTGAAAATATCTCGGTTGTAATAAAGAACCAAAGGATCAACAACGAGAGGCACACCAAGATAACCTTTGGGTGTTGCAAGGACCGCCGCCCCTTCTATGAAATCATTCTGGAAATCTCTCTGCGAGAAAGACTCAAAAGGAATAACGTAAAGCTTGGCTTGGTTTTTAAGTATTCGCTCATGGAAAGCCAGTACTACGTCGGGCCCTCGGCCCTCGGCTATGGCATTTACGAGTTCGCTGTCAAAACCCGAGTCGGGAATGAAGGTGTAGCTTATGTTATAGAGCTTGTTCCCGTATATAGGAGAGGAGGCATACCAGCTGTTCCATAAATTCGTGGGTAGTGTGCCCCACACAGAAATGTCCGCCGTGGCCTGACCGCCGCCTTTGTACACGGAAAAGGCGATGACTCCGCCGACGATAGCAAGACCGAATATTATAATGACAGCGAGCTGAAACTTCGTCATTTGCATACATACATATAGTAACCCACAACCAGCGAGCAACAATTCACACCATGAACTTAAAGAGCGAGGGGTATTCCTTGAAAATGTTTTTTGAGTAAAGCACTCAGACACGAAAAGAGACTCAGACCCGGGGCACGCCCCGGAGTGGTCTCTTTTCGTGTCTGAGTGCGTGCCTCCATTTTCAGAGAATACCCCGAGCGACGTTTTACAGGCACACGGCAGAGGCCAAAGAATCCCCCTCTCTCAATTTCATAATTCGCACGCCCTGGGTCTGGCGGCCAAGCGACGGTATCTCGTCCGTTCCTACACGAATGACCTGCCCCCTTTTGGATATCGTCACAAGTTCCTCTTCATCTGATACCACAATGGCGGAGGCCATTATTTTTCCTGTTTTCGGCGTTACCTGGGAGGTCTTGATGCCGGAGCCGCCGCGCTTTTGCACTTTGTATTCGCCAATTGGAGTTTTCTTTCCGTAGCCGTTGTTTGAAACTGTCAAAAGCTGGGCCCTGGATCCATCTTCTTTAGGTACCACTTGCGCACCTATGATGGTGTCGCCTTTTTTGAGGGACATCAAACGTACGCCGCCTGCGGTACGCCCCATCTCCCGAACATCATTTTCAGAAAAACGGATAGATTGCCCGGCTTCGGTCGCTAAAATGGCTGTGTCTCCTTTTTTGCATAAAGAAACAGATTCCAATTTGTCTCCTGCCGCGAGTTTAATGGCAATGATTCCTGATGCGCGTACATCTTTGAAGCTGTCTGCAGAAACTCTTTTCCCTGTGCCGTTCTTTGTAACCATAAGAAGAGACATTCCGCTCGCAGCTTTGGCTTCCTTTGGTACAGGTAAAATAGAAGTGATGCGTTCATCCTCCGTAATGGCAAGAAAATTCACGATGGATTTACCTTTGGTTGCGCGCTTACCTTCAGGCAGTTCAAACATCTTGAGCTGGTAGGCCTTGCCCTTATCCGAGAAGAAAAGGAGATCAGCATGAGTGGAGGCGGAAAGAATATTGGTCACGAAATCCTCTTCTTTTGTATCAAGGTCAATAACACCGACACCTCCCCTTTTTTGTTTTCTATATTCTTCGGGTTTGGTGCGCTTCACATATCCGCCCGCCGTCAATACGAGCGTCTGTTCTTCGTCCGCAATGAGATCCTCAACAGAAAAAGATTTGGCAGCGTGCTTTACTATCTTGGTGCGGCGCTCATCGCCGAAAGTTGCCGCATGTGCCGCCACTTCCTTCTTTACTATTTCCGAAACTTTTTTAGGAGATGCCAAAATACTGCGAAGGTCGGCGATGAGCGCCTGCACCTCCTTCAGTTCGTTCTCTACTTTCTGCCTTTCAAGTCCGGCCAATTTCTGCAAACGCATTTCCAAAATAGCGACCGCCTGCTTGTCCGAGAATTTGAATTCTTTTATTAAAGCACCCTTGGCTGTCTCCACATCTTTAGATTTGCGGATAAGCGCAATGATTTTATCTATATGATCAAGGGCTTTTTTAAGGCCGAGCAAAATGTGTTCGCGATCAACTGCGCGCGAAAGATCAAATTCTGTGCGGCGCTTCACCACCACGCGGCGGTGCGCCACAAATTCTCCGATAATGTCTTTAAGCGACAATGTCTGCGGCACACCCGCAACAATCGCCACCAAGTTGTAATGGAAAGTGTCTTCAAGCTGGGTGTGTTTATACAAACTGTTCAAAACCTTCTGCGGCTGTGAGCCGGATTTGAGTTCTATCACAATGCGGATGTCGGAGGTTGATTCATCGCGCATATCCCGGATGCCTTCCACTTTTTTCTCGCGAACAAGCTCTGCGATGTTTTGTATAAGATCCGCTTTGTTCACGCGGAAAGGAAGCTCCGTTATGATTATCTGGAATTGCCCAAGCTTCGGCTCCACTATTTCAGCTACTGCCCGCACCACTACCCCGCCCCGACCCGTAGCGGACGCATGGTGAATATCTTTTTCATTGAAAGCGACGCCGCCCGTCGGGAAATCTGGGCCTTTAATGAACTTCATCACGTCTTCCGCGGAAGCATCTGAATTATCCACAAAGTAAGAAACCGCATCCGCCACTTCGCGCAGATTGTGCGGCGGTATGTTGGTTGCCATGCCGACAGCAATACCCAAAGTGCCGTTCAAAAGAAGATTCGGAAGGGCTGCAGGCAAAACAGTGGGCTCCATTTTCCGGCCGTCGTAGTTGGGGCGGAAATCAACAGTATCTTTTTCAATGTCCGCCAAAAGCTCTCCTGAGAGGCGCGACATCTTGGCTTCCGTGTAGCGGTAGGCGGCGGCCGAGTCTCCGTCAATTGAACCGAAATTTCCCTGCCCCAGCACCAGCGGATAACGGGTTTTGAAATCCTGAGCAAGCTGGACCATGGAATCATAAACAGCCACGTCGCCGTGAGGGTGGTAATTACCCAAGACTTCTCCGACGACTGTCGCCGACTTTCTGAATTTAGCCGAAGCGGTGAGACCCATTCCGTGCATAGCGTAAAGAATGCGGCGGTGAACGGGCTTCATACCGTCGCGAACATCCGGCAATGCACGCGCCGTGATGACGGACATGGCGTAATCCAGATACGACTCCTTCATTTCCGTAACGATGGAGCGCGAAACCACCCCTGCGCCACCGCGCGGGTCAATTACATTTTCCGGATTGTCCTTTTCTTTTTTCATTATTGGTTAACTCGTTCAGCTTCCGATTTTATCTTTTCGTACTGATTTTGCCAGCCATCCACATTAGATATCATTTCCGTTGAACCGCGAACCGCATCCATGAACCCTTTGTAGGCAGAACCGACTTCTGCTTTTAGAGATGCAAATGGCGACGGATTCACATTTTCCTCCGCTTTCGCCTGCCTTTCCGCTGATTCAAAACGGTAAGGCAGGATGATGAAGGCCCAGACGGCAAAAAGTGCAAGAGTGAAGCCGCCCGCTATCCCTAAAGCTATGGCATGCCTTGCGTGGGCTGGCTTTTCCCGCGCCGATTCTATGGCATTAAGGGTTTTGTCAATGAAGCGCTTCATATTCCTATTCCACAGAAAGCACCGAGACATCGCTCTCTTTGCCTTCCAGGTCTTTTTTCTTCAGGGTCAGCTTTTCCGCCGGTTTCGCACTTTCCTCTCCCGCCTCTTTCAAAAAAGTCTTGAGAGTTTTCTCATCGTAATGCATCGGAATGATAAGAGACGGCTCAAGCTTCACCGCCATTTTATAGCTTTCAGCAGGACCAAGCACTCCTTCGCCTCCGATAGGTGTGAAAAGGATATCTATGTCTTCCAATTCCTCCGCGACTTTCGGATCAAGGGTGGTGTGCGAGAGCGCTCCTAAAAAGCAAAGGTTCATATTCTCAAGATTAACGAGATATATGGTGTTGCTTCTTTCCTCGCCGCCATAATTGCTTTTGGACGGAAAACCTTTCACGAAAAGTCCGCCTATTTCATATTCTCCGGGACCCGAAATAACGAAAGGCATTTTGTCGGCACGCGAAACAGCGTCAGCGCCGTTCATGTCACGATCCTTAAGTGAGATAAGGGCCACATCCGCCCCAAAACGCGGAGCTTTGAGCTTTGAATCCTTGGAAATAGGGTTGAAAGCGATAGTTGTATCGCCGAAAGTCACCTTGAAGAATTCAAGGCCATGATATGTGATTACCATTTGCCTATTATATCAAAAACGGCCCATTTTAGCCACATATTTAACAATATATTCCCTCACTTGACAATATATCCACATATGGGTGTATAATCTAGAGTGGACCCTCAACGCAGGAGGATTATCGATTACACGAAAAACCAAGCGGATTTGTCATCACTGGGGTAAGAAAGAAGTACCGTAAGAAGGGAAGTACAATGTGGAAGACTGGGAACCAAGAGTGCGCGCCGTACTGTGGACGGCGCGCACTTTTCCTTTTTATACAATCAATAAAAATGTTATAAATTACCTGTGAACAATATTGTGCTCGCGAACGTTGTCGTCGCAGTCCATGCAACTCTCATCTTCAGTGTCCTGGTGGGGATATTAATAAGCGTGCGCTATAAAAGATTCCGACCACTTGAAACTTTTGCACTTATCGCCTTCATTCTCATTTGGTCGCTTTACGGCGCTTGCCCTCTCACTAACCTGGAAGATTATTTAAGAGGAGGACCCCCGTCCGCCACATCGCTTACCAACACGGGATTCATTCCATATTATCTCCGCGACCTTTTCGGCATTGAGTTGCCCAGACGTTTCGTGGTAAACAGTATTTACGCGACAGGCGCGATCTTTTTCCTCATCTCCATAGAGTGGCTAAGTCCCTACATAAACATAGAAATTGGAAAGGCCAGGAAATTTTTTCGCCGTAAAGAGCGCAAAGAGAGTGGTCCACGCGGACGCCGCAGGAAGCGATAGCACTGGCAAACTATCGCTTTTTGTGATACATTTGCCCCGCCACACTAAAAAGTGGCTTTTTTAGAACTTATTATCAGTTAACCATTAACAGCCCGGGGTCATCCCGCTCAAGAGAGTGTGAAAGTAACGGCCATGAGCGGCCCCCGGGAACACCAAATGACAACCAAAGAATTAGAAACAAGGGAGAACTCGGTGATGCATAAATACCTCGCCGACTCCCCCAACCCGCCAACACCAGACGACATAGTGGAGGGTAAAGTTATAGGGATTGATAAAGCAGCCATTTATGTTGACCTCGTGCCCTTCGGCACAGGCATCATTTTCGGACGTGAATTTTTCCAGGCGCGCGACATCATAAAGAACGTGAATGTGGGCGACACCATCGCTGGCAAAGTGGTGGGTTTTGACAACCCTGAAGGATATATAGAAATATCACTCAAGGAAGCACGCCAGGCACAGATATGGCAGGAAGCAGAAGACGCCATCCGCGACAAAAAGCAGTTTGAAGTACTCATTGCAGACGCAAACAAGGGCGGGCTTATCATCAGCTGGCAGGGCATTCAGGGATTTTTGCCTGCATCACAGCTCAAACCCGAGCACTACCCTCGCGTAACTGACGGCGACAAAGACAAGATATTAGACGAGCTTCGAAAGCTTGTGGGCGAGCGTTTGGATGTCGCAATAATCGCGGCCATGCCGAAGGAAGGTAAGCTTATCTTCTCTGAAAAAGGCGAGATGGAAAAAAGCCGAAGCGAGCTGGTGGATAAATATGCGCTCGGCGAGGAAACAATGGGTGAAGTTACAGGCGCCGTGGATTTCGGAATCTTCGTGAAGCTTGAAGAGGGCTTGGAAGGGCTGGTGCACATTTCTGAAATGGACTGGTCGCTCGTGGAAAATCCGCGCGCAATGTACAAAGCCGGAGACCGTGTGAAAGTGAAAGTGATAGATATAAAGGACGGCAAAGTTTCGCTCTCCATTAAGGCCTTGAAACAGAACCCTTGGCAGGACGCTCTAAAGAAATACAAGAAAGGCGATGTAGTGAAGGGTGTTGTCATCAAATTCAACAAACACGGAGCACTCGCATCAATTGAAGAAGGTGTGGCAGGCCTCGTGCATGTTTCGGAATTCGGTTCAGAGGATAAACTTCGTGAAAAGCTGGGTCTTGGAAAGGTTTACAACTTCAAGATAGCCACCTTTGATCCGAAAGAGCAGAAAATGACCCTTAGTTTTGTAGAAAATTAAGAGCTCAACAGCCGGGTGCACAAAAAATGGCCGATATCGGCCATTTTTTGTGCTAACTATTGACTTTTTACTGTTGAGTATGATATAATATAGAAAGAACAAAGAAGTACCATACCAATTCCTTTCCGGAGGAAACCGTGCAACGCACCGAGGAAGCAACCGAGGCCCGTGATCTGGTTTTATATCTGATCGGCGGGCTTTCTATCGTCGCGCTGGATCGAATGATCCCGAATCACAGGAAAATCCAGTGCGTCACAGAAGGAGAGCTCCACCGTGCCATTCTTCTCTTCTGTATACATATCGGTTACCCAACCGACTGTAACGAACTGAAGTGGGTTGCGGGACGGGTTCAAGCTGTCACGGATGCACTTGGTGAACTTGCACAGCGTGGTTTCCAAGCAAGAGAGTTTCGCCTCGGGGGGGAGAACTACAATGGTTTCCCACTCAACGACGCAGTGGAGAACTATGCCAAAATACTCGCCGATCTCCGGGAGAAATGCCATGGCGATGTACGCTCCGATGTTTTGGTAAGGGCGTCGTCACTAGTCTCGCAAACAATGCGAGATGAGAATGAACGTCGCCGGAAGCCTGCCAAACAGCAGTCGGGAAGATCAGGATGGTGATAACACCACCCCGTGAGATATCGCTTGCGCGATATCTCACGGGGTGGTTTTCAATTACGACAAAATTTCGTTCAATCTTTCCAAAAATTCATTCTTCTTTTCATGGGTCGGTCTTGTCAGCCCACTTTTCATTATTACGTCCACCTCATCTTTTATATGAGAGATACCTGCATTCATATATTCGGCTTCCTCTTTTGATATTTCTCTGTCTTCCGCAGCCATTTCTATTTCTACATGAAGAGCTGCCATTTTATTGTTCAAAGCTCCGAACCAATTGTTGCGGTCCTCTGCGACATCATTTTCTAATCCGCCAAATAACTCCTGCCAGAGTTTTTTAAGGCGTTCTTTTCCTCCGCCAGCTGGCGGATCCACTTCAACCGGATTTTTTATTCCATCCATAATTATTTTCTAACCATTATAAACGCTCGCCGCATGCATCGGAGATTCAGACACTACGGTCTCAACCGCCTCTAGAGCTCTCTTTATTGCTTTAGCCGCCGCCAATTTTTCAGGTGCACGGAACTCGCCTAGCACAAGTGCGATAATTTTATCCTTGCCTTTAGGCTTCTTTGGCTTGCCAGAGGGTGAAAGCGGCAAAACGCCAAGCTTTAATCTGTACATCGCTTCAGTTTTAACAGCCCGCACCACTGACTCCACTCCCCTGTGGCCGCCCGAGCCGCGATTGAAAACTATTTTCATTGAACCGAGCCCCATATCAATGTCGTCGTGTATCACAAGAAGATCCTTCGCCGCTTTAGCGCTCTTAACATATGCTCCCACCGCTTTGCCAGAAGCATTCATACCGACATCTGGAAGTATTAAAACGACACTTTCCTTGCCTATTTTGCCTTTCGCCACATCTGCTTTGGACTTTGCTTCTTTTTTGAATTCCATTCCATGAGCTTTGGCGAGCTTCAGCACAACATCGCGGCCGATGTTGTGCCGAGTGCCATCATATTCTTTTTCTGGATTCCCGAGCCCTGCTATATGCCACATAATGAGCCGATTTTATCACGAAAAAAGATGTAAAACTTGTTCTCTTGCAGATGCCGTACTACAATGCCTTACAAATGAATCCAGATAGTGAAGAAACAAAGATCTTTTCTCCCCCTCCTCCGCGAAAAAAATGGTACCAATATGGTTTTATCCGGGACGTCGGCTCTTTCATCCTCATCGTGGTCTTCGTGGTTATTCCTTTCAGGATTTACGTGGCTCAGCCATATCTGGTGACGGGTGGCTCCATGGACCCTACATTTGAGAACGGCGAATATCTGATAGTGGACCAGCTTTCATATCGCTTTGATGACCCGAAGCGGGGCGAGGTCATTATTTTCCGTTTCCCGAAAGACCCTAGGGAGTTTTTCATCAAAAGGGTCGTCGGGTTGCCTGGCGAGACGGTCAAGCTTTCTATAGGTGGCGTCACCATAGTGAACAAAGATAATCCTGAAGGATTTCTCCTCTCCGAACCGTACGTTGTTTTTGACAAAAAAGATGCACTCATCATGAACCTGAAAGATAACGAGTATTTTGTGATGGGAGACAACCGTATAGCGAGCGCCGATTCACGCCTGTGGGGGCCAGTGCCGCGCGAAAATGTGGTTGGTAGACCATTCGTGGCTCTTTTCCCGCTCAGCAAGATACGCTTCATGCCGGGCTCGGTTTCCGCCTTTGAACAGACTTTGCAAAAATAATATTCCGTTTTCATGAAAGCCAAAGAAAAAATAAAAGAAGTGGAAATGGCTTATACGCCTAAAGCTCCTGCATTTCCCGTGCGCCCGTTCTCCCTTAAGGCAGATGAGACCGCCTCTTTTTTCGGCTTCAACTCAATGGATTCATTCCTGCCGGGAAGGCAGGACAGAGAATATGCACGTGAGCTTGCGGACGGCAATACACAGGCCGTGCCATTCCTTGATGAAGATGTGGCTTTCGTAAAAAAATACCTTGCCGAAAGCTGGTTTGACAGGCCGCATCCCCTTCTTCTTTCATCCCACAACAGCATGGACAAGAAGAAAACTTCGGTGAGCTTGCGGCTGGTAGGCATTGCAGGATCGGCCGCGGAAGCACTTGCTATAAGGACTTCCCTTTCGCTTTTGGAGGAAGCTGGGCACAAAAATCTCATGGTGGCACTTGGTTCTATCGGAGACCGCGAATCAATGAACGATTTCGACCGCGCGGTCGCCTCTTTCCTGCGCAAAAACACCCCTCTTATGCTGCCTGAAATGCGGAAACTTATGCGCGAGAATCCTCTTGCTCTTCTGACGGACAAAAAATATGTGGGCTCCCCTTTTGCTGAGCGTTTCCCCACACCAATCGCTTCCCTTTCGCCAACTGCACGTAATCTTCTGAAAGAGGTCATTGAATATGTGGAAGCAATGGATGTTCCGTACTTTTTGGACACGGCGCTTGTGGGGCCACGCTCCATTTCGCACCATATTGTTTTTGAGATACGTGATGCGGAAAGCGGCGAGGTTTTCTCGCGAGGATTACGTCTTTCACCCCTCATAAAACGTATGGGAGGAAAAAGGGAGACGGCTTTCCTTTCTGTTACGGTCGCGGCCGGAGCCACCAAGGCCGTGCGGAAACTTGCTCCCGTGCCCAAGTTCCATTTCGTACAGCTCGGATATTCCGCAAAACTCCTTTCGCTTTCTCTTGTTGAAAGATTAAGAAAGGAGGGAGTGGCGGTACTTTTCCACATCTCACGCGACAAACTGCTTTCCCAATTGGGCCCCGAAGATAAAACTCCATTTTTGATAATCATGGGTCACAAAGAAGCACTGGATAAAACTGTGGTCATCCGCGACAACGAAACCCGTGCCCAGATCATAGTCCCCCTCGCCGACGCTCCAGCTTTCATAAAAAAGGTCCTCAAAAGAGGCCGCGTATAATCCCCCAGGATAAACCTGAGTCCCAGGTTTATCCTGGGGGTGGCTTACAGCTTAAAGCTTGAAGCTTACATCTTTGTGTGTTAAAGTCTTCCGGCAATGAGTATTAATGTTGAAGTAACACGTGGATCAACCGAGAACAGTCTCTCGGTCCTTCGCCGTTTCACCAAAAGGGTGCAGGGTTCAGGCGTCCTCCCCCGCGTACGCAGCAAGCGCTATTCCGAGCGCAGTATCTCCGAGAATGTGAAGAAAAAGCGGGCTCTCAAGCGCTTGAAGAAGCGCGCCGTTATCACCCAGGCCCTCAAGATGGGCAAAACCATTGAGAAAGTCCGTGGCCGCAGGCGCTAAAAAAGTTTCAGTCTCTTTTGTGGCTTTAAGCGCCGCGCGCGGAATTCCGCGCGCGGCGCTTACGCGCGCAGCCCATTTAATACTCTCCTCCTCATACGAACTCTCTGTAGTTTTCACTAATTCCGCTCATTCACAGCAACTGAATAAAAAATTCCGCCGCAAAAATTATCCTGCGAATGTGCTTTCATTCCCCCTTTCATCATCTTCGGGAGAAATATTTTTGGACATCAAAAAAATATCAAAAGAAGCGAAAGATTTCGGCCTTTCCGGCAAAAATGCTGTCATTTATATGTTTATCCACGCACTCCTGCATTTGAAAGGCCGCAAACACGGCGCTACAATGGACGCTGAAGAAAGGCGCACTTTGGAGAAACTAAAAATCCCCATGCCTTTCCACTTGAACCAACACACACATGGCAAGAAACATCGCCGTCGGCATTGATTTGGGCTCTAGCACTGTAAAGGTGGTGGTAGCTGAAAGGGGCAACTCCGCCCCGCGTATTCTTGCGACAGGTGTGGCGGAATCAAAAGGCCTGCGGCATGGCTACGTGGTGAATTCTGCGGAAGCGGCGCGCGCGGTGAAAATGGCAAAAGAGATGGCGGAGAAACAGTCCGGCATCCGCATAGAATCAGCCATTGTATCTGTGGGAGGTGTCGGCCTTTCAGGTATCACATCTTCAGGCACCGCAACCATCACAAGACAGGATGACGAAATACACGAAGGAGATATTGAAGAAGCTCTGCGCGCCGCCGAAAATGCCATTCCTAAAAGCGAGATAAAGAACCGCCGCATCCTTTACAACATCCCAACCGAATACATTATTGATAAAAAACCTGTTTTCGGAAAAGTGCTCGGCATGAGAGGTAGCGAACTGACAGTGAAAGCTCTTTTCATAACCTGTCTCGAAAGCCATGTGAAAGAACTAGTGGAAACACTTGCCGAAGCCGGCATTGAAACTTTGGATGTATGTGCTGCACCCATTGCCGCAAGCTTCGTAACACTTACCAAATCCCAGAAGATCGCCGGCTGCATTTTGGTAAACATTGGCTCAGAAACCACATCTGTCGCCGTGTTTGAAAATAATCTTCCACTTTCTCTTGAAGTTTTTCCCATGGGCTCTGTTGATATCACACACGCCCTTGCTTTGGGTCTTAAAATATCTCTTGAAGAGGCCGAGATGGTGAAGCGCGGCGGCATTACGAACGATGATTATCCGCGTCGGAAACTGGACGACATTATCACTTCGCGCATGGGAGATATTTTTGATCTCGTGGAAGCGCATCTCAAGAAAACAGGCCGTGCCGGCCTTTTACCTGCAGGTGTAGTGGTAGTCGGTGGTGGAGCAAACTTTGCAACAATTGAGGATTTTGCGCGCGCCGCTCTTCGCCTTCCATCGCGTATCGCACATATTGAACTTGGCCACCGGGATAGAACTATCCGTGATTCTTCGTGGGCTGTTGCTTATGGACTTTGCTATCTCGGACTTGAATCCGATGATGACTTTCCTCTTTCACTTGCTTCACTTTCAGGAATGCTTAAAAAGCGAGGAAAACTTGAAGCTATCGCCAAAAATTGGTTTTCTAAATTCATACCCTGAAGACGTCACTCAGATAACACCCTTTTTCAAACAGTTGCCGCTTCGGTGTTTACGAAATCACCTCCCGCGTGTGTGAAAAAGGGTGTTATCTTCGCTCCTTAAGTATTAGAACTTAACTTAAAGCGAGCAGTACGGAGTTTTTCAAACTAGAGTTAATTTAGAGCGAGGGGTGATGACGAAAAGAGGCTGTGCAGCGCGACGGCGCGAGGGTGAGCAAAAAATCAGCAGATTTTTATGCGTACTCTTTTCGTCATCACCCCGAGCGAATGCTGTTTGAAAAACTCCGTACTGCGAGCGAAATTTACAGCACAAAAAAGGTAAAAATCAAGGAGTTGCGCGGTTTTTAGGTTTAAGTAGTATGGGCGGCAATTAATAAAGAAAATCAAATGCCGCAAATCAAACCAGACGTGGAATCGTTCGCTCGCATTAAGGTCATCGGAGTAGGCGGATCAGGCCGAAATGCCTTGAACCATATGGTCAATTCCAAGGTGAAAGGGGTTGATTTCATAGCGGTTAATACGGACGCCCAGGACCTTCATCATTCAACTGCCAAGAAGAAGATACACATCGGCAAGAACCTCACCCGAGGCCTCGGCACCGGTATGGACCCAGAGCTCGGAAAAAGAGCGGTTGACGAAACCAAGGAGGAAATCCAGGAAGCCGTCAAAGGCGCGGATATGGTCTTCATCGCCTGCGGCATGGGCGGAGGCACCGGAACCGGAGCGGCTCCCGCTATAGCTCGCACAGCTCGCGAGGCAGGATGCCTTACTGTAGGTGTAGTTACAAAGCCCTTCTCTTTTGAAGGTATCCAGAGAATGCGCATTGCCGAAGTCGGATTGGAAGAACTTCGCGATTCAGTGGACGCTCTCATAGTGATACCGAACGACCGTCTTCTCGCTGCAATAGATAAGGACACTACCGCTAAAAGCGCATTCGCAATGTGCGACGACATTTTGAAACAGGCCGTGGAAGGAATTTCAGATCTCATCACCACCCCCGGTATCATCAACATTGACTTCGCGGATATCAAAGCCATCCTTGAAAGCGCAGGGCCGGCCCTTATGGGTATCGGGCATGCTTCAGGCGACAACCGTGCAGTGGATGCAGCGCGTCTCGCTATCAATTCCCCGCTTTTAGAGGTTTCCATTGCAGGAGCAAAGGGTGTCCTCTTCTCAATTTCAGGAAACGACGACCTCACTATGTTTGAGATACAGGATGCGGCTAAGGTCATCACCGAGTCGGTTGACCCGAACGCCAAGATCATCTTCGGAACTGTGAAGGACGAGAAACTGAAGAAGAACGAATTGAAGATAACCGTCATTGCTTCGGGTTTTCCTGAAGGTACGGTTCGCAAAGAGATAATGAGCACAGCCGCTGACCGTGGAAAAATATTCAACATCGTTGAAACTGTAAAGAACGATAGGAAAGAAGAGGAAAAGAAAAATAATAAAGAAGAAAAAGAAATGAAGACGGAGCCGGTTCCTCCAGTAAAGAAAGATGACGATGACGACAGGTGGGATGCGGTACCTTCGTTTTTGAGACGTTCACGACTTAAATAGTTAAACCACCATAAAGTGTCCACAAAAAATAGCGATATATCGCTATTTTTTGTGGACTTGACTTTTGGGTCAAAAATATCGTATACTATTAGCAGAACCTCCCACATCAACCAGGAGAGTCCAGTGCAAAGCCTTTTGAGAATGACCACCCTGTTTATGGCCGTCCCAGCATTTACGTTCTGGGTCGCCTCGGCATTTCCGATTAAGGGTTCCCTTGTTGTCACCTTTACAGCGATTGCCGGTATCGTGACCCTGATCAAAGCTTTTCTATGGGCCAACGGGCGGGACCAGATACTTGAAGAGCTAATGGCGAGAGAACCACGTTATCTTCGTACCTGGATAATGGCTCTCCTCCTGACTCCTGTTGTGTGGAGCGTCCTCATGTTGGCGAGTGTTGTAGGGGTACTTCCATTTGGGGCAACGTATGTGGTGATCGGCATCGGAGTGGTAGTAGGCGCCCATCGCTTGTACATGGGAAGGCCCGGAATCGGAAGGACCCGCTTTCGCTCACGTTCACGTTCACAGCCGAAATTCCGGCACGGGATATCTGGCTGAACCATGAAGTATCACAATAGAGCCGTCGCGCAAAGCGCGACGGCTCTATTTCATTTTCCGTTTTTTATACTTTTCTGATACTCTTACTCGTTATGGAATATGAACTCGCGATCATAGGCGGAGGGCCGGCAGGAGTTTCCGCAGCCGTATATGCGGCCCGCAAAAAATTAAAGACTATTTTCATCACCGAATCATTCGGTGGGCAGAGCTATGATTCCGAGGATATACAGAACTGGATAGGAACACCACATATTTCAGGTCACGATCTTGCAGAAGCTTTTGAAAAACACGTGCGCGAATATGCTGGCGGAACGGTGGAGATCACTCTTGGAGAAAGAGTAACTTCAATAAAAAAAGAGGGTGGCATTTTTAAGATCACTGTAGGCGGCACTGTGCACGAAGCTAAAACCATTCTTATATCAACCGGCTCCTCGCGCCGTAAATTGGATATACCGGGTGCTGCGGAATTTGAGAACAAAGGCATCACTTATTGCGCGTCCTGCGACGGGCCTGTGTTCGCCGGAAAAAATGTAGCCGTTATAGGAGGCGGCAATGCCGGATTTGAAACAGCCGCCCAGCTCCTGGCTTACTGCCCTTCCGTTACGCTTCTTCAACACGGAGAGCGTTTCAAAGCGGATGAAATGACAGTTGAAGCTGTTTTGAAACATCCAAACATGAAAACTGTTTTGAATGCCGACCCGATTGAAATAAAAGGAGATAAATTCGTGAACACTCTCGTGTATCGAGACCCAACAGGCAATCACGAGCTGCCAGTTGAAGGAGTTTTTGTAGAAATAGGCCTTCTCCCCAACACGGAGATTGTGAACGGATTAGTTGATCGCGATACATACAACCGCATTAAAATAGACCCGCGTACCCAAAAAACTTCCCTACCTGGCATATGGGCAGCCGGAGACGTGAGCGATGTCATTTACCACCAGAACAACATTGCCTCTGGCGACGGTGTACGAGCTCTGGAAGATATTTATATACACATCCGCGCAGGCGGCTCCCCAGACATGCGTTAATTTTCTATTCTGATGTTCGTACGAACATCAGAATAGAAAATTAATAAGAAAACGCGCGGCCAGGAAAATCCTGTCCGCGCGTTGTTTTTCTCACTTACTTACTGACCGAACCTTCGTATGAGGTAAGACATTGTGTCCCAACTCATGCCGTTTGGACTATTCACTGGCCCATCCGACTTCTTTCCGTCGTCGCCAATGCATATACCATTACAATCGTCGCTATTGGCCCAGATGATGGCCGCCCCGATCAGCAGAGCTCCAACTACTATAGCCAACCCCGTACGATCTTTTTTTACCGTTGCATGGTTACTACGCTTCTTGGAGCTACCTGTGGAATGTTTAGCAGCACTGTCTTCCACCTCCTTTTTCACCCCTGCCGCACCGCCGGACACTTTGATATTCAGTGAGTCCAGAAAGCGGTGAAGTACGACGAGCGAGTCCGTACGACCTGTCACAGGCACTTGGACCGTACGCGGAGCGTCAACAAGAACCTCGGAGGTCCTTACTGCAGCATCTCTTGCGAGAAGCTCAGTATTGTTGACAGCGTTCCCACAAAGGAGCGAGAGTATATTCAATCCGGAGTTATTCTCCCGGAGGAACATCTCTTTCTGGCGACAAGTGCGGCGATAATTCATTCCAACCTTCCGCGAGATCTCCATGATGTACGACAGTTCCACAGGAGTACCTGCCGCACATTCCACTTCTTCAAGCGTCCCGAGCCATTTCGCAAATTCTGCGCATGAAGAGAACTTGAAATTAGAGCCCTCCAGCACAGCCCCCATGAACTGCTCGGGTGTGCCCCGGCGAACAGACCAATTCCGCTTGCAAACGTTTTCCACAAGATCGGTTTTGGAAACTTCGCGCGTAAATATGGCACGCGCGCGATCCTGCAGGGAGTCGGTGGGAGATGTCTTCTTTGCTGTATCACTTCTGGCAGTGTCTGCCAGGCGCTGTACTGAATCGGTAACCACTTTGCAGTTCCGACGCAGCTGGTCCATTGCGCTACATGGCCGCGTAGCGGGCGGGGTTTGGCTTTGGGCGGCTCCTGTAAAGACCAGTGCCAGCCCCAGAGCCGCAGAAACCAGGAAACTGAAACGCACTTTGAGCTCCTTTCAGATTGTGAGAAATTTTCAGATGTACTTCTATCCTTTTTGGATTCTATCACATATGACGGAAAAGTAAAGATGAGCTTACATAAGCACTTTAAGCGAGTGCGCGGTAGAGGACTTGAACCTCTGGCCCTCTCAACGTCAATGAGATGCTCTACCAACTGAGCTAACCGCGCGGCATTTTTATCACACGGCGGAGGGGAAGAGATTTGAACTCTTGATACCCTTTCGGGTATGCCGGTTTTCGAAACCGGTGCCTTCAACCACTCAGCCACCCCTCCAATATCGTCGCCAATCCTAGCATTTTGGCCCAAAAATGCTATATTTTGGCCTATTAAGGCCCTATCGTCTATCGGTTAGGACACGAGCTTTTCAAGCTCGGAAGCAGGGTTCGACTCCCTGTAGGGTCACAAAACGCGAGTTCAAGAAAAGCGCACTGCTGCGCTTTTCTGCGTTTTGTGA
>CAZOQP010000003.1:0-55533 GCA_964582295.1 uncultured Candidatus Saccharibacteria bacterium
AAATCAGCAGATTTTTATGCGTACTCTTTTCGTCATCACCCCGAGCGACTGCTGTTTGAAAAATGCCGCTACCCGAACGTTTTTTATTTTTTCTCTGCAACCACCTTCTTATTCCTTCTCGGCTGGGCATTTAGTTTCGTCCCTTCAATAATATTATGAGTGATCAGAAGGTTATTTGCAGTTATGGAAAGCTTTGCACCGTTCGCAATGGCTTTCTTTATGGATTCTGCATCAAAATTCTCCGTACTTTTGCGGGGGTCGTAAGAACCAAGCACCTTCAAATAACGCCCGCTTTTGGTGGAATTCTGCTTGTCCGTAAGCACCAAGCGAAAAGCCGTCTCGTGTTTCCTCCCGACGCGCTGAAGTCTTATCATCAACATAGGGCACTACTCTACCAAAAAAATGGAACATAGCAAGAGCCTCTGTTATAGTGTCCCCAAATGACAGCGCAAGAAAATCTGACAGGCCCTATTGTGGCGACCGCCCGGGGTGTAGGTTATTTCAGGAGATTAGATCATCCAGAGGGTGATCTTGAGATAGCACCGGACAGAATGAAGACCGCCCTTCACGGCGATACCGTTTCGGTACGCCCGCTCGGAACAAAATCCTCGTGGGGAAAGCCGCAAGGTGAAGTGGTTTCAATAACGGAACGCGCCAAAGAGCGTTTCGTCGGAACCATGATGAAGTCAAAAGACGGAAGCTTTCTTTATATGCGCCCAGATGACAAGCGCATGTACAAAGACTTTCTGGTACCAGCTGCCAAAAATATGGATGCGAAAGAGGGCGACAAAGTGCTTCTAAAAATGCTCCCCTGGCAGGACATTACCAAAGGCCCTGAAGGAGAAGTCATCCGCATCATAGGGCGCAAAGGTGAACACAACGCCGAAATGCTCTCCATCGTTCTTGAGTCAGGTTTTGATCCGGATTTCCCATCGGATGTAGAGGCAGAGGCAAAAAAAGTGAAAGAGGATTACGTTGCAAAGGAGCTTCCCGAAACTCTCGCGGACCCTAAAGCAAAAAACCGCCGCGATTATCGCAATGCCACCACTTTCACTATCGACCCTTTTGATGCAAAAGATTTTGACGACGCCCTTTCTCTCATAAAACTCCCGAACGGTAATTTTGAGATAGGTATTCACATCGCCGATGTTTCTCATTTCGTACGAGAAGGCACAAAACTAGACAAAGAAGCGCTCAATCGCGGCACATCCATATATCTGGTGGATCGCACCATCCCCATGCTTCCCGAGATACTTTCAAACGATCTCTGTTCGCTTAATCCCAATGAGCCGAAATTCGCTTTCTCCGCTATTTTTGAAATGAATGAAAAAGGAGAAGTACTTTCTCGCTGGTTCGGCAAAACACTCATAGAATCAGACAAACGCTTCACATACGAAGAAGCCCAGGAAGTTTTGGATAAGAAAGCCGGGCCGCATATTGAAGAACTGAATACCATGAACGCTATCGCTTACAAACTCCGCGAAGAAAAGACCAGGCAAGGTGCTATTGATTTTGAAAGCGAGGAAATAAAGTTTGAATTGGACGAAGAAGGCCGCCCTATCCGAGTTATTAAAAAGATCCGCAAGGATACTCACAAGCTGGTGGAAGATTTCATGCTGCTCGCAAACCGCGAAGTGGCGAAATTCGTCTCGGACAAGATAGAGAACAAGCAGAGTGCCGCTATGGTTTACCGCATCCATAATCTGCCGGACCCGGAAAAGATAGAGAATCTTTCCGTGTTCTTGAAAGCTCTGGGCTTCACGCTTCACCACACCAACGGCTCTGCGACCGCAAAAGATATCCAGAAAGTTCTGCGGGAAGTGGAAGGGAGTTCAAGCGAGGCCCTCATAAAAACTGCTGCTATCCGCAGCATGGCTAAGGCGGTGTATTCCACTAAAAACATCGGACACTTTGGCTTAGCATTTGCCTACTACACGCACTTCACTTCCCCTATCCGCCGTTATCCGGACATGGTGGTTCATCGCCTTCTTGAAAATCATCTGAACGGGGGAAAGATCGGACAGGATGAATATGCAAAATTCCAGAAAATATGCGACGTCTGCTCGGAGCGCGAAGTGAATGCCGCAGAAGCTGAAAGGAATTCCATAAAACTGAAGCAGGTAGAATATATGTCGCGCTACATCGGAGATATTTTTGATGCTACCGTTTCCGGAGTATCAGAGTGGGGCATGTATGTAGAGGAAGTAAACACCAAATCAGATGGTATGGTGAAATTGAAGGATATGACCGATGATTTTTATGAACTCGACCAGAAAAATTATGCGATTGTCGGCCAAAAAACCAAGAAGAAATACACTCTGGGCGACCGCATACGCGTCAAACTAATGGCTGCCGACCCCGACCGCCGCCAGCTTGATTTTGTAGTGGCACAAGAGTAAAGCTCCTATTTCGCCACTTCTTCCGCTTCTGCAAAGGCAATGGAGAGAACTTTGGAAACCCCGCCGCCTGCCATAGTAACGCCGTATATAACTCCTGCGCGGGACATTGTTTCGCGGTTGTGGGTAATGACAATAAGCTGGGAACTTCTCGCGAGACTTTCTATCATATCGCCGTATTTTTTTGAGTTGGCTTCATCGAGTGCCGCATCGGTTTCGTCCAAAATAATAAAGGGTGGCGGATTTACCTGGGACATTGCAAAAATAAGTGCGATAGATGTGAGTGCCCTCTCACCTCCCGAAAGCATCATGAGCCCGGATATCTTTTTTCGAGGAAGGGACACCGAAATATCAATGCCTGCTTCTTCCTCTTCTTCTTGCGACTCGGATTCCGTCACGTCACCTTCCATATCCATTTTGGCCGCACGTTTTTTTATGGTCTTCAATTGAAGCACTGCCTTTCCGCCACCGAAAAGAGTGCCGAAAAATTCTTCAAATGCGGAATTGATCTTTTTGAGCCCTTCTGAAAAATCATTTTCCAAGCGTTCTGAAAGATCGGCTATAAGCTCCTCAAGAGAAGCTGCCGACACGGAAAGATCACCAATCTCCTTTTCCAAAAATGTGTCGCGCTCGCTCACCTCACTGAATTCCTTTTCAATGTCCGCCGAGCCACCGATACCAGATTCCTCTATGCGTATCTTCAGGCGCTCAATATCCCTTCGTTTCTCTTCCAATGAATCGGCAGTAAATTTATTGCTGCCTGGGTTTTGTGAAAGCTCTTCAATAAGCGCCTTGCCGACAAGTGCCCCCACCTCCGCCATATTCCGGGACATCTCATCTCCTCTTAAAGTCATTTCGCGTGCCTGTGCCGCAAGGATTGAAACTCTGGCCTGCAGATCCTTCTCACGCGAAAGAAGCTCGTACACATCTTTTTCAGCCGTGCGGTTTGATTCTTTTTCTTTTTCTATGGCAAGGGCTGTATCCGTATACCTCTTCCCCGCATTCTCCTCTTCCTTCTTAAGTTCTACAAGTTTCTTAGAAAGATTCTCTTTTTCTGAAATTATGCGCTTCAATTCATCCGCCGTATTGCCGCTCTCATTGGTTCCGAAAGCATTCCTGAATTCAGATATTTCTTTTTCTATTTTTTCCGCATGAAAAGAAAGCGTCTCTGCATTTCCTGTTTTAGCAATATTTTTAAGCTCCGAAATAAGGGATGAGAGCCGGTTCAAAAAAGAAGCAGCGTCATTGTGAGGAATAGCTTTGCCAGTGTGCTCGCCTGCAAGTTTTTTGAAAGCAGACATCTCCCCTTCCAGACGGCCGAGATCGCGCACTACCACATTTATTTCCTCGCGCATTTTTTCACGTCCCTTTTCCGCTTTATGAAGTTCATCCGTGAGTTCGTGCACACGCGAGCTCTGGGAAAGTTTGGCGCGTGCATCTTTGATACCCTTCTCAACCCGTAGTAGTTCTTCCTTAAGCGGAGTTTCTTCGCTCGTGATGCGTGCTTTTTCCGCCGCTATATTCTTTTTCTCAAAGCCGAAAAACGCTGCTGCTTCTCGTGCAAGTTCGTTCCGAAGCTCCTCTGTGCGTGCCACCTTTTCCATCTGCTTTTTCAGGAACTTAAGGTGGGGTGCTATCTCGCGACGCAAACTCTCCACCTGCTTCATATTCTCGCGGGTCTTCTCAAGCTTCCTCTCACTCTCCTCCTTTTTATATTGGTATGCCTTGAGACCAAGTGCATCCTCTATCATGTCTTTTCGCTCTTTTGGATTGGCAGAAAGTACACGGTCGGCTTCGCCTTGGGAAATGATGTGGTGCCCCGATGCACCTATATGCGCGGAGGAAAGCAATTCCAGAATGTCCTTCAGGCGCACTTTTGAACCGTTCACGGAATATTCATTCACTCCGTCCCTGTAAACAGCGCGCTCAATTGTGACTATATCAAAATCAATAGCAGGAAAAACCCGGCGGGAATTATCAAAAGAAAGCTTGGCCACGGCTTTACTAGCACGAGGTGTGTCCTGAGAGCCGTTGAAAATAAGGTCTTCCCCGCGCTTTCCGCGCATAGATTTCATGGACTGCTCCCCCAGGACAAATCGGAAAGCCTCCGCCACATTGGATTTCCCGGAACCATTAGGTCCTACGATCGCTGATATCGGAGAGCCGAATTCAAGCGAAGACTTCTTCGCAAAAGATTTAAAACCCGAAAGCTCTATGGCCTTAAGATACATGAGCAAAATTGTAGCATGCCACTTTGTTTGACTTTAACCTGTATGGATGTATAAAAGAGTAAGAATTCCGCCCACCCGGAGGATCTCACCATGTTCGGCTTTGGCGACAGGGAATCGGTATTTGCAATGGTAGCAAAGACGGGTCTCATCACAGTTGCGATCGTCGTGGGAATCCCCCTTACCATAGTCACCGGTATTATCATTGGAGGAGGGATCATCCTTGTCTTGGCTTTCACGAGACCCGGACTCCAAAAGTGAGATGTATCCTTAATCCCGCCATTCATATGGCGGGATTAATTGTTCTATGTAACTTCCATTTAAGAGCGATCAGTACGGAGTTTTATAACCACCCCTTCTCAGCCAACGCTCCCTTTGCCGCATTCTGCTCCGCCGTCTGCTTTGAATCCCCTTCTCCACTCGCTATCAATTCATCTTTTAAATAAGCCCCAACAGTGAAATGTTTGTTGTGATCAGGCCCTGTTTCCTTGGTGGTTTTATATGCGGGAGTAATACCGAAATGTTCCTGGGCGAGTGCCTGGAACTTGGATTTTGCATCAATAGCTAATCCTTCCCGCATTATCATATCTATTTTCGACATCACAAATTTTTCTATAACGCCGCGTGCTGCATCATACCCTCGATCAATATATATGGCGCCAATGACCGCTTCTATGGTATTCGCAAGAATGTACTGGCGCGCGCGGCCGAGATCTTTCGCTTCGCCACGGGACAAAAGAAGATATTCCCCCATTTTCATATCAACTGCAATGGATGCGAGGGTCTCGGCTTTCACCAGTGCCGAGCGAAGCGATGTTAATTCCCCTTCATCCTTTTCCGGAAAAGTATTGTAAAGATAGTGTGTTACCACAAGCTCCAGAACCGCATCGCCCAAAAATTCCAGGCGTTCATTGTGCCCCCCGCCGAAATCCTTGTTCTCATTCAAATACGAGCGGTGGGTAAAGGCCTGACGAAGAAGCTCTTTGTTATTGAAAGAGAGGCCTGCGAGCTTTTCGAAAGAAGCATAGTTGGAAAGACTGTCCGTCATAAATTATGAGAGCGATACTAGCTTTTCTTGAGCTTGGTCGCAAGGGTGGTCACTGCATTGGTCATTATAGGCAGAACATCATCATAAAAATTGAGATCCACAATGTCCGATACTGTGAACCAACGGGCATCATCAAGCCCTCCCGAAGATTCAAGTTTCAGAGTTTGAAAATCCGCACGAGCCAGAAAATAGTGCACCCTTTTTCGTAGCTTCCCTTTCTCTGGATGATAAGCAATATATTCGTTGAGGCCGAGGTCTTCCTCTATCACGATATCAAGCCCTATCTCTTCTTTTATCTCGCGCTCCGTGCCCGCCTTCACATCTTCTCCCGCTTCAAGCTTTCCCTTTGAAAGCGTCCAGTGGCCGAACACATCGTGAACAAGCGCCACATAAACTTTCTCTCCATCCACAGCATAAACCACGGCCCCGCCGAGCTCTTCCAAAGGAATGGCTTTGTCGTCCAAACTATTCTTCTTTCCCTTGAATCCCTTTGGCGACTGCTCGTCCTTGCCCGGCTCGCCAAGCTCCTTGTAAACCGCACCCAAAACACCGTTCACGAATTTACCTGAAGTTTCTCCGCCGAAAGTTTTCGCAAGCTCTATGGCTTCGTTGATAGCGACTTTCGGAGGCACCTCTGTCCTGTCTGAAAAAAGAAGTTCGCAGAGGCCGAGACGAAGTACATTCCTGTCCACTCCACTTATTTTATTTATAGGCCAATCGGGGGCAGCTTTCTCAATGATAGTGTCCAGATCTTTTTTCTTGGAAATGACTTCGCGGGTAAGACTTTCCGCGAAAGAGAGATCCTTCATGCCAGGAGCGAACTCCTCGGCATTACGCTTCACCACAGCCGAGACATTATCAGTTTTTAACGCATTAAAATCCCACTCAAAAAGAGACTGTAGGACGATAGAGCGTGAAAGGTGTCTATTGGCCATGATAAAGAACTTTTGTTACTTCCTTATTCTATCCCTTTCCGGGCACACTCGCAAAGTGCTTATTTCACAGCTTCGGCTCTTTGTTTGCGGCGAGCCGCTTTTGCTACTTTCCGGGAAGCTATATCCACAACCACGCGACCGCGATATTTTCCGGTTTTTGGATTGAGGCGATGCCTAAGATGCGTGTTGCCATCCGCATCCTTGGAAAGGCGCGGCTTTTTTAGCTTGTGGTGACTTCTCCTGCTACCGGTCTGCCCCCGGTTATGTCTCATTCTTACAACCATAGCGAACAGTATACCGATGAAGCAGCTAAAGGCAAATCAGCTTATATTTTTAAGAAAAGTTTTTCTGTGTATTACGCTTAATCCGAAAGTTCTTAAAGCATCAAGGTGGTCGCGGGTGCCGTATCCTTTGTGTTTTTCAAAAAGATAATCCGGGAATCTTTTAGCCATTCTTTTCATATGCCTGTCGCGGGTAACTTTGGCAAGAATTGATGCGAGGGAGATGACAGGTACTTTCTCGTCGCCTTTTATTATTGTCAGCTGGTGCGGGAATTCAGAAGGAGCATGAAGCAGGCCGTCTAGAAAAATGTGAGAGGTTTTGGCTGGCACCTCAAGGCGCGAAAGACATCGCTTGATGCCTTGCTTCACTGCGCGGGTAATGCCTTTTTTATCTATCACAGTGTTAGAAATAAGAGATACAGCGAAATCTAGCTCCCCTCTTTTGCGTGCTTCAACAGCAAGAGAGAACCAGAGCTCACGTTCATCGGCACTTAATTGTTTTGAATCTTTTATGCCTCGGAAGAAATTCTTTTTAAATTTCAAAGGAAGCCTTACAGCTCCCACTGCGACCGGCCCAGCAAGAGGCCCTCTGCCCGCTTCGTCAATTCCGATAACACACTCATGCGGGATGGAAGAGCGGATGCGCGGGTGTTTCTGCATTTAAAAGTATTGTATCAAAAAGAGAAAACGCCGTTTCGCAACAAGTTGCGAAACGGCGTTTTAGAGTTATCCCGAACCCCTTACCTCATGGCATATGCCAGAGTTGGGCCCCTCCACTCCTCCGCCCTCTTCCTTTCTTCAGGAATACGGGAGACGATGGAAAGGCAGATGGCGGAGAGAAACCCGACGAAGAGGACTTCCACCCGGTTGGAAGAAAGCAGACCAGGAAAGGAAGCCGCCCCGACGATGAACCCGCAGGTTTCCATGGAGAGGGCCATTTTGCAGAGCAAAAGGCCCCACGAAAGAAAGGATTCCATACGCACCTCCGTGCGCTATAAGTAAGTGCTACTATATTCCAGTATAGCATAGCCCACTCTATTTGTCAAGGGGCTATTTGGAGCCCTTGTTAAGCCCTGCTACAATGCCCCTACGTATGAGCAAATTCTCCCACCTCCACGTTCATAGCCACTACTCCCTTCTTCAGGCACTGCCGCAGATACCGGACCTTGTGGCCCGTGCCGCGAAATACGAAATGTCTGCACTCGCTCTCACGGATTCCGGAAATATGTACGGAGCAATTGAGTTCTACAAAGAATGCAAAGCACACAATATAAAACCCATCATCGGTATTGATGCGTACAAAGCCATAAGAGGAAGGAAAGACAAACAAGCTGGAGTGGACGCCGCACGAAGCCGCGTGGTGCTTCTTGCGGAGAATGAGACGGGTTATAAAAATCTGATGCAGATAGTTACTAAAAGCCACCTGGAAGGTTTTTATTACAAGCCGCGGGTGGATGACGAACTTCTGGAAACACATCACGAAGGTCTTATCGCCGTAAGCCCCGCACTTGGCGGCGACATAGGAAAGGCCTTGAGGCGTGGCGACGTGGAGAGAGCAGAGGAAATAACCGCCTGGTATCTAAAAACTTTCGGTGTACATAATTTCTTTCTGGAGATTACAAAGCATCCGGAACTCCGCGGCCACGATGAGAGCATGGCGGCGCTCGCTGGTTTCGCTAAAAGCAAAGGGGTGCCGATACTCGCGGGCCACGACATTTATTATCTGGACCCGGAAGACAAGCCGGCTCGCGACACCATGCTTTCCATTCAGCAGGCACCCGACCGTTTTGACGAAAGTGTCACCGACGAGGATGAGGATTTTTCTTTCATCTCGCCCGAGGAGATGGAAAAAAGATTCTCTGATATGCCCGAAGCGCTTGATAACGCCCTTTCGGTTGCAGGGCGCTGCACTTTAGAGCTTGAACTTGGCAAGTGGGTATTCCCTCACATAGAAGCCAAAAAAAGTTTTGACGAGGACCTTAGGGAAATGGTGTACGAGGGTGCAAAGAAACGCGGTATAGAAATAACTCCCGAGATAGAGAAGCGCATCCAGTACGAGCTTGGCATTATCACCGGGAAAAATTTCGCGCCGTATTTCATCGTGGTGGGAGACTTGCTTCGTTTCGCTCACGAAAACGGGATATATACAAACATCAGAGGATCGGTTGCCGGTTCAATGGTGACATATCTAGCCGGAATAACCGACCTCAATCCTATTGAATACGAACTCCCATTTGAAAGATTTCTGAACCCCGACCGACCATCTGCACCCGATATAGACATGGACTTTGCAGACGACAGACGCGATGAGGTCATTGAATATGCCCGCAAAAAATACGGAGAGGACAGGGTGGCGCAGATAGGAACTTTCGGAACCATGATGGCGAGAGGCGCCGTGCGCGACGTGGCGCGTGCCTTAGGTTTCCCCTACGGCAAGGGCGACGAGATAGCCAAGCTCATTCCCATGGGTTCCCAAGGTTTTCCTATGACAATAAAACGCGCCTTTGAAATGGTGCCGGAACTTCAGGATCTTTATAAGAAAGATGCGGAGGCCGCGCGCACTATTGATATGGCAAAAAAAATAGAAGGATGCGCGCGGCACATCTCCGTCCATGCGGCGGGTGTTGTCATTTCTCCGGGGCCCATCACCGATTACACTCCTTTACAGTTTGATACAAAAGGCGAGGAAAAACTCATCACTCAATATGATATGTATTCGGTTGAGGATGCCGGCCTTTTGAAATTTGATTTCTTGGGACTTCGCAACCTTTCTATCCTTGCCGATACAGTGGACAGAATACGCGCCATTGAAGGTAAGATAATAGATCCGCAAACGATACCCCTCAATGACAAAAAAACTTTTACCATGCTTTCGCGTGGCGACACTGAAGGCCTTTTTCAGCTGAACGGCGATGCCATGACAAAGTTTTTGATGGAACTCCGCCCCACATCCGTTCACGACATAAACGCAATGGTGGCCCTTTACCGACCGGGCCCCATGCAATTCATTCCCGATTTCATTAGACGCAAACGCAATCCGGAAATAGTCACTTATCTTGACCCTGCATTGAAACCCATCCTTGAAAGAACGTACGGCATTTTGGTTTATCAGGACGACCTTCTGATGATCGCAAAAGATATAGCGGGATATTCTTGGGGTGAAGTGGACAAATTCCGCAAAGCTGTGGGAAAGAAAATCCCCGCAGAAATGGCCGCCCAAAAAGAAAAATTCATCAATGGGTGCGTGGAGCATTCAAAATGGCCCCTTCGCAAAGCCGAAGAATTATGGACATGGATAGAACCCTTCGCGGCCTACGGCTTCAACAAAGCCCACTCTGCGTCATATGGGCATGTGGCATACCAAACTGCCTATTTCAAAGCCAATTATCCGGCCATATATATGTCAGCAGTTCTCACTGCTGAATCCGGCGACACAGACACAGTTGCTTTATATATATCAGAGTGCGTGCGCATGAACATTCCTGTGTTGCCTCCGTCCATAAATGAATCTTTCGCCGGATTCAGCGTCGTGAGGGATCCCCAAGGGAAAGAGTCGGACAAGATACGCTTCGGTCTCACTACCATTAAAAATTTCGGCGAAGGCATAGCCCAGGCAATAGTCCGTGAAAGAAAGCGCGCCGGCCGCTTCACTTCCCTTTCTGATTTCCTTTCGCGTGTTACGGACAAGAACCTCAATAAAAAATCACTTGAATCTTTGATAAAGGCCGGCGCGCTTGATGACTTTGATGAGCGAGGCCATATGCTCGCCAATATAGACACCCTTCTTGATTTTCATAAGGAAAAAATGCACGCAGGCGACGCACACTCTTCGCTTTTCGGTTCCATGCCTGGGGCAGATGAAGTGAAGCTCTCCTCCGCTCCGCCTGCCTCGGCAGATGAAAAACTTTCTTGGGAAAAAGATCTTCTCGGCCTCTACATTTCCGGACACCCTCTTGATAAATTCAAGGATAAACTTGAAGCTCGTTCAATGAACATAAAGAAAATCCTTTCAGACAGGCCGCGCGAGATGACCATAACTCTGGCAGGCCTCATTGAAGGTTTCCGTGAAGTCGTTACCAAAAAGAACGAACGCATGGCCTTCTTCACTTTACGCGATCTGACAGGCGTCATTGAAACAGTAGTTTTTCCTAGCAACTACGAAGCCACAAAAAGCCATCTTATTGCGGACAAACCCGTTATCATTCTTGGCAAAGTCTCTCTCCGGAACGGCGAGACCTCGCTTATTTTGGATAAAATAAAACCCCTGGCGTAGCAACACGTAGCCGAAAGCTCAAGAAAGCGCTAAAATAACACCGTGGCGGAAAACTCAGAACATATAAGGCATTCATTGGCGCATCTACTGGCAGCGGCTGTGTTGGAGCTTTTTCCTGATACAAAAAATACCATCGGCCCGGCCATAGAGAACGGTTTTTATTACGATTTTGAATTTTCCTCTCCCCTTCATGATGACGACCTACCGAAAATAGAAGCCAAAATGAAGGAGATATTGCCTTCGTGGAAAGAATTTTCCGCGCAAGAAGTTTCAGAAAAGGAAGCGAAAGAACATTTTGAAGGTAATCCGTACAAATTGGAGCTTATAGACGAAATAGTTTCAAAAGGAGAAAAAATTACCCTTTACACTTCCGGAAATTTTACGGACCTCTGCAGGGGGGGGCATGTTCAAAATATGGAAGATGTTGATCCTAATTCATTCACTATAGACCGCCTGGCGGGCGCATATTGGCGCGGCGACGAGAAAAATAAAATGTTAACCCGCATATACGGACTGGCTTTTGATACGGAGGCCGGCCTCAAGGATTATCAGAAAATGCGAGAGGAAGCGGAGAAACGAGACCACCGGAAGCTCGGCCGCGAACTGGGGCTTTTCATGTTCCACGAAACATCTCCCGGCATGCCTTATTGGCTGCCAAACGGCCTCATTCTTTACAACGAGCTCGTGAATTATTGGAGAGAGGAGCACACAAAGCTCGGATACAAAGAGATAGCGAGCCCGCTCGTGAACAAGGCGGAGCTTTGGAAAACATCCGGCCACTGGGATCACTACAAAGACGATATGTTTATCGCCGATATGGGCGAGAATGAAGTGTATGGAATAAAACCGATGAACTGCCCCAATGCCATGGTAGTTTTCAAATCCATGCAGATAAGCTACAAAGATCTGCCTTTCCGCCTTTCAGACACCGACCGCCTGCACCGCTATGAAAGATCGGGTGTTTTGAACGGGCTTTTGCGCGTGCGCTCTTTCCAGCAGGACGATTCCCACAATTTCATTTCCGAAGACATGATAGGAAGCGAATACAGGCACATTTTTGATATATGCGAAAAGTTCTATGCAATATTCGGATTGGATTATTCTTTCCGTCTCGGCACGAGGCCCGAAAGCTTTCTCGGGGAAAAATCTACATGGGATAAGGCCGAGAAAGTTTTGAAAGAGATACTGGATGCATCTCAAAGGAAATATTCCGTAGCAGAAGGAGATGGAGCTTTTTACGGGCCGAAGGTGGACATTATTATGAAAGATTCACTTGGCCGCGAATGGCAAATGGGAACCATCCAGCTTGATTTCCAGCTACCTCAAAGATTTGAGCTTTATTACACAGACAAGGATGGCTCGCGAAAAACCCCTGTAGTGGTTCACCGGGTTATATACGGCTCACTAGAGAGATTCATCGGCATTTTAATAGAGCATTGCGGAGGTGCCTTCCCTCTTTGGCTTTCCCCCGTGCAAGTAAAAATCCTCCCCATAGGAGAAGGACATTTTGAATATTCACGGAAAATCCTTGAGCATCTGAAAGAAGCCGGAGTTCGCGCAGAACTTGATCTATCAAATGAATCCCTCGGCAAGAAAGTGCGCAACGCAAAAACCGAAAAAATCCCCTATTGGCTCGTGATCGGAGACAAAGAAATAGAAGCCAATGCGGTGGGAGTTGAATCCAGAGACCGCGGCCAGCTCGGAGGTAAATCTATTGATGAGTTTACCTCTATTCTCAAGGAAGAGATAAAAAGTAAAAGTTCATAACTTATCTTTACAAAAACCCCTTCTGGCAGTATCTTTTATTACTGGAACCCGTAGTATCCCTCCAACGACAGGAGAAGGACATGAGACCTACAGTCGCGCTCGATGAGCAAAGCGTAAGACTCCTTGTGGTACATCTACAAGAAGGAGACGAGGTGGAATTGCGCTTTGGGGCGTTGACGACCCATACCGTACGTGCCGTGAAATGGTGCGCCGGGGAACAGAGGCAAATGATTCAACTGGAACACGGGACCTGGCACGAAGCCGAGCTCTTTCAAAAAAAGAGTGGGTCCATAATTTCGTAGCGACAAGCAAAAGGGCTCCCAACTGGGAGCCCTTCAACGTTTTATATATCCAAATTCGCGAGCTTGGCGTTTGATTGAATGAAGGATTTCCTTGCCGGCACATCTGTGCCCATTAAGATGTCAAAAACTTTGTCCGCCTCCTGTGCGTCTTCAACCGCTACCTGTTTCAAAATTCGGCGAGCAGGATCCATAGTGGTCTCCCATAACTCTCCGGAGTTCATTTCTCCCAAACCTTTGTAGCGCTGTATGGAGATTTTTTGTTTTTTAGATTCTACAGCAGTTTTGTCAGTTTCCTCGCTTGTTTCTTCTTCGGACACTTCTTCTCCCACATCAACTACAGGAGCATCTTTTCCTACTATCTTATTTTTCTCTTCGTCAGAGTATGAGAAAAATATTTCCTTGCCTTTGTTTATCTTGTAAAGGGGCGGCTGGGCAATATACACATAACCACTGTCAATAAGCGGGCGGAAGAAGCGGTAAAGCAGTGTTAAAAGAAGAGTGCGAATGTGAGCGCCATCAACATCAGCATCTGTTGCAATGATTATTTTGTGGTAACGAAGCTTGGTGATATCAAAAGTGTCGCCAATTGCCGTGCCGAGAGCCACTACCAAGTTTTTTATCTGCTCGGAGCCAAGCATGCGGTCAAGTCTTGCTCTTTCAATGTTCAATATCTTGCCACGCAAGGGAAGCACTGCCTGAATACGGCGGTCTCTTCCCATTTTGGCCGTGCCGCCGGCTGAATCTCCTTCCACTATGAAAAGCTCCGATTCCTCTGCAGAAGAGGACTGGCAGTCTGCAAGCTTGCCAGGGAGTGTCATACCTTCCAATGCTCCCTTGCGAAGCACCGAGTCCTTGGCGGCTTTAGCTGCCTTGCGGGCGCGAAGAGCGAGTATTACCTTGCTTACAATGGCTCGTCCATCTTCCGGATGCTCCTCCAAAAACTCTGAAAACGCATCACCAAAGGCCGTTTCCACCATTGAGCGCGCCTCAACCGTTCCAAGCTTTGCTTTGGTCTGGCCTTCGAACTGTATGTCGCGAAGCTTCACGGAAATAACTGCAGTAAGACCTTCCAGCACATCGTCACCTGTAAAATTATCCTCGCTTTCCTTTACGATATTCCCCTTGCGCGCATAAGTGTTAAGTGTGCGGGTCAAAGCTGTTTTGAAGCCGGTTATATGTGTTCCCCCTTCGCCGTTGTATATGTTGTTCGCAAAAGGCAGGATGCGGGAAGAAATATCGTCCGCATATTGAAGCGCCACTTCCACCGACTCATATTCGTTCATCGGTTTCTCTATATAAAAAATATTTTTATGTATCGGCTTATGAATGGAATTCTGAAAACGCACAAGGGAAATAAGACCGCCCTCAAAATAAAAACCGGTTGAAGGCACATCTAGGTCAAGATCGCGGATATAAAAAACTTCCGTGTCCGGTATCTTGCCGTCCCATTCGCGTGCATCTATAGCATTAATGCGAAGTCCTTTCACTAAATATGCCTGCTGGCGCAGATGTTGAACCACCCGCGCGAAATCAAACTGGGTTTCCTGGAAAATAGTCGGGTCAGGAGAAAAAGTGACGATGGTTCCCTGACCTTTCGAAGCTCCGAGCTTCTTCACGGCCGCTTTTCTTTTACCTCTCTCGTAACTCTGGAAAAATTCCCCTCCGTCGCGGTGCACCACCACGGACATGTCCGTGGAAAGAGCGTTCACTACGGAGGCACCCACTCCGTGCAAACCACCCGAAACTTTATACCCTTCGCCGCCGAACTTTCCGCCAGCGTGAAGGGTTGTCATGATAGTTTCCAAAGCGGAAACCTTAGTCTGCTTGTGAGTGTCCACAGGAATACCTCGGCCGTTGTCCGCTATACGCACCCGGTTTCCGGGCAAAAATACCACCTCTATTTCATTTGCAAAACCGCCCATGGCTTCATCGCGGCCGTTATCAAATATCTCCCAGATAAGGTGATGAAGGCCGTCAGGGCCGGTGGTGCCAATATACATACCCGGGCGCTTGCGAACCGGGTCTAGACCCTCAAGGACGGTGATATCCTCCGCGCTGTATGAGCCGTTCTTTTTGATCTCTTTTTTTGTCTTCTCTTCCGCCATATAAACAAGAAAGGAGAGGAAATTGACCCTCTGCCAGTCATCCAATTATAGCAAATCCATGGCGAAAAATAAAGCTTAAATCGGAAAACCTTCACGGCGGAGTGGCCTCTTTTTGGAGAGGCCACAATCGTAGCTTTACTGGCTCAAAAATATGGCGAGTTTCCTCCAGTTTTTCCGGAAGGTATCTATGTCCACGAACCTGTTCTCACCGCCCCCTTCCTTGTCGTAAGGATCATGATAATGGAGGCCTTGGATCTTTTCGCCGTCTCTCTCAAAACCCGTCACAAGCATGAGGTGCGGCTTGTCTTTTTCTTTCCAGTTCTTTATGCCGGATACAATAACGGGTCTTTCCTCTTCTATCTCTCGAACGATTTTCAATATGCCCCGTTCAATATGCTCTTTTTCATACGGGCTTACCGCGAATTCTTTTGTGGCAGTCTTCACCTTTACGCTCCTGAACTCTTCTGCATATGCGCCCACATTATGATTGCGAAGCGTTGCCACAAGACCGAAATGCGTCCACCCGGTGCCGGCAATGTATCCGCCTATAATGGTCTGCCCTTCCGCCAAAAGATCTATGAGTGCGGCACTCTCCCCGTGAGCAAATTCAATAAACATCTTTACGCACGCCATACCGCACGCTCTCGAAAGCCCCTCCTTGTTTTGGAACAGGTCTCCTTGCGAAACATACGGAATATCCAAAACTTTTTTCATTTTTTTATTATATTTTTAAGGAGTATAACCGCAAAACACCCGCTCTAGATTTTGATTAAGCTTCGATTGTACCAGTTTTCGGAAGTGAGGGAAAGCTGTTCAGTATTTGCCAAGTTCATTGATGAGGTTCTGGGAATTGCGGAGATCTGACCGGTCTTTAGGAATCTCAACCACATAGCGGTGTTCCTTAAGATCATCCACTATCCTTCCGTAGCCAACAATATCCCGAAAAGGCATACTACTGTCTAAGTCTTCTATGACGACCATACCCTTGTAGGATTTCCCTGAAGCATGAAGGATCTTCCCATCACCCATATACATGCCTACGTGGCTCGGTCTTTCCCTCTCCGGGTCGGTTTGAGAAAAGACGAAATCTCCGAAACGCAGTTCGTTCCTCTCTACCTTTTTAGCAAATGCCCACTTCTCTTTCGCCAAGCTCGGCATCCAAACTCCGGCAAATGTGTAGAGATAGCTCAACAACGAGGAACAACTAAAAAAATTAGGGGCATCTTCGCGCATAGATGTGTGGAATTTATACTCTTTGCTCAATGTTTCCGGAATACGAGCCTTTAATGCCGATTCAACCTCAACCTCTTCAAACTTTAAGCCTGATTTTTTGAGCGCATCCTCGCTCACTTCTTTTTTCCCCAGCCCAACTAGATAGACCCACGCCATGACCTTACCGAAGTTCGCCCTTAAACTCACTCTTTGTCACTTCTTCGACTCGTGAGTGGATAGCATTCACCTCCTCGCTCAAAAGTGTTTTCCCGAGGTCGCGATATGTAATGCGAAAAGTGTAGCTTTCCCTGTCGGGGCCAAACTTTTGAACATTTTCATATTTGTCTAGAAGTTCCACTTGTTCAACCTGATCTCCTCCAATGTCGCGGATGAGATCAAAGTAATCGTTCAGCACAAAGCCCGCAGCTGGCGGACCGACGACAAAAGAAATATCACGGATAGCCGGCGGGAATTTAGAGACTTCTTTGTATTTATGCCCTAGGAAAAGCTGCTTCTTCACCCGCGGATCCTCTGACCACAAAAGTCGTATATCCGGAAGATCCATAGAGGCCATGGCTAGTCGTTCTAGGCCAAAACCGAACGCCCAGCCGTGATACCCCTCCACCCCGAAATTAGCGAGCACTGATTTTCTAGCCATACCACTACCAAGCATTTCAAACCACCGACCGCCAACCTCTGCTTCCATTTCAAAAGATGGATCAGTATAGGGAAAATTATGATCATAGAAGCGATAGTTGATCTTCCCGAAGATGCTTTCCGCAACTTCCGAAAGTGTCTTTTTCAGATCATCTGGGGTGATAGTCACTTTTTCATCGGGCCCGATGTAAAGACCGCCGAATTGATGGAAAACGTTCATGTGACTACGATCGATCTCATCTTTGCGATAAACCTTGCCATAGCAGATGATGCCGAGCGTCTCCTTGTTTTCAATCCGCTTCTTTATTTCTGGAAGGTTTAGGTAGTAATACCAAAAGACCGTGTCGTGAGTCCTTAAGACATGAGTATCATCAACATAGTACGTGTCAGAAGGACTTCGCGCTGGGTGGCCTGGTGGCATATTGAAAAGATCGAAGAGGATGTTTGTCGGCACGATTTCCGGTATTTCAATAAGATCGAATCCTTTCAAACTCTCAACAGAAGAGGCATGATCCACAATTTCTTTGAGCGGGCTACCGGAAGTTCTAGAAAGATCAGGCAAATCAAGAAAGCGCTTTATGCGTTCACTTGCCGGATCATGCTTCTTGGAGAGTTCCCTCTTGAGAGCCTCTTCCTCTGGGAGCGGTACTGAATAAATGGCCATTCGGCTATTTTACCCTGTCTTTGACCCAAAATCTAAAGGATAAAGATTTCTCTCTAATGAGGAATATTTCGTTATCAAGTAGGACAAAAGGTGCTTAGCGAGAAGGTAAGGCACCTTGCCATAACCCGTCTTTTCTTATACTCTATGTAGCGATCGCCTAGAATCTCTATGGCCTTTTCCGCCCCAGACATAGCACTCTTCACAGGGCTCTTTCTGTCCCTCTTTTTTGAGGTTTTTCTTGTTATCACCTATTTTGAAAAACGCAGGACCATGAAAGGAGAGGGTGTTTCAGGGTCAGTTGCTTTGCCGTCAGTCACCATCATTGTTCCTTGCTACAACGAACAAGCGACCGTTTCAAAGACGCTTGATTCCCTTCTGGAGCTTGATTATCCGAAAAACAAGCTCCGCATCATTGCGGTCAACGACGGCTCAACAGACGGAACAGCAAAAATCCTGGAGCAATATGCACAAATGCCTCAGGTTTCCGTATATTCAAAGGAGAACGGTGGAAAATACACTGCTCTGAATTTCGGACTTTCACTCACCACGAGCGACCTCGTGGGGTGCCTGGATTCCGACTCTTTCGTGGAGCCGGGCGCCCTTAGGAATATAGCAACTTATTTTGAGAATCCTTCTGTGATGGCTGTCACTCCCTCTATTGTGGTGGATAATCCAAAAAACCTTCTTCAGTCCATACAAAAAGTTGAATACGCCTGGGGAGTGTTTCTGCGCAAAATGCTCTCTTATCTCGGAGCTATGTATGTTACTCCTGGGCCTTTCTCTATTTTCCGCACGGAAGTTTTTACAAAATTGGGCGTATATAAACATGCTCATCACACGGAAGATTTTGAGATAGCTCTTCGCATGCAAAGCAATCACTACAAGATAGTGAACGCCCACGAAGCGCGTGTGTACACCACCACCCCTAAGGAATATAAAAGTCTTTACAAACAGCGCCTCCGCTGGGTGTACGGGTTCTTAAACAACATCATTGATTACCGCTATATTTTCTTCAAAAAACGCTACGGTAACCTCGGCACTTATATTCTCCCCATGGCCGCCTTCTCCGTTTTTTCCGCTCTATACTTTTTCTTCACCTTTATAGCCAAAGCAGTGGAAGGCACCGCCGACGCCTTGCAGAAAATAGCCACCATCGGTTTTTCATGGCCGTCTCCATCATTTGACTGGTTCTTCCTGAAGACAGATGCCCAGATGTTCCTTGTTGCCGCCATCATCGCCCTTTCCGTGTTCATCATTTACATCTCGCGCAAAATGACGGAAGGGAAATTCAGATTTTCCATGGATATCATTTACTTCATGTGCCTTTACGGATTTCTGGTACCATGGTGGCTCATGAAGGCGCTCTATGATACTGCCTTCGGAAGGAAAATAAGCTGGAGATAAAAATGAACGAACGTCCCCCCGTAGATTGGAGGAAATACATATTTGCATTCGTTATCACTTGCGTGATCTTCTTCACGGCCTTTTCACTTGCAAACTCCTTCAACAACAAGCGCGTTGCGGAGCTCCGTTCCATACAAGACCAGATCGCTCTTAACCTTCTTTCTTCAGAAGTTCAATCTTCCCTTCTTCAGCAATTCTCCTGCAGGCAGGTTGGCACCACCCTTCTTTCGGAACAGCTGGGGAGCCTGGGAGACAAGCTGGCTTTTGCAGAAGGAACCCGCGGGGCGGATGATCCGGAGGTAGTTAGCTTAAAGAGGAACTACTCGCTTCTTCAAATAAAGGATTTCCTTTTGATGAACAATATAAATGAGAAGTGCGGTGTAAAGAATGTGTTCATACTTTATTTTTACGGCAAGGAGTGTGATGACTGTGAGAAGCAGGGCTTGGTCCTCACCAAGCTCCGCGAGGATTATCCTGCCCTCCGTGTATATTCTTTTGATTACCGCATAGACGTTTCTGCAGTACAGACCCTCATTTCCATAAACAAAATAAAAGACGAGCTTCCAGCCCTTCTTATAGACGACAGAGCTTATTACGGATACAAATCCGTGGAAGAGATAGAGAAACTCATCCCGGAACTGCAAAAACTCAAGAAAGAAACTGCAACTTCTACAGAAGAGACTTCTTAGTTGGAGCCACCTCCCGGGCTCGAACCGGGGACCTTTACTTTACAAAAGTATTGCTCTACCAACTGAGCTAAGGTGGCTTTTATTTTTCTTCTTTATCTTCACTATTTTTAGCTTCCATCTCACGCTTTGCCTCTTCAATATCCCGCAGAAAGGCTGAAACCTTAGGGTTTTCCTTTAATTTCTGCACTCCCCTCGCTCCCTTGCGCAGTTTATCATACGAGTCCCTTAGGCGAGCCGCCAGTGTCACGATACGGCGGTAAACGATGCGCGGCAAGTCAACTGTCAGGAAATGTGTTGCCTGCTTTTCGGTAGTGCGGAATGCACCAAATATTTTGCCAACCGCCCCATGCATTATTTCGTCGAAATGCGAAAAGAGATGGTAAATAGCGCTGCGGCGGCGACGCTTCATTTCATAAAGCTTCACAGAAAGCATACCCGCCATGGCAATAAGCGAACCATAAAAAACGTAGGTGATCATTTTTATTAAGACGAGCTAGTCGCCCGAAGAAAACCTCACGAAGCGCCTTATCTCTGCCCTTTCGCCGAATTTCTGCACCAAAGAATTCACCAGATCGCGAATAGTTATTTCAGGATTTTTTATGAATGGCTGCTCCAGAAGCACGCGCTCCGCAAAATAGCTTTTAAGCTTTCCTTCAAGAATTTTCTGCTTAAGATCTTCCGGCTTCCCTTCCGTTTCCGCTTTGAAAACTTCAGCGGCCTTGGATCTTGCTTCATCCGTCACATCTTCCATTGATAAAAACTCCGGGTTGGTGGCCGCCACGTGCATAGCGATGTCATAAGCTGCTTTTTTGAACTCTTCGTTCTTGGCCACGAAATCGGTTTCGGCCGAAAGCTCAACTATGGCTCCTATGTTGCCCGATGCATGTATATAAGATTGCACCGCTCCTGCCGCCAGAGTGCGCTCAGATTTTTTGGCAGCCACATCGGCGCCTCGCTTTTTTAGGATAACCGTGGCCTTTTCCATATCGCCGCCCGCCTCTTCAAGAGCTTTGCGGCATTGCATCACGGAAACTCCGGTCTTGTCCCTTAATTCTTTTACTTGTTCAGTTGAGATCATAAAATCCACTTATGCCGCCTTGGGCTCGCCTGCCGATTCTTTAGCATACTTTCTGCCTTCTTTGTATGCGTTCGCGATGCGTTCAGTGATGTGGCGGATGCTTGATTCAAGCGCATCATTTCCCGGAATGGGAAAGTTCAGTTTTTTCATATCGCAGTCAGAGCCCGCAAGCGCCATCACTGGAATATTCAAATTATTGGCTTCCGCAACGGCAATGTGTTCGCGGCGAGGATCAACCACGAAAAGCATGTTTGGAAGGCCTTTCAATGATGCGATGCCTCCAAACATTTCGCGTAAAGTTTCTATCTCGCGGTCAATAAGCAGGCGCTCCTTTTTAGTGTATTTAACAAGCTCACCTTTTTCCTTCTGATCGGTGAGACTCTCCAGGCGGGCTATTCTCTTCTTTATTTCGCTCCAGTTAGTAAGAGTGCCTCCGATGAAGCGACCGGCCACAAAAGGAAGGCCTGCACTTGAAGCGGCATCCCTCACAGCCGCACGTGCCTCGCTCTTTCCGCCTACCATCAAAAGGGTCTGGTTTTTCTCGCCGAGCGCACGTGCAACTTCCATTGCCTCATCAAGAAGATTTTTGGTGGTCTCAAGATCAAAAATCTCAACGGTATTTTTTACTCCGAAAATAAAGGCCTTGGCACTAGGGTGTCTGCGAGAGCGGGCACGGCCGAAATGGACTCCCGCCTTAAAAAGCGTATCCAGGTCCGTAGTAGTTTTGTTGCTGGTTGTCATGATTAAAATAAAAATGACCCCGAAAGAGGTGCCAGCTATACTAGCAAAATCATACAAGCCCTGCAATAGAAGCCATATTTAGTCTTCTGCCCCGTCCGAGGCTTCAAAATTACCTTTTTCAGCCCTTTCAATGACGGCCTCAAGCACAGGGTCTAGCCCCCCGGCGAATACTGCATTCATGTTGTGCCACGATTCCTTGATGCGGTGGTCGGTTATACGATCCTGAAGGAAATTGTAAGTGCGTATCTTCTCCGAGCGGTCGCCAGTGCCAATCTGCGATTTACGGTCGCTTGAAAGTTTTTTCTCCTCCTCCAGTCTCTGCATTTCTTCAAGCTTGGCCTGAAGTATCATCATGGCCTTCTCGCGGTTGTTCTGCTGGCTTCTTTCGGATGTAGAGCGTACATCAATGCCACTTGGCTTGTGAACGATACGCACGGCCGTTTCCACTTTGTTGACGTTCTGCCCGCCTGCGCCGCCCGAACGGGAAAATTCTATCTCCAGGTCTGCAGGATTTATCTCCACCTTTGATTTCTTTCGCACAGGCAAAATAGCCACCGTTACAGTAGATGTATGCACTCTTCCGGATTTTTCAGTTGCCGGCACCCGCTGTACGCGGTGCACTCCGGTTTCGTATCGGAGCATGCGATACACGTCCTTTCCCCGTATCTCAAAAGATGAATCCTTGATGCCGCCAAGGTCCGATACTGCCGCATGAAGAGTCTTCATTTTCCACCCCTTAATTTCCACATACCTTGCATACATAGAAGAAAGCTCCTCCGCAAAAAGTGCCGCTTCAGCACCGCCCGCACCGGCGCGTATCTCCAAGATGACCTCATTTGGGAATTCATCTTCGGCCTCTTCCTCTTTGAGGATATCGTCTAAGTGCTTTTTCAATTCTTCCATCTCTTTGCGGATGATTTTCAGGTCCTCGTCAGCCATTTCCGATAGTGATACATCGCTATCTTTTAGTTCAAGTGCTTCTTTTTCTTTTCTAAGCAAATCCTCATACTGCCCGGCCATATAGGCGGTTTTTGGATTTTCTTTATAACGGGCGAGATCTGGGTCCATGATGTTAACCCTCCTATTGTCGCACGTAGAAATCTATTTCTTGGAGGAGGTCTTTTTAGCAGAAGCAGCCTTCTGGCGCGCCTTGAATTTCTCCACACGGCCTGCAGTGTCTATAACTTTGTCGTTGCCTGTATAAAAAGGGTGCGAGGCGGATGAGATTTCAACAGAAACAAGCGGGTATTCTTTTTTATCCTTCCATGTAGCAGTTTCCTTGGTCTCAACTGTAGAACCAATGAGAAATTCCGTGCCACTTGAGTTGTCGCGGAAGATGACCTGCCTATAGTTCTTGGGATGTATTTCCTTTTTCATTGTCGCACTACAATACCAGAAAGCTTTATTTTTGCAAAATGAAAAGCCCCGGAACCAAGTTCCGGGGCTAAAACTACTAGCGGTCAATTTGAAGTTTTTCGGGGGCTAGTGTATGCGCATACACTAGAGGAATCCCTATCTTACTCTACGTAGGACAGTCCTACGTAGATTTTGCCTAAGACCCGGGGCACGCCCCCTGCCCGCCATTGCCTGCGGCATCAGGCGCTGGCAGGCGGGCGGCGCGAGGGAACCGTTGCTGAATGGTTACATTCAGACGGTGAGCAAGCAGCAGATTTTTATGCGTACTCTTTTCGTCATCACCCCGAGCGACCTTTATATACTCCTCAAAAAATCAATATTCTCCTGGAATTGTGCAGCTTTCACCAGAACTTGGTTACCATAAAAAGTGTTCGCAGGTTTTTTGTTGTCACAGGCGCGGCCGGAGTAGTAGCGGCAGGAAGCATTGCGCTCCGCTGTGTATGTGCCTCCTGCCGCACCCAAGTCTTTAAGATAAATAGCGGTTGCAATAATGGCATGCTGTGCGTTCCACGGATTAGGCTCTTTCACTCCGACCGCGCTCGCAATGCGTGTTCTGAAAATCTCCCAAGTGGAAGGAATGAATTGCGACGGCCCCATAGCACCTCCGAAACCACGTCCCACCACATACACAGCTCCAAGCGGACAGGAAACCGGTGTCATAGACCACTCCCTCCCGACTGCGCTCGTTATCCTCTGAAAAGGCACGGTATCGCGCGGCGCTTTCATCACTTGCTGGAAGGGATTACCAGTGTTCTTCCCCACCCCATCTCCTGTATCCAAATTTTTCACATAACAAGACCCCACATTTTTCCCGAGGTCCGATTCCTGCGAAAGGATGGCAAGAATAAGAGCCGCGCGCACGCCAGTTTTCTGCGAAGCAACGTTGGCATATTCAAGCGCGGTTCCGAAAGGAATACCTTCTGAATCTCTCAATCCGAAAAGTGCTGCACGGATCTGCTCTGCTTTTGCCTGCTTTTGCGCAAGGAAAGAATCCTGCACGGCTTTAGTTTGATCTACCACCGCCAAGAGCTGTTTTTTCTCGGCTTCGTTTTTGGCCACTTCTTTTTTCTTGGTCTCTATCACATATTTCGCATCCTCTTCCTGGTCTTTTTTCTGGGCTAGCGCCTGCTTTTCTTTTTCAGTTTCAGCTTTGGCTTCCCTTATGGAAAAGAAGAGCACCTGCAGATCTTTCTGTATAGCAGAGAAAGAATCAAAATCTGCGAAAAAATCAGAGAAGTCCTCATCCGAAAGAACGGCTTCCGCAAGGCTATATGAATCAAGCTCCCGTGTGCGCCTTATAAGTTCTGCCAAAGAAACCCTTCCCCTTTCAATTCGCGTATTGAGGGTGTTTATTTTCTGGGTTTTCTGGTTTATCTCTCCCGAAATGGTTTTGATAGTGAGATTTTTCTGCCTCAAAACGGCTTCCGCTTGGTTTATCTGCGCCGTGAGGAGGGAGATGTCTCCTGTTATGGTTTTCTGCTGCTGCTTCAGACCGTCTATGGTTTTCTCTACTTCTTCTATTTCACGGAGTGTCTGGTCGTATTCGGCCTGAAGAGCCGCTCTTTCGGAAGGTGAAAGCTCTTGCGCAAAAAGTTCCCCCGTAGGCGCCAAAGCCCCCAAAATGACACCCAATATCAAAAAAACAGATATGAGCGCACGAAAAATACTCATGTGCACCTATTATACCAAAACGAGCTTATTTAGCTTCTTTAACTTCAGGAGCTTCTGCCCCTTCTGCTGCCTCTCCTTCACCCTCTGCAGCTTCCTTGCCCTTCTTCTCTACTTCAATTGCAGTGAGGTCAACAGGTACTTCCTCCTTTTCTTCCTTAGGTGCCTGTACTGAAGCCACAACATCTTCAGGATTATCCAGGAACTTCACGCCTTTTACTTCAGGAATGTCTTTTATGGTCACAGTATTACCAACTTCAGCGAGGTGCGAAATATCAACAGTAAGATTTGACGGCAGATTAGCCGGTTCTGCTTCTACATTCACTTCATGCATCACTTTAACAACCAAGAAACCTGCTTTGATAGCCGGCGCTTCGCCTATGAATTCAAGTGGTACAGAAACTTGCATGGTTTGGCCTTTTTCAAAGGCGTAAAAGTCGGCATGACGGGGATTGCCGGTGATAGGATCGAAATCAATATCGTGAATAAGAGTGTCCACGTCGCCTCCTGGAGTTTTGAGGGTCACCACGGTGGATTCTCCGGCTTTTTCAAAGACCTTTTTGAATTCCGTGTAAGGAACCGAAATGGAGGTGGAGGCGGTCTTTTTTCCATAATAAACAGCGGGAATAAAGCCCTTCTTTCGGAGGTCCATGGCCTTTTCGGCAGATGTTCTTTCTTTTGCAGATAAGCTCAACATAGACAGGTGATTATAGTAAAAATGCCAAAAAAGGCAACTACTCGGATGTAATGTGGCTCTTTAGATATTCAATGCTGCCCCCCACTTGTCCTGAGCTTGTCGAAGGGACCTTTTTGCCGGGATTGAAAATATTCTGCGGGTCAAAGATTTTTTTCACTTGTTCAAATAATTCAAGTATTTGAGGAGAGTACATATATGAAAGGAAAGGAGTACGCACAATGCCGTCGTTATGCTCTGCGGTGATAGAGCCGCCGAACTCTTTTACCAGAGAATATACTTCTTCGGATACTGGGACGATTATTTCACGCGTACGCTTATCTCGGAAATCCATAAGCGGTATGACATGGAAATTGCCATTTCCCGCGTGTCCTGCAATGGTATAGAGAAGTTTATGTTTATCTAAAATAGCGCGGAGACGCGGCAGGAATTCAGGCATCTGTTCTGGCCGCACCGCTACATCATCTATAAAAGGTGCGGTGCGGCGGCCCTTTGAGTGCTTCCGCAAAAGATTAAAACTTTCGCGCCTGATGGTCAGATATTTTTCTTCTTCATGTACCGAATGCGTGAGGCGCATTGCAGGGTGAAAACGTGCCAGAGATTTTTTCACTCTTTCCGCCCGTGCATTTATTTCCACTTCATCGTCACCCGTGAATTCTGCCAGAAGCACGAGCTTCGGGAATGCCCCACTCAAAGCCATCCACATTTCAGGGATGAATGAGAATATAGTGGCCAGAAAATTCTTGGCGCCCATGGCCCGGGCCAGATCCGGTATAAAGCGGGCAGCAAATTTTAGAGTTGAATCATCGTACGATTCCAGAGTTTCCGGATTTTCTTTGAGTATCTCGTTTATTATCTCTCCCGTATTTTTAAGGTCCTTCAGGAATATCACAAGCATCTCTGAACGCGAAGGCAGCCGGACCAGACCTATCTCTGCCTCCGTAACAATGCCGAGCGACCCTTGGGAACCTGTCACAAGACGCGTAAGGTCAAACAAACCGTCGTGCTCCACATTCCACAAATAATATCCGGCGGAATTCTTTGAAACTTTCGGCCTGGCATTTTCTATTATTTCTTTATTATTCTCCAAAAGTGCGTGAATATTTCTGTACACATCTCCCTCAATATCATTCTGCTTTTTCTTCTCTTCCAGTTCTGTTGGCGTAAGCGGCTTCACTTCCCTTTCCACTCCATCGGCAAAAACCATTTTAAGACGCCTCACATACTTCTCCATTTTTCCGTATTTTAGGGTTTTCTCACCGCCTGAATTATTGCCTATCATTCCGCCCAAAGCGCACAGATTCTTGGAGGCGGTAAAACAGGGCAGAATAAGGCCTTTTTCAAGTGTTTTCTTTTCAAAATCCCTGTAAAAAACTCCCGGCTCCGTGAGAATGGAATCCTCCATTACCTCGCCCACTTTATTCATATATTTCGTAACATCCGCGATTATGGATTCATTGAGAGACCCGCCGGACATGCACGAGCCAGCCGCCCTTACAGCAATTGATAGAGACGCATCACCTTTTTTTTGTTCGCCCACCCATTTCACCAGAACCTGCAGATCTTCCGAACTTTCAGGAAAAACCACCACTCGCGGCTTCACTCTGAAAATACTCGCATCTTTTGAATATAAGGCGAGTGTTTTCTCGTCATTCATCACCTCTCCCTTAAAAAACTTTTTTATCTCTTCTATCATATTGATATTTGTGACATTCCAACATTCTTGAGAATGTTGGAATGTTGTAAGTGAAAAATCAGAGTTTGTTGAAAAGTTTTAATTTGGCCGTCACGAGCTTTTTCATTTCTTCCACCCCCTCTGCCATGAATTTATACGGCGCGAGCTCGTCTGAACTCATGCCTTTTTCTATGCCTTTTTTATAAGCCATTCTCAACTCTGTGTTTATGTGAACGATACAGATACCGGCATCTATTGCAGCCACAACATCTTCGTCACTATTGCCCGATGCTCCGTGAAGCACCAATGGCACACTCACCGCCCCAGAAATCTCCTTTATGCGGGCAATATTCAGTTTCGGCTCACCTGTAGAGACTAATCCATGAATATTTCCGACCGATGGCGCGAAAAGATCCACACATGTTTCCTCCACGAATTTCTGCGCATCTTCTACAGTCGTCTGGGTTTTTTCCGAAACCCCGTCCGGTATCTCATCCCTTATGAGAGAACCGGAGCCGATAAAACCCAATTCTCCTTCCACTAAAATTTCTAACCCGCCAGCTGGTGGGTGTTCTTTCGCATACTTCACAACTTCCTTTGTCATCATTACGTTCTCTGAAAATGGTTTTTCCGCGCCATCTATGATTACCGCATCAAACTTGTTATCAATAGCTTCCCGCGATGCTTCCACAGAATAAGTGTGATCGGCATTTAAAAACACCGGTAAACCTTTTTCCTTGACCGTCATTACCAGAGCCCTTATTTCCGCAACACCGAGGAAGCTTCTCTCCTTTTCCGAAACCCCGATTATGACCGGCACACCTAGCTCAGTCGCGCTTTCTACCACCGCCTTGAAACCCTCTGAATCCGAAACATTAAAATGCCCTATGGCCACCTTTTTCTCCCCTGCCTCCGCAATAGCTTCCCTTAATGTTTTCATTTCCACTTATTTTATCACGTCTAACTGCTATAATTCCGGTATGTCCTTTCTCAAAAAGTCCTTTGATTTTGTAGCTATTGGCGACATAACAACGGACGCATTCATCCGCCTCAAGGAAGCGAATGTTAACTGCGATATAAACGAAGAACACTGCACTATTTCTATGAAATTCGGGGACAAAATACCCTACGAATCCGTGACGGTAGTGAGTGCTGTTGGAAATGCCCCAAATGCATCGGTCGCAGCAGCACGGCTCGGCATTCCATCGGCACTGGTTTCCAATATGGGTAATGATGAGAATGGTAAAAAGTGCCTGGATTCTTTGACGGAAAATAAGGTTGATACGCGGTTTGTTTCTGTGCATAAGGGAAGGGAAACTAACTATCACTATGCTCTGTGGTATGAACACGACCGCACCATTCTAGTGAAGCATCAGGAGTATGAGTATCGCTTGCCGGATATAGGCGCACCAAAGTGGATATATCTTTCTTCTCTTGGTGCATCCACACATGAGTATCACAAAGAAATATCCGAGTATCTGAAAACTCATCCGGAAGTAAAGCTCGCATTCCAACCCGGCACATTTCAGATATCTCTCGGGACAGAGGTGCTCAAAGATATTTATGCGCGCACCGAAGTATTTGTTTCAAATATTGAAGAAGCAGAAAGAATATTGAATGTTAAAACTCTCGGAACGACAGAACTTATAAAACACATCCACGGACTGGGGCCAAAAATAGTAATTCTCACGGACGGCCCGAAAGGTGCCTATGCATCCGACGGCAGTTCTTCTATTTTCATGCCTGTTTATCCTCAAAAACCTGCCTTTGAGCGCACAGGTGCAGGAGATGCTTTCGCATCTACTTTTGTATCAGCTATGATTCTGGGGAAAGATATTCCAACAGCGCTTCAATGGGCATCCACCAACTCAATGTCTGTAGTCCAGGAAATAGGAGCTCAAAAAGGCCTTCTTTCTCAAAAGGAGATAGAAAAATATTTAGCCAAAGCCCCCTCCGATTTCAAAGCACAAAAAATAAGCTAGCTCCCCTCAATAACACACCAACATTCTCAAGTATGTTGGTGTGTTGCTACCTATTTAAAACTTTCTCTACTGCTGAAATGATATCTTTTTCGCCCATTCCATAGTGTTCTATAAGTTCTGCGGGTGTTCCGGATTGGCCGAATTTGTCGTTCACACCTACGAATTCTATCGGTACAGGAAAATTCTTTGCCAATACTTCTGCAACGGCCGAGCCCATTCCTCCGTGTATCTGATGCTCTTCTACTGTTACTATCTTCCCTGATTTTTTGGCGAGAGCGACGACCGCCTCCTCATCTATCGGCTTTATAGTTGCTAAATTCATAACGGTCACATCAATCCCTTTTTCAGAGAGTGTTTTTGCTGCCAATAATGCTTTGTGTAAAAGTGCGCCTGTTGCGATTATTCCCGCAACGGGTTTTTTGGGATCCCAAAAAATCTCCGCCCTGCCTATTTCAAAAGGGGTCTTTTCTGTCGTGATAACAGGAGTCTTTTCACGCGCAAGCCGGATATAAACCGGAGTTTTAGTCTTTGCTGCGGCGATAGTCGCCTTACGCGCTTCTGTAGCATCGCATGGAGAAATGACCGTCATATTCGGAATGACACGCATAATAGCTATATCTTCAACCGCCTGGTGAGTTCCTCCATCCGGACCGACGGAAATACCAGCATGAGACCCTGCAATCTTCACTGGCCTGTCGTTGTAAGCGATGGTCGTTCTTATTTGCTCCCAATTGCGGCCGGGAGAAAACATGGCGTACGAAGTGATGAAAGGGATTTTGCCTGCGGCCGCCATTCCGGATGCAACACCCGCTAAGTTCTGCTCGGCAACACCTATTTCAACGAACCTTTCGGGGAATTTTTCCTTGAAATAAAGCGCTTGTGCAGATTCTGTGAGGTCGGCACATAAAACAACTACATTTTTATCCTGCTCCCCCGCTTTGGCCAACCCCTCTCCAAATCCTTTTCGGATAGGAATTTGCTCTACGTCGGCATCAAATATTTTTTTGTTTAAGGTTTTATTAATCATCTATTTGTTCCTGACCATGCATTATCCCACCATTCAGAGGGTCGGGTTGTATATATGACCTTTGCTATTCTTTTTGCTGATTCAAGTTTGAGTTTTTTTATCTGGGCTTCGGGTTCGCTACCATCAGGTCCATGTAGCCATGCTTTAGCCTCCTGATTTCCTTGCCATTCATATTCCCGCAATAATAATATCTGATCTAGTATGTCCGCATCTTTTGCCACAAGTGCTTCCTTACTTTCTCTTTTATGATATTCAGCAATTACGTCAGAAAGTTCGGGGTACGGTAAATTATGAAATTGATCTTTGATTATTTCATCTTCAAAAATTTTCACGTATCTCTTATGAACCCAATTATGATCACCTGACCGGGATTCAGGTAAGTCATGAAAAAGACACATTAAGAGAACTTTGTATGGATCAGCATTCTCTTCTTTAGCCAAAAGCCATCCCGTCAACGCTACACGATATGAATGGGAAGCAATATTGTCCGAAGTGTCATCAGTTAAGAGTACTTGCCGATGTATACGTATAAGTTTCCTCAATGTTCCTATTTCAAAAAGAAGATTAGCTATTTTTTTTTCTTTGGATATTTCACTCATATTAATCATTGTGATAGCCGGATATTTTTCCGCCCAATGAGCGAAGTTCCTGAAGAGCTATTGTTCCCTCTTCAGGTGAAGGCGGCTTGCCGTGCCAACGGTAATCCCTCTCAAACTCTTTCACTCCTTTACCTGGAATAGTGTGTGCGATTATCATAGTGGGTTTTTCAAAAATAGCTTTTGCTTCTTCAAGTGCATCATTGATATCTTCAAAATTATGCCCGTCAACCTCAATGACATGCCAGTTCCATGCTTTCCATTTATCAGAAAGAGATTCAAGAGGCATGACGTCCTCCGTGAAGCCGCTTATTTGTATATTATTGCGGTCAATAATACCTACAAGATTGTTCAATCTCTCTTTTCCGGCGAGCATACCAGCTTCCCACGTGGCTCCGCATTGCATCTCCCCATCAGACATCAAACACACTACGCGTGACGCACTTTTATCCATTTTAAGGGCTAGGGCCATCCCCACCGCCTGGGAAAGACCCGCTCCCAAAGGCCCGGAGGATGTCTCGAGCATTGAAAGATACTCGCGGTGGGGATGGCCCTGCAGACGAGAGCCGAATTTTCGCAAAGTTTTCAATTCAGACACCGGAAAATATCCTGCATGAGCGAGAGTTGAATAATAAACAGGGCAAATATGGCCGTTTGAAAGCACAAGGCGGTCTCTTTCCGGCCACTGGGGATTTTTCGGATCGTGTTTAAGAGCATGAAAAAACAGAAGTGTGAAAATATCCGCCATGCCCAAGGGGCCTGCCGTGTGGCCGGACTTTGCCTCAACCAGCATTTCAATAATGGACTGACGAATATCATTCGCCTTTACCATCAACTCGCTCTTTTTATTGTCGTCAAGGAGTCTTTCCATTAAGGAAATTATATCACTAGGACACCAGATTTTTCAGATGTTCGTATTCGCCTTCCGGGTCGGACGAGCTCCATATCGCAGAGCCGATTACAAGGCGGTTCACTCCAGCTTCAATAAGCGGCTCTACGTATTCCTCTCTTACTCCTCCATCAACGGAAATAACCATTTCAGGAAAAAGTTCCCGGCATTTCCTGACCTTTTCTATCGTCCCTTGTGCGAACGGCTCCCCTTGCGCCCCTACGTCCTTTATTCCCATGATCTCTATGCAATCCAGATATTCAATGTATTTTTGTATATCCTCTATCGGAGTTTCAAAACCCACGGCAAGCCCTAGTTCAACCGTCAGTGGCTCCGGCATATTGTATTTATTCTTGAATTCCCTTAAAAAAACTTCTCTCTCATTGTTATCTACAAAAGACCCGTAATGAACAATTATTCGTGACGCTCCCGCCGTTACAAAAGTGTCTGCCAGTGCCCGAGGATTTTTAACCATCAGGTCAAATTCAAAGGAAACATCTTCCCACTGCGGAAGTGTAGCTTCTTCGTGAACGAGGGCGGCAAGATCTTTATCGGCAAGAGAGAGGAAGGGCCAGGTTTTCTGCGTCCCATATTCCCCATCAACGATATCCAGCTGTATCCACGGCGCAACTTCTGAAACAGCAGCCACTTTCCTTGTAATATCCTCGTAAGAGGTTGAAAGAATGGCTGGAATTATTTCAACAGGCCTATGCATTGAAAGTATCTATTTTTGCAATACGCCGAATATGCCTTTCTTCATTAGAAAAAGGGGTGTTTAGCCACCTCATAACCACTTCTATAGCATCATCTACAGAAACAAAGCGTGCACCGATGGAAAGCACGTTCGCGTCATTATCCTGTCTGGAGAGTGAGATGATATCGGCCTCTCCGGCAATAATTGTTGCCGGAGCATAAAAAACAGCTGCCCGGACGTGGGGAAAACGGTTGCAAACCATTGCTTCTCCTTGTCCGGAACCACCTATGACAATACCTTTTGCTCCCTCGGGATCTTTGTATATCTCCCGGGCCACTTTTGATACGAAATCCGGATAATCGTCATTCTCGTTGTACTCCTTATCTCCGCAATCGTTCACTTCATGGCCGTTTTCTTGAAGCACAGCCATTATCTTCTCTTTATGAGAAATACCCGCATGGTCACTGGCGATAAAAATACGCATTAGAGATTTTTCCCGGCACCCAGAACATGAAGCATGAGAGTGTGAGCATACCCCATTTCGTTGTCGTACCAGGCAAGGACTTTCACTAGATTGCCGTCAACGACGCGGGTGAAAGAGAGATCTGCAATAGCTCCGTACGAAGAGCCGACGATATCAGAGGATACGAGTTCCTCTTCTGTGACGGAAAATATTTTGTTCCACCTTTCGCTTTCAGCAGCTTTTTTAAGTGCCGCATTCACTTCAGGGGCACTTGTCTCTGTTTTGGCAATGAATGTAACGTCAACAATAGAGCCCGCAATAACGGGTACGCGCATGGAAATACCGTCAAATTTATCCTGGAGCTTCGGAAATGCTTTGGTAACGGCAATAGCCGCACCTGTTGAAGATGGCACAATATTGTGAGCGGCAGCCCGCCCTTCACGAAAACCTTTTTTTGAAGGACTATCCACAAGCGCTTGGGTAGCAGTGTAGCCGTGCACTGTGTTAAGAACCGCTTTTTCTATACCTATTGCTTCGTCTAATATTGCCATTAGAGGCGATGCCGCATTCGTAGTGCAGGAAGCGTTTGAAGTAATGACGCAGCCGGAAAATTGTTCCTCATTAACACCCAAAAGAACTGTCGCGCCTGCAACACCCATAGGTTCATCGTTCATTGGTGCCGTTACCACTACTCTTTTAGCTCCGGCATCAAGGTGCGCTTTTGATTTTTCATAGCTTGTGAAGAGGCCAGTTGATTCCACTACTACATCTATATTCATATCTTTCCACGGGAGGTTCGCTGGCTCTTTTTCCGAAATGAAAGCCACCTCTGTTCCATCTATTAAAAGTTTTGCCCTGTCCCCCAAAACAGAGACTGGGAAGGGTGTTTTTCCGTACACAGAATCATACTGCAGAAGATAAGCGATATTTTCTATGTCGCCTAAATCGTTCACAGCCACCAGCTCTATTTCCTTATGATCGCGGGAAAGTTTTATAAAAGCTCTTCCGATACGGCCTGCGCCGTTCACAGCTACTCTAATTTTTGCCATGGATTAATTATAACCTACAAAATTAGGCCACTGTGGGTTCCTCTTTTGTTTCTTTTTTGGCACCACTCGCATGAGCATCCACCTCGTAGCTCGTATTCTGCTGTTCAAAGAAATTCACGAGCTCAAAGACGTCCGTGGCCGCCGTCATCCATTTGGCGGGGTTAGTAACACTGTAGTGTTTGGGAAGGCCGAGTTCTTCCAAGCGCCTGTCCGCCACATATTGCACATATTGGTTCACATAATCGGCATTGAGGCCGAGTATTCCGTTCGGGAACAGGTCGCGGTTGTATTCCACTTCAAGATCCACTCCTTCTATCACAATGTCACGTATCTCACGGGCAAATTCAGGCGTCAAAAGTTCCGGATTTTCTTCCAAGATATTCAAGACCAGATTCATTCCGAATTTGAGGTGAAGGGATTCGTCGCGAAGCACCCAGTTGATCATAGAGCCGAAGTTGCGAAGCATGTTCCTCTGGCGGAAAGAAAGGGCCACCATGAAGCCGGAATAGAACCAAACTCCTTCCATGACTATGTTGGTCGCCACAAGATTGCGCAGGAAATCTTTTTTACCTTCTACTGATTCAATATCAAGATTATCGTCTGTCATGCGCTTCATGTATTTGGTGATGTAGTCCTCCTTTTTCTGCATGGAAGGCACTTGAAGGTGGAGATCAAAGATGTGTTCGCGGTTGAACGGGAAAGTTTCAAGTACGTATTCAAAGGCCACGCAGTGATTAGCCTCTTCCCACATCTGTTTTGCCAGATACAAGTGACACTCTGGAGATTTAAGATACGGATATATTCCGAGAGCAATAGAGCGGTTCACAATAAGCTCGGCCGGATTGAAAAATGCCATCAGGAATTTCACCGCATGCTTTTCATCTTCTGTCATTTTCGCCCAGTCATCCAGGTCTTCCTTGAGAGTGATCTCGTGCGGAAACCAAGTGTTCCTCACGGCCTGCTGATAAAGATCATACGCCCATTGATAGCGTATGGGATGGAGGCTCATATCGTCCGGGCTGGCTTTTCCGACAAGCATGGTGAAAAAAGTTAAATATTAAGAAGCGAACGTATTTTCTATCAAAAAAGAACTATTGGCAACTATCGCAAATAAGGGTTTCGTCGTCCGCTGGATTGTCAAAGGCGCCTGAAGATACCGAAGGAGCGGATGGAGCCCTAGGCGCCGCCTCGCCTGCGGGACGAGGAACAGAGACTTCCCTATTGAAATTGTTGTTCAAGAGGTGCAACGAGCCGAAACCCCTCCCCCCAGATGCGGTTGAGGGTTTTTCAGCAACAACCACAGCAGGAGCACGAGCAACTACGACTGGAGCGGCCGCTTCCATCGCGGGGACATTCTCAAGCATACCGTGAAATATAACATCCGTGACCGCGGCAAAACCTTTGGGCTTAATTGCCTCAATTGGAGCACTTGCTAGCACGGGAGTCTCTACAAATGAAGGAATGGGCTTTGTAGCGACCGTATCAGCACTCAAACCATCCGCGGTAGTGATCTCAGGCGCCGCGACAGTTATCGCCCCAAATCCGCGCTTGCCTATTTTATGACCCTTATTCACTGACACAGTTGATTGCTCTGCAGTGTGGCGCGGCATCATGTGGAGATAATAAGTTGACTTCAGTCCTTTTTCCCAGGCAGTTGAATAAAGCTTCATCATTTCGTCCAAATCCCGCGATTCAAGATAAATATTTCTGGAAAGCGCCTGGTCAACCCATTTCTGCGCTCGTGCCGCAACTTCTATGTATGCATAAGGCGATGTAGTGAAAGAAGTTTTATACACCTCCTTTACATATCCGGGGATTTTTTCTATGGATGAAATATCTCCCTGATTCGCGACTATCTCCTCGCGCACCTCCTCCCAGATACCCATATTCTTAAGATCCTTCACCAAATTGTGATTGAGATCCAAATACTTCCCAGATATCTTGTTGCGTGAGAAAACTTGTGCAAAGCGCGCGTCAATACCGGGAACAGTGCCCGCGACAAGCCCAATGTTCGCATTGGGCGCAACGGCCATCAAAGTGGCATTCCTCATTCCCTTCTTCACTTTGGCACGCAGAAGATCCCAATCCAAACCCTTGTGTTTTGATTCTTTGGAAATAGCTATCGGGATGCCGCGTTCCTCTTCAAGAACGGCAAGTGTATCAACAGGCACCATCCCCTGCGACCAACGTGAGCCGGCGAAATGCGTATACGGACCGCGCACCTCTGCAAGGTTAGCGCTCTCGTCTATCGCCATGTATGAAATGAATTCAAATATCCTGTCTGCAAAATCCCATGCGTGAGGACTATCGTAAGCCATACCAAGCTGTTCCAAAATATCCGCAAACCCCATAACACCAAGACCAATCGCTCTGTTCTCCTGATCTGATTTCTTGGCTTCCGCGATAGGAAGATCGTTTATATCTATAAGGTTGTCTAACTGCCTCACTGCCAGACGCACCGAGTCTTCAAGGCGGCTCCAGTTGACCTCTCGGTTATGAACGTGGGCTGCAAGATTCAAAGATGCCAAATTGCACACAGCCACATTGTCTTTGTCCTGCGGCAGGCAAATCTCCGTGCACAAATTGGACATATGGATAGTGCCTGTATTGTTGTTCAAAGCACGCAGATTGATAGTGTCCTTCCATGTCTGCCATGGGTGGGAGGTGGTCTGGAGGGAAACGAGCATTTGGCGGAAAAGCTCCCGGGCAGGAACTTTTTTCCACATTTTAAGCTCCCCTTTCTTGGCCTTTTCCGTATATTCCGCATACCGCTTGGAAAAAGCGCGCCCGTAAAGCTCATTTAAGTCTTTTACTTCAGACGGATCGAAAAGATACCACTCTTCGTTGTTTCTCACCCTCTTCATGAATTCATCCGAAATGTAGGCCGCGGTGTTGGCAGTTCTCATGCGCAGGTAGTCGTCTCCAGCGTTGTGCTTCCAGTCTAAGAAATCCGGAAAATCAATGTGCCAGTTCTCCATGTAAAAACACAGGGCTCCTTTTTTCTTTCCACCACGGACAATAGCCCTGATAGCTGTATCTATTATTTTTGCGAACGGTGCAGGACCTGAGGAAACTCCGCCAGTAGACTTAAGGGGCGAGCCGGAAGCACGAAGCTTTGTGATAGAAGCCCCTATGCCACCAGAACCTTTTGAAAGAAGCATCACGTCCGCGACAGATTTTGCGATATGCCCCATATCGTCGTGTATCTCCATAAGAAAGCAGTTTGAAAGAGCGGGGCGTGAAGTGCCGGAACCAAGATTGGTGGAACCGCCAGCAATATATTCAAGTCGCGACATCTTGTTGTAAAAACGGATGGCCCATGCAGTTGGATCTTCTTCGTTGTATGAAAGACCCATTGCAACGCGCATGAAAAAGAATTGCGGAGTTTCTGTGTAGTGTTGTGAATTATCTTTCAAAAGATATCTGTTCGCGAGAGTGGAAAGACCTGCGTATTGGAAAAGTTCGTCGCGGTCAATGTCGAGCGCTTGTGAAAGCGCTTCAAGATTGAAATTATCTGCCATGCGCGCATCAAGCCGTCCGTCTTCAACTCCTGTGATTATAAATTTAGAGAATGAATCAGAGTGAAGGCACTTCAGAGTTTCTTTTTCGTTGTCATATTTACCGAGCACGCGGCGGTAAATAACTTTTCTGAAAAGACGAGTGGCTATTTTGTCGTACTCAATGTCATTGACGATGTTCTGCACCGCTGCATTGATGGTGGCGATGTCCATTTCCTCCGTGGTAATGCCGTCGTACACAGTGAGGCGCGTATCGGTTGCCACTTGCACCACTTTTCCCACCGGATCGGTAAGACCATAAGTTACCCTTTCTATGGAGCGGTTGATAGCATCTGCGTTGAAAGGTACTTTTTCGCCGTTGGCTTTTGTAACGTAAGTGGTCATAACTTAATTAAGGATATTTTACTTTTTTTGAGCTACAAACCTACTGTGGATTACACGAAAATCCCCGCTTCAAAATAGAAAAAGGGAGCAGTCAACCTAAAACATCCGGATGAGCTTACGGCGGCTATACAGAAGAACATCTGGATGACGTTTTTACCTCACAAGCACATTTCCTAAAATTATTCCCTCTCTTTTTATGCTTCCAGCCGGCAATTCCAGCACAAAACGGGCAGGAGAGGTCGGCATAAAGATTTCCGGGTAAGTTTCAGGGAGTACATCCTCTTTCATATATATAAGAGTACCGTCCTCAGCGAACCAAAGAATATCCAAAGAGAAATTCATATCCTTCATCCATATAGCCCATTTGTCGTCTCTTTCAAAAACCATGAGGAGCCCCTGATCCTCATCAAGAGATATGGCGCCTGAAAGTCCGCGCTCTCGACTTTCAGGAGTTTCTGCTATAAACACATTGAATTTGGCACTACCTACTTGTATAGGTGTATTAAAAGGGAATGTTGATGCACGAAAATAAGATACAAACGAAATAGATATGGCTGCTAAAAGAATTATTCCGATAAAAATTTTCTTTGAGCTCATGCATTAATAATATCGCATTTATAAAACATATTTGACAAAATATCTGGAGAAGAGCATAAAGGGTGCAGAACCTTTCACATGCGAGGATGCATATGATAGCGAGTGCAATGGCAGAGCGGCTGAAGAGTCTCTTTGTAAGAACATTCTCAATGGGACTTCCCTTAGAACATTTCATAGAGGGACCTCCCGTGATCACCGAACGTTTCCTGACAATAGCTACTATGCGATATTGCATTGTGGCAAATGTCGGGATCGCGGTGGACAGTAAAAAGAAGACGTACTTTTTCATACCGACAGAAAGAGCGGTGAGATGGCTTGAGGAGTACGGTTTCTCGATAGGTCCCCTGCTCGAGGAACATGTATCGATGGCGGTCAGATCAGAATTTGTCCGCCCTCTCGAAGCTCATGGAAGCGGACCACTTCTTACCATTCCGGTATTTTTTCAGGACAGATCGGAATATGAGGAAGTGATCCAATTTCTGCTCCGGGAACATACGAGAATTCATCACCTGAACGACAGATGAACAAAAAGGCGTCTCCCACCCGTGCACAGATGCACAGGTGGGAGACGCCTTTTCCTATTCTTTTTTAAAATCCAAACAAACGGAATTAATGCAGTATCTCTTACCTGTATCCGTAGGCCCGTCCTCAAAAACATGACCGAGGTGGGATTTACATCGTTTGCATCTCACTTCAGTTCTTTTCATTCCATGTGAATCGTCCTCCATAAGCTCTACATGTTCCAAATTTGCCGGTTCATCAAAAGAAGGCCAGCCCGTGCCCGATTCAAACTTAGCATCCGATGAGAAAAGCTCCGCTCCGCAGATCCGGCAACGGTACATTCCCTTCTCTTTATTATGTAAAAGCTCACCCGTGCCTGGCGCTTCAGTACTTCCACCCCGAGCTACTGCATAAACTTCTTCAGGGAGCTCCTGTTTTAGCTCTTCTTCACTCTTTTTGAATTCATTCATGGAAACATTTTAGCAAAACAAAAGGGCGCACGCGTTACGCGTGCGCCCTTTTGTTTTGGGTGGTATTAGTATCCACCGCGACCGTAACCGTTGCCACCCTCACGAGGAGCTTTCGGCTGTGCCTCCTTGACGGAGATCTTGCGGCCTTCAAAGTCGGAATCATTAAGAGTTTCGATTGCTTTCACAGCTTCCTCATCGGATGCCATTTCAACGAAACCAAAACCTTTAGACCGGCCGGTCATGCGATCAATAATGATCGCAACAGACTCAACCGTTCCCGCCTGAGCGAAGTGCGCACGAAGCGCATCTTCAGAAGAGGTGTAAGGAATTCCGCCCACAAACAATTTCTTTGCCATTTTTCAATTTACACGAGCGAATAAAAGTACGAAGCACCTTCTGCACACATGTAAATCACGCTGCGTAAAGGCAAATTCTGTACCCCCCCATTATACACCCACGCCCCTGAAAAGTCAAGCTAGAGATGAATATGGCTCAACAGGGGCCATATAAAACTATTATAATTTCCTCAATTCAAAACATTTATAAATGTATATAAATTACTGCTTTCTTTCGTAAGTTCCTATAAGTTCTGCTTCTTCAACGATATGCTCATCTATCATAGCTTTTAGAGCACCAGCTTCTGATCCTGACGGCAGTGAGAGCGTGGCATCCAACGCATATAATTTGAATGAATAATGGTGTATTCCCTCCTGTGGACAAGGACCTCCATAACCCGTCTTTTTGAAGCTTGTCTCCCCTTCCACTGCACCTTCTGGCATATGATCATCTCCTATTACTTTTGTATGAGGATCTATATTCCAAAGCGTCCAATGTGTCCACGTGCCACTCGGTGAATCTGGATCTTCCATAATAAGTGCGAGGCTTTTCGCCTCGCTTGGGACACCTGAAATATGGAGTTCTGGATTAATATCCTCCCCGCTGCATGTGTAGCGTGGAGGAATAGAAGTGTTGTGTTCAAAAACCGGACTGGTGATTTTCATACCCATACAGACGAGTCACTACCACCAATGATTACAAACCTTTCTTGGCGGGGTGCCTCGGGCTAGAACCGTGGTCGGTCAAGCCCAGATTGACGGAATCAACCTATTTTACACTACTCTCCCGACGTCGCTCGTGCTCGTCTAGAAACTAATTTTTTAAGTAATCAATCAATAGAATCAAGGGAGGTACGTACATTACTAATAAAAGAATGATGTAAACAGTAATATTCTCTCCATTTTCAAGTTTTTCTCTAAGCCCATTGTAAAAGATGCCGAGTATAATTATATGAACTATGATGCCGACAATTACTAAAGGATCCATATTCTTAAAGTAGATTACTTTATAAAACACCCCTTACATTTGGAGTCACTTTTTCATATTTCTCCTTATCTTCAGAATCTAGTTCTAGCAAAGATTTGAGTTGTTCTTGAGTCAATAGTGATTCACGGTTCATTTTCAGTGCGTGATTATATTCCGTACTCCAAGTTTGAATTTTCTTTTCATTCTCAATCATCTTTTGAAGATATTTTATATGAAAATAAAGAAACCCAGAAAGTGCTAGCAGTAAAATTATAATTACTATTTCCATATTAATATTATACTTTAATTTGCATTAGACTCTATATACTTAATCCTAAATAACCCACGCACCTCGTGCGGGATAACCTATCACGATTTGGCGGAGGCGGAGAGATTCGAACTCTCGGTGGTTTTACCCACACACGCTTTCCAAGCGTGCGCACTAGACCGCTATGCGACGCCTCCGTTGTCCAACTAATCTATCATTATTTGAGCTTTTCTAATAATTCTCTTTCTTCAAATTCAACTAGTGCTTTTATGCGCTCCTCTACCGGTGGATGGGTCATGAATAAATGAGCGATGCCTTTGCGGGCTTGGGCTCCAAAAGGATTGGCGATAAAAAGATGGGCAGTCGCATTTGAGGCATGAGCGAGGGGCTTCGAAGAAGAATGGATTTTTACCAGAGCATTCGCAAGTCCTTGAGGATATCGGGTGAGAAGAGCACCCGTAGCATCCGCCAGAAATTCTCTCTTGCGGGAAATGGCCAGCTGAATGAGAGTTGCTGCAATAGGAGCAAGAATGAGCGCTATCACACTCAAAAGAGCGAACACTCCCCCATGACCCCTATTATCACTGCCACGTCCGCCGAACATCATTGAGCGCATGAAAAAATCTGAAGCTATCGCGATAAGCCCAGCCAAAACCACAGCTACCGTGCCTATCAAAGTGTCGCGATTGCCTATGTGGGACATTTCGTGAGCGATAACTCCTTCAAGTTCCGATTTTTCTAAAATCTGCCGAAGTCCGGATGTAACAGCGATAGCTCCGTGTGCAGGATCTCGCCCCGTGGCAAAAGCATTGGGCGACGGATCGTCTATCATATAAAGCCGCGGCATAGGAAGGCCTGCGGAGATGGCAAGATTTTCCGTGATATTCCACAGCTCCGGATCTTCACTTTTTGAAAGTGGCTTCGCGCGGGTCATGGAAAGGGCGAGCTTGTCTGAATTCCAATAAGAATAAATATTCGCAAATACGGCAATAGCAACTGCTATATAAAGAATGAAAGAGTTTCCGTACCACCACGATATTGCGTAGCCAAGAGCAATCACCAGAACAAGGAAAACGCTCATCAGTGCCCAGGTGCGGGCGATATTGCTGTCTCTATGTGCATAAAGATTTTCTCCCATATAAATAGAGGACGAATGACTAAAGCGTATAATTCAATACCTCTTAAAATTTCACGGACACGGGTTTAGCTTCCTCTGTACTCTCAAGCTCAAAGAAATCCATACGGGAGAAACCGAGCATTCCTGCTACAAGATTGCCAGGAAAAGACTCAATTGAAATATTTAAATCACGCACATTCGTATTGTAGAAACGTCTGGAGGCCTGCACCTTGTTTTCCGTATCTGAAAGCTCTCGCTGAAGTTCTAAGAAATTTGTATTGGCTTTGAGGTCAGGATAATTCTCTGCCACCGCAAAAAGAGATTTGAGAGCACCGGAAAGCATATTCTCCGCCTGGCCTGCTTCGGCAGCACCGCCCGCAGACATAGCTGCAGTCCTCGCAACTGTAACCTTTTCAAGTAATTCCCTCTCGTGCGTAGCGTATCCCTTTACCGTTTCCACAAGATTGGGGATGAGGTCATATCGGCGTTTGAGCTGAACAGAGATATCTGCCCACGCTTCTTTGGCGCGGTTCTTGAGCCGCACGAGCTTGTTGAAAATACCTATAACCCAAAGCACCAAAACCCCGAGAACAACTAAAAGAATTGTAGTGATATTCATATAGGTATTATACAGCTTTTAGTATTCCATCTCACCTCCACGGGAAGGACCTCCAGCTTTTTTATCTTCCGGCTCATCCGCTACTGCCGCCTCTGTCGTCAGAAGAATAGCTACGGCTGATGCAGCATTCTGCAAAGCTGTGCGGGTAACTTTAACCGGATCAATGATGCCCGCCTTGAACATATCCGTTTCAAATGTGTTCATAAGAGCGTTGTAGCCGGAAGTTGCTCCGCCTTCTGCGACTTTCTCCACCACCACAGCACCTTCCCGACCGCTGTTCTCCGCGATATTTTTCAGGGGCGAAGTGAGTGCCGCCGCTACCACTGCATAGCCGGCTCTTTTTTCTTCTGCAAATGCCTCATTTGAATCCTCTGCACGCGCTTTCATTCTAACCAGATTCTTTTCAAGCTCGCGCGCCACTTTCGCAAGCGCAGTGCCGCCGCCCGGCACTATTCCCTCTTCTATAGCCGCCTTTGTGGCATTCACCGCGTCTTCTATTTTCAATTTCAAATATTTCATCTCCGTCTCCGTTGCTGCACCCACGCGGATGACAGCTACTCCTCCTGTGAGCTTGCCTATACGCTCTTCAAGCTTCTCACGGTCAAACTTTGAATCCGTCATTTCAAGCTGTTTGCGAAGCTGCGCCGCACGCTCTTCAATATCGGATTTCTTTCCTTTACCTCCAACAATGGTCGTCTTATCTTTTCGTGCGATAACTTTATTTGCCCGGCCCAAATGGCCAATGTCTGCTTTTTCAAGAGCAATACCAACATCTTCTGTTATCAAAGTTGCACCCACTGTGGTCGCAATGTCCTGAAGCATCTCTTTCTTCCTGTCTCCGTATCCCGGAGCTTTGACCGCAAGCACTGAAAAACCTCCGCGCAATTTGTTCACCACGAAAGTGGCAAGCGCTTCACCATCCACATCATCCGCGATTATCACAAGCTCCTTCCTTCCGGCCTGTGCGAGTTTTTCCAAAAGAGGAAGTATATCCTTCACTGCGGATACTTTCCTATCTGTCACTAAAATAGCGGAATCGCGAACTTCCGCTTCCATACGCGAAGCATCCGTCACCATGTATGCAGACACAAAACCTTTATCAAACTCAAGCCCCTCCACCACTTCGCTGTCTATACCCATTGATTGCGACTCCTCAACTGTCACCACACCATCCTTGCCCACTTTTTTTATAGTAGCCGCGATAGTGTTGCCTATTTCCTCCGATTCTGCGGAAATATTTGCTATTTGCTTCACCTCCTCATCGCTTTTAATTGGCTTGGCCATTTTTTTCAAAGCAGCCACCGCATCGTTCACTGCTTCTTCCATACCTAGGCGCACTCCCATTGCATTCGCACCCATAGTGGTTTTCTTCATGCCTTCCGCAACCATTGCCTGGGTCAAAATAACGGATGTGGTGGTGCCATCACCGGCAATGTCATTTGTTTTAGAGGCCACTTCACGCACTATCTCCGCACCCATATTTTCAAATTTATCCTTTAAGGAGATTTCCTTAGCGATAGTTACGCCGTCGTTCGTAATAGTCGGAGCACCGTATCCTTTGTCCAAAACCACGTTCCTTCCGCGAGGACCGATGGTCACCTTCACAGTTTCTGCCACGATATCAACACCGCGCTTGAGCGCTTCTCTGGCATCTTCCCTGAAAAGAATTTTCTTGGACATAGGTAATTTAACTTATTGATTTATAACGAATAGCTGATAAAAAATTATTTAAGAACGGCGAGAATGTCTGTCTCGCGGACAAGTACGTATTCCTCACCATCATGCTTCACTATATCGCCCCAAGAGTAAAGAACTTTTTGTCCTGGCTTTACGGAGACCGCGACAAGCTTACCTTCCTCGGTTCTGCCGGGGCCTACAGCCACCACGCGCCCTACTTTTCCGCCCTTATCTTCTTTTACACTTTCCGGCAGGTATATCCCCGCGTCGGTTTTTCGGCTGCCCGTTTCCGCATCTTCCGGCTTCACCAGCACCCTGTCCTGAAGGGGTGAAATGTTCACGGATTTCTCTGGGTTGGTTTTCACTTTAGGTTTTGCCATAGGGTTGAAATTTTTAAGGTGCGCTCATCTTATATAAGAGTTAGAAAATATGCAAAAGAAAAGGTCCGGCACCACTTCGGTGTCCGGACCTTGTCCCATTTCTACTTCGCGGGTCAGGCAGCTTTTCTGGCTTTGCCGCCTTTCTTCTTGCTCTGACCCTTCTTCTCCTTCTTCGCGATAGGCAGGGCGCCTTTCGCGACATACCGGCGGACTTTGCGACGCTTGGATGGCGCCGGAGTCAGCACTTCCTTGACGGTTTTCGCCGCGATGTCCGACCTTGCAGTCTCGATCGCCTCGAAAAGCGTTGAATAGCGGCTATAGAGCAAACCGAGATCTCCCTTGCGTGCCACCGCGCCGCGGAACATGTTCATAGCATCACTCACGCCGCGGCTGTGCGGCTCGAAGTAGGAGCTCTCCCTGAGAGATACCACTACTTCGTACGCCCCCTTTGATGCCTGCTCCGAAAGGAAGAATCCTGTCATCGCATGCCGAAGGGTGTTCACGGCGATCGTCGCGGACTTCGCTCCATCACGGAGCATTTTGGTCGTGACCACCTCTTCCCTGTAGCATTTAAGCGAAAGCAGGTTGAGGTTTTCCGACACGTCGAGAATCTTGTCCGGTACTTCGAAGGACAGGATTTTCTCGGCGCGATCGAGTTCCTTCTCCAGAAGCTGCCGCATCATGTCGAATTCCTTTTTGATTTTCGGAAATTCGACGAGAAAGGCCTTGATGCCGTTCTCGATCATGCGCGACGCCGAAGCGAGCTCGGTGGCGAGGTAGTTGAGCCGTCCCGGGTTTGACTTTCCCGGCTCACGCTCAACCCACACGAGAGCACGCTCGACAACCTGCTTCAGTGCGACGGCGCGAGAGCCCAGAGAGAAGCCTGCCGTGCCAAGCGCCCGGGAAATGATTCCCAGGAATCTCTGCACCGCCGACTTGAACTCCGTTTCCTTTTGCACCACCTGCTCGGGAGCCATGGTTTTCTGCATGCTGTCTCCTGTGGGTTTGGGGCTTATAGCCCCGTGAGAAAAAATGGGATGTTACTGTACTACTATCTACTATTATACACATATATGCTGATTTGTCAAGTATGAAATACAATTGGGTGTGGTGCCCCACAAAAATGGCTTAATATAGCCATTTTTGTGGGGCGGGCTTCCAAAAAAGCAGGGGTTGAGCTATCCTAGCCCTTATGTCATCAATATTACCCATTGTTCAGCTTGTTCTCGCAGGGCTTCTCATAGCGGGTGTCCTTTTACAGCGCTCAGATGCATCCCTTGGTTCCGCCTTCGGCCAGGACACTTTCGGCGGCGTAAAATATGAGAAGCGCGGCCTTGAAAAAATGATCTTCATCGGCACCATTGTGGTCGCTATTCTTTTCGCCCTCTCCGCTTTCGCGGCCCTCTTCATCAACTAAATTTTCCTGTCTCACACGGGCGCCTGCTACCAAAGTATGAAAGAACATTCAAATCATTCTCCCGAGCCATCTATATTTCGCTACATTGAAGCGATGGTCAAAAAAATCCTGGATGGTTCTCTTTTCCGTCGTCTGCATTTCCTCAACCGCCGTATTCATATGCCGGGTCACATGGGCATCCTCCGCGCGGCAAAACTTTTTTCCGTAACGGAGCGCATCGTGTTTTTCATTCTCGCCTGCCTCATGATAATTTCAGCGGGAGTTCTCACCTTACGTGCGAACGGAGCATTTCTAGTAGGAGTTCCCTCTCACGGAGGCACACTCCGTGAAGGGATCATTGGCACACCGCGCTTCATAAATCCGGTGCTTGCAATAAGCGACACCGACAAAGACATAACTGCCTTGGTTTTCTCGGGACTCTTGAGACCTAAAATAGGCGGCGGATATGAGAACAACCTCGCAAGCTCATACGAACTATCGGAAGACGGTAAAACATACACTGTTCGTTTGGACCCAGGCGCCAGATTCCACGACAACACATTCGTAACAGCAGACGACGTGGTATTCACGGTAGAGAAAATCAAGGATCCTATGCTCAAAAGCCCGAGGCGTGGGGACTGGGAAGGCGTTAGCGTTGAAAGATCAGACGAACGCACCGTTTTATTCCACCTGAAGAAACCATACGCTCCTTTTCTTGAGAACCTCACTCTGGGTATTCTGCCGAAGAGCATCTGGAGCAAAGTGAGCATAGATGAATTCCCGTGGAGCGAATTCAATCTTCAGGCAATAGGCAGCGGCCCGTATAAAGTGGAGAAGATTACCCGCAATTCTGGTGGCATCCCCTCTGAGATTACTCTCCGCTCATTTGAAGAATATGTGAGAGGTGAACCCTATATATCCAGAATAAAAACTATTTTTTATCCAAACGAGAACAAAGCGGTCTCGGCGCTCATCGGAGGCGACGTTGAATCCTTGGGCGGGGTTTCATTCGGAACCGCAGAGATACTGGCACGGCGCGGCTTCCATATTGAGACAGCTATACTCCCGCGTGTATTTGCACTCTTCTTTAATCAGAACCACCAGAAGGTATTGGCAGACAAGAATGTGCGCCAGGCCCTGGCCATGGCAGTGCCGCGTGAAAAAATAGTCTCTGAAAGTCTTTTGGGATACGCCATACCCGTTGACGGCCCCTTGCCTGAAATGGCTGAAAATATTTCGTATGAAAACCGCTTAACGGACGCGGCAGCACTTTTGGATAAAGCCGGATATGTGCTCACAGGTTCTTCAACAGTAAGGGCTAAAACCACCGGCACCGGCAAAAATAAAGTTTCTACCCCTCTTTCATTCACCATCGCCACAGCAGACACCCCCGACCTCACTGCGGCTGCGGAAAAACTTGCGGAAGGATACCGTGCACTCGGTGTTGACGTAAGTGTGCGCGTATATGAATCAGGCGATCTTCAGCAAAATATCATACGCAGCCGTGAATATGACGCCCTGCTTTTCGGAGAAGTGGTCGGGCGCGAGCGCGACCTTTTCCCTTTCTGGCATTCATCCGAACGTTTTGATCCCGGACTCAACATTGCTTTGTATGCCAACAGCGCGGCCGACAAGCTTCTTGACAAATTGCGGTCAGAAAGCGATACTTTGGAACAACAGGAAATTCTCGCTTCGCTCCGTAAAGAATTTACAGCAGACGCACCGGCAGCATTCATCTTTGCCCCGAAATACGTCTATGTAGTGCCGGAGAGACTAAAGAGAGTCGCCCTAGAGTCTGTCAATCATGGCTCGGAGAGATTTGCAGGAGTGAGAGAGTGGTATATAGACACCAACACAGTATGGAAACTTTTCGCTAACTGATTCGACCTCAATTAACATTTTGCATTTATTCGCACGTTCGATCTAATCAGTAATCATGGAACCACAATCACAAGGAGCGGGAGGAACACCCCGCAGCAATTCGGGAGCACCGCGCACCCCGCGTTTTCGCCGCGCATACAACTCATCAAGGGGTGCCCCTGCGGCATCAGCACCTTCTTCAGCTCCGGGCCATAGGCCGCCCGCTGGCGCCCCTGCCCGATCAAAATCTTTTTCCCGTCGCCCCCAGCGCGGCCGCAGCTTCCGCCCGGCGCTCCCTAAAGAGGGCTTCACTCTCCCCCGCCTGCCGCGTGATGAAAAGAAATACGACGTTATTCCACCAATAGGTGATGCCATTCGCATCGTGCCTTTGGGCGGCGTTGAAGAAGTGGGCCGTAATATGACAGCTATTGAATATAAAGACGACATCATCATCGTGGACGCCGGTTTCCAATTCAAAGAGGAAGACACCCCGGGCGTTGATTACATATTGCCGAACACCACATATCTTGAAGAGAGAAAAGAAAAGATACGTGCACTCTTCCTCACTCACGGTCACCTAGACCACATAGGCGGCATTCCTTATATGATAGACCGCCTCGGCTACCCCACCATCTACACACGCCAGTTCGGTGCCATTATGGTTGAAAAGCGCCAGGAGGAATTCCCCCACCTTAAGAAACTGGATATAAAAGTAATTGAAGGCAACGAAGCCATCACCTTGGGATCACTCCGGGTGAAAACTTTCCCTATTTCTCACACCATCCCCGATTCAATGGGAATTGTTATTGAAACACCTTTCGGCAACATCGTTTTCATTGAGGACGTGCGCGTGGACAATGTGAAAGGCGTACCAACGGAAGAAGAAGTGGAGCAATACAAGCGCTTCAAGGATATGGATGTGCTTCTTCTCACCATGGACTCAACCTCAATTGAAAAGCCGGGCTTTTCTCTTTCGGAGAATGTGGTCATAGAAAACCTTCAGAGATTCATCAGGGAAGCACCTAGCCGCCTTATCATCAGCACTTTCGCAAGCCAGGTGGAGCGCATCATGGCAATTATCAAAGCCGCGGAGGACTCCAATAAAAAGATAATAGTAGAAGGCAGGAGCATGAAAACCAATCTGGACATCATCCGCCACCTGAAACTTATAGACGTGAAGAACATTATTCCTTTGGAGGATATAGATAATTATCCGCCGGACAGGATAGTGATGCTTGCAACAGGCGCACAGGGCGAAGAATTCGCAGCTCTCATGAGAATTGCCAACAAGACCCACAAGAAAGTTCAGCTGAAATCCACCGACACAGTGCTTCTTTCTTCTTCCATAGTGCCAAGCAACTACAACTCTGTCATAAAGCTTAAGGACAATCTTTACCGCTCGGGTGCGAAGATAGTCACTTATATGGATTCCGACATTCACGCATCAGGCCACGGCAACCGCGATGAACTGAAGTGGATACATAACCAGATGAAATACCGCTTCTTCATGCCGGTTCACGGAAACCACTACATGCTTCGCCAGCACGCGGAACTTGCATACACACTCGGAGTGGCAAAAGAAAACGTAGTGATACCCGACAACGGCTCAATAATAGAGATAAGAGACGAAGGAAAAACCATTACAGTACTAAAAGAGAAAGCTCCATCTGAAGATGTGATGGTTGACGGATTCTCCATCGGAGGGGTGCAGGAAGTGGTAATGAGGGACAGGAAAACACTCGCCGAGGATGGCATCTTTGTTATCGTGGCGACCATTAATGTGAAGACCGGCAAACTCAGAAAATCACCGGACATCATTTCACGTGGATTCGTATATTTGCGTGAATCACAGGACCTTCTCAATCAGACCCGCCTCGTCATAAAAAGAGCGATAGAGCGCTCGACCCAGGGAATAAGCCCTGTTAACTTTGACTATGTCAAAGATACCGTCACCGAAGAAGTCTCGCGTTTCCTCTTCCAGAAAACCGCCAAGAAACCGATTGTGATACCTGTGGTGTTGGGTATATAAACTCCGCTCGCCGTGCCTTTCGGCGTACACGCATAACCCTGGCCAGCGCCAGGGTTTGCTGTTACTCGGCTCGCCAGTTTGCTTACGCAAACACCATGCTGGCTTCGCCTCCGCACGTACGGCGAAAGGCACGGCTCGCTCCAAAGTTAAGCGACAACGAAAAATCTCCGTAGGACTGTCCTACGGAGATTTTGATTAGGTGATGACGCCAGAGCGGAATAGCTAGTGATTGCTAAGCTTCAACACCACCCCGCCAAACAGGAGCCCGGCGGCAACAACGTGTAAACAACAAACGAGTAAAGCCGGCTTTTCTTTTATTCCCGCCCAAAAATCCAGGCCGATAAAAATAAAAGCTAAGCAGAGGACTGTGTTTCCGTACATTGTATGCCCCGAGCAGAGCCCGTTTTGAGTGTTTGCTTCTTTGGATATTACATACCCACTCCCTTATCCTGTCAAATGAGAGATAGGTGGGCATAAAAGAGTAGCACCTGGAAGCTAAGAGCTATAAGCTATATCCATGCGTCTTATCTCCCGGCTTCATTCAAAAGGTCTTCTTTCTCGCAATAAAAGATTCATCCCTGTTTACGCTGCCGCATTCCTTGTATCCCTCCACTACGCACTGGTTATTTATGTAAATTCCTCTTACCTCGGTACTTTCTTCTCATCTTTTGAAACAGCAGTTCTTTTCGGCCTGGGCGCCACTTTATTTTTAATAACTCTCCTTTCGGCGGAAAGTATACTTTCCACCTTTCCTGTCTCTCGTCTTTTTATTGGAACTATCATCGCTGAGGTGGCAGCCGTGTGGCTTCTCATGGGGAGTTTCTCACCATCCCTTGTCGCCGTCGGCTTCATTCTTCACCAGGGTGCTTTGGGCTTCCTTGTATATCTTCTGGATATTTTTCTTGAGCGGGAGATAAGAGATGAAGGCACTACCGGGGAGAAGCGCGGCATTTTCCTCACCTTCTCCAATTTAGCTTTCGTGTTTGCACCCGTATTCGCCGGATTCATGATAGACCGCGCCGGCTTTTCTAGTCTTTATACCGTTTCGCTTGTCATCATCCTTCTTCTTTTACCTTTCCACTGGAGTTCGCGCATTAGAGCCCACACTATTCCCCGCCCGCACCACAAATTAAGCCCGGATCTTCGTCTGGGCACTTTTTTAAGTTTTCTTCTTCAATTCTTCTATGGATGGATGGTTGTTTGGAGCCCCATCTATCTCATCTCCGTAATGGGTTTTTCCTGGAGCATTGTCGGCGTAATGTTCTCTATCGCGCTCCTGCCCTTCATTCTTTTTGAATTACCTTTGGGAGAGCTAGCAGATCATATGTTCGGGGAAAAAGAGATCATAGCTATAGGATTTTTTATATCGGCTCTTGCACTTATATCCATAAGCGCTATCCATGTCGCCTCCTTTGTAGGGTTAACTCTCGCCCTTTTCATGACTAGGACAGGTGCAGCGGCAATAGAAGTGGGAAGTGAATCTTACTTCTTCAAGCACGTTTCGGGGCATGACGCAGGCACTATCGGGCTTTTCCGCACCATGCGCCCGATTTCCATGATGGTGGCACCCCTCGCGGGAGCATTGGCTATTTACGCCGTGGGCTTTCGCTCCTCTTTCATTATCCTGGCCGCCATTATGGCCGCCGGCTCATTCGTAGCTTTGCGCCTCAAAGATACTAAATAAAATAAGTAATTTTAAAGTTGGATTTTTACTCCGCGGGAATGTAATTAACGGGTATCACCACTTCTTCGTCGCGAGCAGGATCGCCTGAAGGATTATCTTTCTTCAATACGAAAAACAAAGTGCCTCCTGCAGTTCCTTCCGGTACATCTATACTCCCTTCAAATGGCACGAATTCTGTCGTCATCCACTCCCCCTGCGCTTGAGCTGGCACTATCGCGATCACGCTCCCTGTAGCACTTCGGAGTTCCACAGGAAAAGATGCCTCAAAATACCATGTGCCTCTCGCCTGTCCGGAAAAAGAAATTACAGGCCCCACGCTTGCTCCGGGTGTCGGGAAAAATACGCGCACTTTTTCATTTGTAATACTGCCTGAAGGCGTCCCCACATCTTCAGTGAATACGTTGCCGGAAGCATCGCGACAGCGGCGCGGAAAGGATTCTTCCACTGGAAATCCTGCTTCCGCACACGAAAGAAAAGACGTCACGGGTGCTTCACCGCGTTTCTTCAAAGCATTGAGCGATGCGAAAGAGCCGGCAATGAAAAGAAGGACTATTAAAAACACGAATGCGCCGGTGTACTTCATGTGTAATTTATTGACGATTATTGGAAATAAGACGAACGTTCTGCAGCTTTTCAAGCGCCACCCTTATCATACATCCCACAGACATGAGGAATATGGCAGCCCGTACAACGATACCTAGAACAGGTATAGAGCCGAGCGCCATAATTACGACGCATCCCAAAAGAATAGCTTTCCATGAAACAAGATCGTTCTTTTTCATCCATATCTTAAGGGTCGTCCCCACAAGAATAGGCATGAAAGCCACGGCCGCGATGACGAAGATGATACTCAAAGCGATCACCGCAAAAGCGATAGGAAGACCGATGACGGTCATGAAAAGGAGTAGTACGGAAATGGGCGCACCTATCAGGAAAAGGAAGCCGGCCAAAATATTCTGCCATGGGTTTCCCCTCGCACGGCGCGAAAGCAGGGTCATTCCTTCCTTGCCTATAGCGTAAAGGATCATGGACGATACAAAGAGGGCTATGAAATTAACAGTGAGCCACGAGCTCCATATAAAGGAGAGCGTATTCTGGCTCGGTCGATTTATGTTGGCCTCAGTAAAGGTAGTCGCCCCCGTTATGACAGCGTTCGGATCAATAACGGCTTCACGTACGGATTTATACGAAAGAGAACCGGTGATACGGGTATTCGGACCTATGCGCAGGCGGTTCGTTAACACTTCCACATTTCCTGCAACCGGACCATTTATGAAAACTTCAGCTGCTGAAATGCGAAGATTACCGGCAACCGGTGCTGAAATAGAAACATTATTTCCCGCGAGCATGGCGTCTCCCGCAACAGTCGTGCCGTCAACCACACGAATGGTATTTCCCACCACAGACAGATCTCCTCCAACCACGCTAGCTGTCACTACATTGAATCCCGCAAGCCGCAAATCCCCCCCCACGGTAGCAACGATATTTAAAGTGCCACCTAAAAGAAAAGCATCTTCGCTTATCTTATTGTTCACAAAAACATTTCCTCCAGCACCCAAAACGTCTCCCTCCACGTTCCCTATAAGAGTAAATTGCTGGCCTGCAGCATACAGATTTTCGAGGATATCAGACCCTTTTGGGATCATATAGCTCTTGTCCCACTCTATGACAGCAGCATGAGCACTAGCTATATATAAAAGCGAGGCGAGTAGCAAAATCGAGAGGAGGGGTTTCATTTGAGCCATTATACACCTCATCCTTCAATAGTTGAGCTTGTTTGGATGAGTAAACTTAATGGCTAATTTTAAAATCGCTAGACAAGTAAACTCAGCTTATTTAAAATGCTTGTCGTTACATGAAACATAGCAGAAAGAGCGCCCGTATTGCGCTTGTTTTAATTGCGTTTTTTTTCATCACCGTTCCAGCCATAGGATGGATAGCGTCTTCAATATCCCCCAATTCTTCCCTACCAGCTGAAATTGAGAACTATACTGTTTCGGCATCCGCCCAGGAGGAACCATCCATACCAGACACATTCACTACGACGGCCACGGAGGAGATTTCTGTCACATCTGAAATTTCTTCTGATGCTGATACTGAAGAGCTTGTTTCAACTGAAGAGGTAAAGCCAACTCCTGAGCCGGAGCCTGCTACTGCGACCACTGTAGAGCTGGAGGTTAAAAAGGAAGTCACTCCGGCCGTAAAAACAGCCCCCGCCCAGATAGCCCCCAAGCAGGCACCTGTTGCTCCAAAAAAGACCACACTTGCGGTTGTTGCAAACCCCGCCACTCCGGTACGTGTATCCATTCCATCCATCAGTCTCAATTCTCCGGTAGTGGGTGTAGGCCAGAATGAGAAAGGAGAAATGGATGTGCCAGGCGGCAAAACAAATAACGTCGGCTGGTACAAATATGGAACCGTTCCGGGCAATCCGGGAAGTGCGGTTTTAGATGCTCACGTCTTCGCAGCTTTCTCCGAACTTAAATACGTGAAGAAAGGAAGCGATATTTATGTAACGACAGCAGACGGTATGAAGCTCCACTTTGTTGTCTCCCATGTGCAAACCTACGCATTGAGCGACTTGTCCCCTGAAACTCTTTTCGCACCATCAGGAGAGCGCCTTCTTAATCTTATAACCTGCGCCGGCTCCCCTACTGCCGACGGCTCCACATACACTCACCGTCTTGTGGTGTACACCAAATTCGTTGGCGCCGAAGTGGCATAAGCCATTTTATTCTCCTACCAGACCTTATAAATTTCTCTTGAGCCGGAGACGTACATCTCGTTCATATCTTTGAACTTTGCCATCATTTGCGGGTTCTTAGATTCCTCCTCCATCTGCTTTTTGCCGTCTTCTTCATATACAGCAAGATTCTCGTGGGTGGAAACCATAATGACTCTGTGAAATTGCCCCGTCATGTCAGTCATAACATAAATACCCCCACCTTTTCCGGTTTCTTTACTCGTCATATCCGCCCACTCCTTAAAGAGCCTCGCCAACTTGCTCGCATTGCCCGGCTTGCAAACGAAAATATTGTGTACGATTATCATTTTTATTTATTTAGAGATTAATAAAGCCACTATATCAAACGTATAGTGGACAAGATAATTTCAGACTGGGTAAAAACTATTTAGAAGACTTTTTCTTCTTACGCACAGGGTTCATTCTTGCGTTCTTTACGGCGCCCTCCATCCTCGGCGGTGTAGTGAGATGTTTCTCCTTACGCAGTATCTCCTTTTTATCTATTGTATTTTTATCGTTATTTATCACTCCTACATATGACGTAAAACTTCCCTAATTTTAACTTTTATTTATGCCGTCTCTCGGCAAGTTTGATAAAAAGCTCTTGGGTTTCAGTAGAAAATCCATTTCTGTAATCATGTAAAAACAAATCTCTAACCTCAAGTTGGTAAAGTTTAAGATTTGACAGCTTATCTATCTCAATCCACATCGATTCATACACCTGATCCCCACTTTTCATCTGCTCAAACTCCCCAGAATCTTCCCTCAGTTTTGGTTCACCTGATAAATATTCACAGAGATAAAAGAAGCTTTCCTCTCCCGTGTCCCAGGTGATGTGATAGGCAAGTTTTCCGGGTACAACTTTTACTGTAGTCTCCTCATCTATCTCGCGAACAGCAGTCTGATCTGGGGTTTCACCTTCCTCCTGCCCTCCACCAGGAAATACCCAATACTCATCCCCCTTGTTGATTCGGTGCATGACCAAAACTTTATTGTCCTTAATAACTATTCCTGCTGAGCGGTTTCGGTTCATTTGGTTATTTTATTCGGGCTGC
>CAZOQP010000004.1:0-49957 GCA_964582295.1 uncultured Candidatus Saccharibacteria bacterium
GGAATACCCAAAGTCCGCTTTTAGCGGCCTACGGTAAGCTCGGTAACAGGGAGTAAGTCGTAACAAGGCACGGGTAGCGGAAGCTGCTCGTGGAATCATTCAAGAGAAATCTTCTCGCTTTATTGCGGGATTACAGTCGATATCGCGAGGTCTCGTACGAGCTCACGATGGCTATGATGATGAAGCAGAAAAATCATATGACACTCGGAAAGACGAGTAACACGCCGGGGACAAAGATGCGTACTCAACACATCCCCCAGGCCACGAACGAAACGAGAGAAAGAACGTTTCAAAGAAAAAACCGCGAGCATTGCTCGCGGTTTTTTCTTTGTGGTGCGTGTGCCAGGACTCGAACCTGCTCCCCTTATCTGCCGGGGGCAGATTCAGTGGGCACCCCACTGATAATTTCTGTGCGTGTGCCAGGACTCGAACCTGGGACCTCCCCATTATCAGTGGGGTGCTCTAGCCACCTGAGCTACACACGCGTGCAGGGGAATATAACAAAAAAACACCTATTTATAAAGGAGAAAGTGTGCGGTACAATACGCCCATGCAAAATAGAAAAACAGTTTTTTTCTTCGGCCTTCTGATTTTTCTTCTTCCTATCCTGGGTTTCCCGCGTGGTTTTGAATCCTTCCTTCAGATACTGACAGGTCTTATATTCATGTTCATGGCCTCCAGAAAATCTTTGGAGCGCCGCTTTGTGAGAGAAAAAAAGACGCGCAGGAAAAAGGACAAAAACTCCGTTTTTGTGGAAAGCGGACCATATTCCGGGTCCTCTCCGATCTCGAGTACAGTTAGCGAGATATCCAATGCTTCAGATGAAACGGAAGATGAAATGAGGTAGATCGGCAAAGCAAATGAAGAAAGGAAAATATAAAAATGTACACACCGGCCTTATTTTTGCCGGAGCCCTGATACTTTTTGTATTGGTATTTTTTGTAGTTCCCCACCTGACGGCGGTTGATCTGGTGTCTCCTGGGACCGGTAGCGCTATAAATATGCCCGCTCCGCCTCTGGTAACACATCTTGCTACTCCAGATACGGTCAAGGCCATTTACATGACAGCATGTGTCGCAAGTACGCCTTCATGGAGAACAAGCATGAAAAAGCTAATAGAAGAAACGGAACTCAATACTGTGGTAATAGATATCAAAGATTATTCGGGCACCATATCTTTCGTGGATAATGAATTACAACCTCAAGGAGGTGTCGGGTGCAGGGTGGCAGATATGCGCGAATTCATAAACGAACTTCACGCCGCTGGCATTTACGTTATTGGCCGCATCGCTGTTTTCCAGGACCCTCTTTATACATCTTCCCATCCAGAGCTTGCGGTCAAAAAGAAAAGTGACGGAGGAGTGTGGAGGGATTACAAAGGACTCCCATTTATAGATGTTGGCGCAACGAGCTACTGGGATTACATCATTTTGCTCTCTAAAAAATCCTACGCTCTGGGCTTTGACGAGCTAAATTACGATTACGTTCGCTATCCGTCGGACGGTAATATGAAAGACGCATCATATTCCTGGACGGGTAGCACCACCAAGGCAGTGATGCTTAAAAACTTTTTCGCTTATCTTCATGAAAATACTAGAGACATAGATGTTGTACTCTCGGTGGATATTTTCGGTATGACAACCACTAATACTGATGACCTCGGCATAGGCCAGGTTCTTGAAAATACTTTTCCTTATTTTGATTACATCGCGCCAATGGTTTATCCGTCGCATTACCCACCTCACTTCAACGGCTGGCCGGATCCTAACGCTGTGCCTTACGACATCATAAAATTCGCAATGGGACGGGCTATGGAGAGATTAAATACGTATAACGCCACAGTTGCCTCTACCACCGCAGAATTCAGGCCCTGGCTGCAGGATAATGATTACCCTGTCCACTACACACCTGCGATGGTACGAGCTCAAATCCAGGCCACATACGACGTCGGGATAGATTCCTGGATGTTATGGGATGCGGGGAATACCTACACAAGGGAGGCACTTTTGGATGAATAACGGATGAAAAAGAAAGAATCGCAAACGACCGACTGGAAAGAATTTTTCAGAGGGAAAAAAATAACTGTAATGGGTCTCGGGCTTTTGGGGCGTGGGGTAGGAGATGTTGTATTTCTTGCCAAATATGCAAAAGAAATAATCGTTACAGACCTTAAAACAAAGGAACATCTGAAAGATAGTTTAAAAAAGATTAAGCACTTCAAAAATATCCGCTATACTCTCGGAAAACACGAGCTGAAGGATTTTGAGAAGAGAGATCTTATATTGAAAGCAGCGGGTGTTCCCCTGAAATCGCCGTTCATTGACCATGCAAAGAAAAAAGGAGTTCCTGTTTATATGTCCACGGCTCTTTTTGCGAAGTTTGCTCCGGCAACCATTGTGGGTATCACTGGCACGCGCGGGAAAACCACCGTAACTTACATGATCCATGAAGTTCTTACTACGATATATCGTAGTAAGAAGAAAAAAGTTTTTATAGGAGGGAATATCCGGGGAATGTCCACTCTTGCACTTTTGCCGAAGGCAAAAGAAAAAGACATTGTCGTTTTGGAGCTGGATTCATGGCAATTGCAAGGGTTTGGTGATCTCAAAATAAGCCCTAATGTAGGCGTTTTTACGACATTCATGCCCGATCATCTGAATTATTACGGCGGAAGTCTGAAACTTTACTGCAAGGATAAGGCCCAGATATTTTTGAACCAGAAAAAAGATGATGTTTTCATAGTAAGCAGGCAGGCAAAAAAAGCTATACAAAAATATTCTCGTTTACCGAAGGAAACCGTCGTGGCTGACGATAAAAAAAATATCCCCCTTCGCATTCCCGGTTCCCACAACCAACTTAATGCCGCTCTTGCATTTGAAACATTGAAAGCTCTTAAGGTTCCCTCTAAAAAAATTACTGAAGAACTGTCGCGGTTCAGGGGAGTGGAGGGGCGGCTTGAATTTTTAGCGAAGAAAAAAGGTGTATCAATTTATAACGACACCACAGCTACTACTCCTCATGCATCTGCTTCAGCGCTTAAAGCTTTAGGAAAAGGGGAAAATATATCTCTTATCATGGGAGGTGCAGAAAAGCACATAGAATTATCAGTATTAAAACCGCTTATCAAAAAACATTGCGCATGGGTCTCGGTTTTGTCAGGTATGGGGAGCGAGCGTCTGCTCAAAGAAAAAATAATAGACAAAAATGTGCCTTACAAAGTTTTCTCGTCTTTTGAAGAGGCCGTGAAAGAAGCGTATGCAAAAGCACCAAAAAAAGGAGTACTTCTTTTGAGTCCTGCTTTTGCGTCATTCGGGATGTTTAAGAACGAATACGATAGGGGAGATCAATTCAATAAGTTCGTGAAAAAATTAAAATAAAAACTAAATCGGTATGTCCTAGGGGACATACCGATTTTTTGTCGGACTAGCTGCACATCCGCCCGATCTCCCGCCGCAGGTCGTCAAGGTCGTGGTCATTGACGGGTATTGCGTCGTAGAGCTCCTTCCGTTCGTCGAGCGATAAAGACGTCACTGCAGGATTAACTTGCCTGTACATCTGCCAGTGGGAGATTACTCGATCGGCGATATCGTTCCCGACTTGCTGCGGCATCGCTAGCTCCTTGTGGAGGGTGGTGTGCTTTTCTATGGTTATCCTAGTCATCTTTTTTTGGTTGTCAATAAGATATTTGACTTTTGATATAAAAAGGTGTTATAATTAAGAGAGGAAAGTACACTTCAAATTTTAAGCTCGAGGAGGGCTTATGACAGGAATGCAGGTGAGCCAGGAGACCCAGAATGTTTTCTGGAAAAGGAAAGGAAGCCCGAGAAAGGCACTTCGTGAATTTCGGGCTATTTTCCGCCAGAAAATGCGCGAGGGCGATAAGGTGGGAGCGCATATGGCTCTCGTATCACCTCACTACTCGCTGGTAAAGCGCTATTGGTGGTTTCCGCCCCTTGCGGTATGGCATATGCAGCGCGCACTTACTCATGCGATGTATGTGTACCAAGTTGCCCCTCTGCTAAAGAGGACAGCAAACGAACTAGATGTCCTCTCAAGGGTATTTCTAAATGTCCCCAGTTGGCTTGGTGGAAGCACCATCTTAGCGCTTGAGTGTGTGAATGCTGGGCTTTCCACTGTTCATCCGGAAAGTGAAACGATGGCACCTCACACGAAGGCGTTTTTCTGGATAACCAAAGCCGATATTTTCCGGCGCGTGGGAAATAAACGGGATGCTCGGGAATCGTATCGGGTTGCGGAGAATTTCATTCTTCTTATAAAGAAAAATGAACCGCATGAACACGGTCAGCAGCAGCTGTGTCGAGTTTTGGGAAGTATTGGCTTAGGGCTATGGGATCTCCATATAGACCATCAGACTCGTTGCGTAGGGCGTGATTATGTGCAGAGTGCTATGACTCTTGCGCAACAAGTCGCACGTGACCAGTACCTGAAATTTGAAAGAGCGAGCAAAAAAAGAAAGATGTTCAAGATGTAATAGTAAGAGCATCTTAAAGGGGCGGCCACCGAGCCGCTCCTTTTGATTTATTGTATAATTGGCCAAGCAATGTCCCTGCACGATCCTGAAAAAATCACATATTTTGGCGAGACCGACTCGCGCAACAAGCACCTGCGCTTTGGCATCAAAGCCAAAGACAGGACGCGTCATGTTTATGTCATCGGAAAGACGGGTATGGGCAAATCCACCCTTTTGGAGAACATGGCCGTTCAGGATATTCAGAATGGCGAGGGCCTGGCTTTTGTTGATCCCCACGGAAAATCAGCAGATCTTCTTTTGGAATATGTTCCTCCTGAGCGTATAAAAGACGTTATTTATTTCGCTCCCTTTGACACTGATTATCCTGTTTCTTTCAACGTGATGGAGGATGTGGGGGCTGACCGCAGGCACCTGGTGGCATCCGGCCTTATGTCTGCTTTCAAGAAGATATGGGTTGATGCTTGGTCGGCAAGAATGGAATACATTCTGAATAACATCCTGCTTGCCCTTCTTGAGTATCCGGATTCAACCCTTCTCGGGGTCAACCGCATGCTTTCGGACAAATGGTATCGCCAGAAAGTGGTGGCCAACATCTCTGATCCTTCGGTTAAATCTTTCTGGGTTGATGAATTCGAAAAATATGGCGAAAGATATATGCAGGAGGCGGGCGCCGCTATTCAAAACAAAATAGGTCAGTTCACCGCTAATCCGCTGGTCAGAAATATCGTAGGGCAGGAGCACTCTTCTTTTGATATCCGCAAGGCGATGGATGAGAAGAAGATAATTATCGCCAACCTTTCCAAAGGAAAGGTTGGCGAAGCGAACGCAAATCTCCTGGGTTCAATGCTTATCACCAAAATTTATCTGGGCGCCATGTCCCGTGCTGATGTTTCGGATACGGTCATGCAGACTCTCCCGAACTTCTACCTTTTCGTGGACGAATTCCAATCTTTCGCGAACGAATCTTTTGCGGACATCCTTTCCGAAGCCAGAAAATACAAACTGAACCTCACAATGGCGCACCAATATGTGGATCAAATGTCCGAGGAAGTGCGCTCTGCTGTTTTCGGCAACGTGGGAACCACCATTGCTTTCCGTGTGGGACCATTGGATGCAGAACTTCTGGAAAAACTTTTCATGCCTCAGTTCACCGCGGAGGATCTGGTGAATTTGGGGCGCTATCAGATGTATCTTACGCTCATGATAGACGGCATCGGCTCCCAACCTTTCTCCGCAGTTGGCATGCCGCCTATTGAAAAACCGCCGTACGACCATCGTTCAGATATTTTAGTATCTTCGCGCCAACTTTTTGCCAAAGAGAAATCGATAGTGGAAAATATCATTAGGGAATGGTATTTGGAAGGAGAGGGTGAGCGTGCGTTTTTGGACAAAAAGAAAAAGAAGCCTCCATATATGGGGGGCGGGATGATGGGTGGTGGCCCCCCAAGTGCCCCGAGTGGTGCGGGAGCTTTTAGAACAGAGGAAAGACCGGAGGCAAGAAGCGACATGAAGAAAGCTCTTTTTGAGGCCATAAAAACAGGGGATGCAGTACCTGTGGAAGAGCGTCCACCAGTCGCTGTTTCTCTGCAGAAAGTGGCGGAAAGACATCACGCTCCACCTCAGAAAATCAGCGAAAATAAACCTGATAGCAAAAAACCGACCGGCCAAAATGTGAATGCTCTAAAGGAAGCACTGTCTTCTCTTGTTCCAAAACCTGCTCCTCAACAAGCAACTCCAGTATCGCAGCAAAACGTACGTGAGACCCAGCCGCCCCATATTCCTAAAAAAGAAAACGACCCAGTGCTGGCTGTTCAGCAAAAAAAGAGGGCTAACGAAATTCCCGAGGATGAATTGCGCAAGCTCCTTGCGATAGACCCCAAAAATCCGTAGGGTAGAGGCCAATGCAGAAGAGAATCCTTATTTTTTCCCTAGCGTATTACCCGGTTGTGGGTGGTGCAGAGGTGGCTGTGAAAGAAATTACCGACAGATTGCCGGATATAGAATTTGATATGGTAACGCTTCGTTTTGAAGAGTCACATCCGGAAAAAGAAAAAATAGACAACTGTACGATATATCGTATAAATTCTTCAAAGAATCTTTTTCCTTTCAGAGCTTTTTCATTTGCTAAAAAACTTCATCATCAAAAGCCCTACGATATAGCGTGGGCTATTATGGCCAACTGGGCTGGTTTTGCGACACTTTTTTTCAAATGGAAATTTCCCAGAGTGAAGTATGTATTAACTCTTCAGGAAGGGGATCCGATTGAGTATATAAAGAAGAAAGTAAGATTTGTGTATCCACTTTTCAAAAAGGTTTTCCTTAAGGCGGATCTGGTACAAACTATTTCCCATTACTTAGCGGATTGGGCGCGCGACATGGGCTATAAAGGCCAGATAGAAGTGATACCGAACGGAGTGGATATTAAGAAATTTGAAAATCTAAATCCTAAATACGAAAATAAAAATGAAGTCGTACTCATTACCACTTCGCGGTTGGTAGAGAAAAATGGAATAGGGGATGTAATAGACGCTCTTACACTTCTGCCTCAGAATGTGAAATTTAAAATTTTAGGTATCGGCCCCCTTGAATCGGAGCTGAAACTAAAGGCTAAAAGCAATAACCTGGAAACTCGTGTTGAGTTCCTTGGTTTTGTGGACCAGAAAGATATTCCTAAACACTTGCACTTAGCAGACATTTTCATCCGCCCCTCGCTTTCAGAAGGGATGGGCAACTCTTTTATTGAAGCTATGGCAGCCGGACTGCCTGTTATTGCAACGCCTGTTGGCGGTATTCCAGATTTTCTTAAAGACGGCGAGACGGGAATTTTCTGCCAGGTTCGTGATCCAGAAAGCATTGCCGCGGCAGTAAAGCGCCTTATGAATGAACCAGACCTCCGTCGCAAAATTACTGAAAATGCCAAAAGAATGGTTGAAGAGAAATACGATTGGGATCTGATAGCACAAGAAATAAAGGATAGAGTTTTTAAATAAAGGGAGTAAATTAGCCTTATTTTAAGCCACCTTTTGCCCTTGACTTTAACAATCATATATGCTATACTCTAAAGAGGATAGGAAACTCCTAGTGCTCTTTCAAACCAGGATGCCTTGATACCTCGGGGAATACCCTTGCGTTGATTGGCCTACCAACTGGAGGTACCAAATGAAGTTGCTTCATCAGAAGCGGCTCGGGCTCATTCTGCGAGTTTTCTCGCCGAAGCCAGAGCTCGTCGAGAAAACGGTAAGACAAACCCTCGATGTTGTCGGTCAGGCCAAGAGTCTGAGCATCAATGAGAAGTCAGTCTTCTCGAGAATTGATGTGCTAGTCTCTGCTGATGATCGCTACGGCGACACGGATTGCGGAGATACCTACCAGGCATTGGTACAGCAACTCGGGGAATCTCATCCGCGTGATGCCCACGTCTCAGAAGTTCGCTACGGCGATATCTTCTGCGGGATGCTGAATTACGGCATCGCACACCAGATGCGGGATCGGATCGACTACACCATGGTCCTCTCGATTGGGGTGAAGGATTATCTCACCGAGGAGAACCTTCGAGCCATGCTCGAAGCTCTCGAAGCCGGTGCCAAGGTGACCGGCCTTGCCATCAGCGAGCTCGCGCCGTCGATCCTCGATGGACGGATTGCCAACACCGCAGCTATCTGGCACAACGAGAGTCTCATGACGGCCGGAGGTTTCGATCTCCGTGCAGCCAAGCCTCTCCGCGATGACCGTCTCGCCAGTTACGTGCGCGGTTGGTCGACGGAGAAGGGCGAAGTGTTCTACAATTCCGCCGGCGTGGAAGAGATCATCCCGATCGTGCGAATGGTCAAGCTTTTCGGTCCATGCATCGCCCCGATCCTTCCAGTGACGGGCGCGCTCTGGGAGGTCTCGAATGACCCCGACGTGCAGAAGCGTGAGCAGGCCAAGCTAGGCACCAAGTACGAGCGGCAGATGCGTTGGTGCGTCGCGGAGGATGTGGACTTCTCGTTCATTCGCGGAGGTGTGATGGAGAAGTACAGGAAGTAATATTGTTCACTTCCGTATGGGGCCCGACGACATCGTCGTCGGGCCCTTTTGTTTTGTACATATTTATTGTAGAGTGGTTTTCTATGAAAGTCTTGGTCACGGGGATCGCAGGAGCAATAGGTTCTCACTTGGCCGAGCGTCTTATAGATCTCGGCCATGAAGTTGTAGGTATTGATGCCCTTACCGAATATTACTCACCTGAAATAAAACGCGTGAACGCGGAAGATGTAATAGCGAAAGGAGGAAAAGTTCACTTTCTCAACCTAACCAAGGACGACTTTGAACCTGTTTTAAAAGGGGTGGAAGTCATATTCCATTGTGCCGCCCAGCCGGGAATATCTTCTTCTACTTCATTTGAACACTATCTTGATAACAATATAACCGCCACTCACCGACTACTTCAAAAAGCTGCCCACGTACCTACCCTTAAAGCGTTCATATACGTATCCACATCTTCCGTTTACGGAGCGCGCGCAAATGGCGACGAAACAACAGAGCCAAAGCCAACCTCGTATTACGGAGTGACTAAGCTTGCCGCGGAACAGCTTGCAATGTCTTACTATCGTGAACACGGTCTGCCGGTGACAGTGATCCGTCTGTTTTCCGTATATGGAGAGCGCGAAAGGCCGGAGAAGCTTTATCACAAGCTTATAAAAACAATGCTTGAAGAAGGGGAATTCACTTTATATGAGGGCTCGGAGTATCATGTGAGAAGCTACACTTATATAAAAGACATAATAGACGGCTGCATTATGATACTTAATAATCTGGACCGTTCAGTGGGAGAGATATTCAATTTAGGAAATGATAAAACAATGACGACGGGAGAGGGTATCAAGATAATAGAAAGGATAGTGGGCAAGCCGGCCAGGTTCATAACCCTTCCGCGTCGTGCCGGAGACCAAATAGAAACTGCTGCTAATATAAGTAAAATGCGCAAAATGTTCGGATATAATCCGTCGGTGTCCCTTGAAGAAGGTCTTGCAAACCAGGTGAAATGGTATAAGGAAAAGATCCACAAAAAAATAAAATGAAAACCAAAAATATTCTTATAGCCACCGGTATTTTCCCTCCACAGATAGGCGGGCCTGCAACATATAGCGAGCTTTTACTTCGAGAATTACCGGAGCGCGGTTTCAAGGTAAAAGTAGAAAGTTTCGGCTGGATAATACATTATCCGAAAATCCTTAGGCACATCATTTATTTTTTGAGGGTTCTTCGCCATAGTTTTTGGACACACATTATTTACGCGCAGGATCCGGCATCTGTCGGCTTGCCGTCTTTGATCGCGGCCAAGCTTGCCGGCAAACCGTTCCTTCTGAAGATAGTCGGTGATTATGCATGGGAGCAGGGAAGCCAGCGCTCCGGAGTTACGGATCTTCTTGATCTATTTTCAACGGAAAATGAAAAGTATCCTCTTAAGGTGCGAATGATGAAAAAAGTTCAGAAATTCGTGGCGGAGCATGCGGACAGGATAGTGGTGCCTAGCAAATATCTGAAAAAAATAGTTTCCAATTGGGGTATTGATCCGCAGAAGATAACAGTGGTATATAACTGTTTTCATCCTCCGCGTGTGAATATTTCCCGTGAAGAGGCCAGAAAAAAGCACGGGCTGCAAGGAAAAGTAATGATATCAGTGGGGCGACTTGTTCCGTGGAAGGGTTTTGCCATGCTTATAGAATTAATGCCCGAGATCGTAAAGAAGATACCCGATGCGAAGCTCGTGATAGTTGGCGACGGGCCGGACAGGGGATTTTTAGAGGAAGTGATAAAGAAAAGCGGCTCCAAAAAATATGTGGAACTTGCGGGCAAAAAGCCCCAGCAGGAATTGTTTGAGATGATAAAAGCATCCGACCTCTTTGTTCTCAACACTTCATATGAAGGGCTTTCCCATCAACTTCTAGAAGTGCTGGCGCTTGAGATACCAGTTATCACTACTCCCGCAGGCGGTAATATTGAAACCATTGACGATAAGGTGAACGGACTCCTGGTGCCCTATAACGAAAGAGAGGAATGGAAAAATGCTATAGAAGATATCCTTATGCATCCGGAAAAAGGAGATGCCTTCAGGGAAGCAGGTTTGCAGAAACTCGAAGGTTTTGGAGAGGGCAGAATGCTCTCTGAAGTGTCCGAAGTTTTGAGGCATCCACGCGGATAACCCCTGTGTGATATAAAGGACTTGTGCAAGTCTTAATGTTGAGCACCGACCCCAAGCTTTCCGACCCGGAGTCGGCTGTTTCCAGGCGTATGGCTTCCTATGGAGCCATGGCGGAGAAGATATTTATAGTGGTCTCGGCCAGTGGAAAGGACTATCAGCTTTCAGAAAATGTTTTTGTATATCCGGTGGGGCGGGGGTTGCCATTTTTACGCGTGGGAGCTTTTGTGAGGCAGGCGACAAAAATAATAAATAATGGATCTTTGAATGCGGAAAATACCATCGTGACCGCCCAAGACCCTTTTGACACGGGTGCCGCGGCCGTAAAGTTAAAAGAGAAATTTGGATTGAAAATTGAGATGCAGATACATGGCGACATAATGAGCCCGTATTTTGCAAAACAATCCATTTTGCACCGCATACGGGTTTTGGATGTTGATAAGACGTTAAAAAAGGCGGACAAGGTTCGTGCTGTTTCTTTGGCGCTCGCGAGATCTATAGAGCATCTTGTTCCGAAAGAAAAAATATACGTTTTGCCGGTGCCCATAGATGCGCGGCCAGGGGGCGGGGATGTACATTTTTTAGCTAAAAAATATCCCGGGCTTGGCCTCATTATGCTCATGATGGCCCGCCTAGAGCCCGAAAAGAACGTGGACGCGGCTCTGCGCCTTCTTAACAGGGTTTCAGGCATAGACCCAAGGGCGGGGCTTGTGATAGTGGGTGATGGCAGCCGCAAAATAGCCCTCATAAAATATGCGGAAAAATTAGGCATCCGCGACAGGGTTTCTTTTGAAGGTTGGCAGAAAGACCCTAAAGATTATTTGGCATCCGCACATCTTTTTTTGCAAACATCAAACTTTGAAGGTTACGGCATGGCAGTTGCTGAAGCGGCTCTTAATGCTCGCGCCATCCTTTCCACGGATGTGGGTATTGCGCATGACCTTGCACTCGCTCATGCCGCTCTTGTTTCAAAAGTGGGTGATGAAGAGACAATGTTCCTGAATGCCAAACTTATGCTTGATCAGGGCCGAAGAGTTTCCATGGGTCTCAATGCCCAAAAAGCTATTAGGGATCTTATAGTGACACCCGAAGAATTTCTTTCTCTTCAGCGCGAAAGATGGGCCTCTATCCTAGGATGAAATTACTTGTTATTACACAGGCGGTAGATGAAAACGATCCTTTAATGGGGTTTTTTATCGGATGGCTACGAGAGTTAGCGAAAAATGTTGAGCAACTAGATGTCCTTTCTTTGAAAAAGGGAAAATTTGATTTACCTAAGAATGTACGAGTTTTTTCCTTGGGGAAGGAAAATGGTAAAAGTACATTCTCAAAAGCTTTGCGATGGATATGGTTGGTTACAAAACTTTTACCAAGAGCAGATGGAGTGTTTGCTCACATGGCTCCAGAATACGTTAAAGCTATATGGCCATGGAACATTTTTTTGAGGAAACCCGTTGTTATGTGGTATTCCCACATTAAAATAAGCCCCAATGCTCTTTGGGCGCTTAAGCGCGTGAAAGCGGTTTGTACGGCCTCGTTGGTTAGTTATGATTTCTCTAAAGAACTCGGTAAATATAAAGACAAAGTTTTTTCAACAGGGCATGGCATTGATACGAAACTTTTCCATCCGCCCGCTTTGATACATGCAAATGACCCTAAAAAGATTGTGGCTATTTCAAGGATTTCTTATGTGAAAAGGATCGAAGATCTCATAGAAGCGGCAGCTATTCTAAAAAATGAAGGGTTCTCTTTTGTAGTTGAGATGTATGGTGCTCCGGGGAGAGTTGAAGACGATAAATATCTATCTGATCTGGAGGTTCTTATAAAAGAGAGAAATATAGAAAATGTATGGCAATGGAAAGGGAGTATTGATAATGGTAAGACCCCAGAAATTTACCAGGGTGTGGACTTGTTTGTAAGGATGCAGGGTGGAGGTGGATTTGGCAAAACTGAACTTGAAGCCATGAGTTGCGGGTTACCTATTGTTGTGCCTACGGATGTTTACAGAGAAGATTTCCAGGGTTTTGCCAAGGATATTATCTATAAAGAAAAAGACACTAAAGTGCTTGCTCAATCTATAAAAAATGTTCTGAAATGGGAGGATGATGTTAGGTTGAAATTTGGCCAAGAAGCCAGGAAGTATGTTTTGAGTAAACACAATATTGAGATTTTAGCTAAGCGTATCATTGAAAAATTTTCATGAAAAACGTTTGTTATTTTGGGATATATACCGAAGACCACTCCAGGACCAGAATGATAACTCTAGGATTAGAGAGTCATGGTTATAGTGTTATTAAATGTCACGTCAATCCAAGAGAAGTACGGGGGATCAAAAAATATGCTGAGCTGTATAGGAAGTTTAAAGAATTAAAGAATATCAAATTTGATTTTGTGATTGTGGGTTTTCCTGGCTATTTCGTTGTTTTTCTAGCTCGCCTTATTACCAATGCTCCTATAATTTTTGATGCCTACATCTCCTATTTCGATGGAATTCGTGACAGGAAAGAGTACTCTCTTTTAAACCCAAAGTTGTGGTTTGCATGGTGTGTAGATTTTCTGGTGGGGCTAGTTTCAAATGTTGTTTTGACATTGAACGAAGAATATAAAGACTTTTTTGTTAGAAAACTTAGGGTTTCAAAATTTAAAATGGAAGTACTTCACAAAGGCGCCGATGAAAATATTTTTTTCCCTAGAATGTCGGACGAGAAACGCAGTAAATATATTATTGGTTGGTGGGGAAGCTTTATTCCACTGCATGGGATCCCAGTAATTATTGATGCAGCAAAAATTCTTCGCGAAGATAGAAAAATTGAATTCCAAATAGTTGGTAAAGGGCAATTAGAGAAGAAGATCAGAAAACAAGTGCAAGATTCCGAACTTTCAAATGTAATTTTCACGTCATTTATTCCGACGAATGAGTTACTAGAGAGGGTAACCAATTTTGACATAGTGCTTGGTATTTTTGCGGATTCACCAAAAGCATCTCGTTGTGTGACAAATAAGGTATATGAGGCAATGGCTATGGGCAAGCCAATAATCACAGAGAACTCCGGGGCCAATAGGGAGATTTTTACCCATAAATTAAATGCCTACCTTATTCCACCAGGTGATCCGCAAGCCCTTGCCCATGCAATACTTGAATTAATAAAAAACGAAGAATTGAGGCTTAGTTTGGGGCGCAATGCTAGAATGCTTTTTGAGGACAATTTCACCACAGACCATATCGGGAATGAGCTGTATCTTATATTGAAACGCCATGGCGCATAAAAATTTTCTAAAGAGAGTTTACAAATTTTTGAGAGCAAGGTATTCCCCAAGGGGAGCCAGAATCTCTTTTGCCGGATCAGGGGAAGACATAATTATGTTTGATGTACTTAATAAAATGGGCATTAATAAAGTTTTTTATATTGACATAGGGTCACATAATCCGATTTTTGGGAACAATACTTATCTTTTTTATAAAAATAGTGGGAATGGAGTTCTTGTTGAACCGAATAAGGACTTATGTGAATTAACAATGAAAAAACGCCCCAGAGATTTATGCATAAATGCTGGGGTAGGAAAAGTGAACGGTAGAGGTACTTTCTTTAAGTTCTCTAGAAACACCAGAAACACTTTTTCTAGTAAGGAAGCAGAAGCTTGGGAGAATATTTCGGGAGATAAAGCAAGATTGGAGGAACGGGCGATCATTTCACTGGATTCAATTATAGAAACTCATTGTGGCGGTAAAGCACCAGATTTGATTTCAATAGATACTGAAGGTTCAGATCTGGATATCTTGATGGGTTTTAGTTGGTCTAAAAGGCCAAAGATTTTTTGTGTGGAGGTCGCCGCCTCCTCCCAGGTATTAAGTAAAGGGAATTATGAAAGTGACTTGGTTTCTTTTATGGATTCCCACAATTACAAAAAGCTGGCCATGACACCTGTTAATATTATTTTTATAGATAACCTAGATAAAAATTTAACTAAAAACAATGATCCCATCTGAACAATTTAAAAATGTGGCCTTGTCAAAGACTTTTAAGAGAATTCTCAGAACTTTTTCTTTGAGAAATAAAGCGGTTCTTGATCTTGGGTGTGGATCAGGCCAGCACTTGATCCACTTTGGAGAGGGAAGTATTGGAGTTACTTCTGCTAAAAATGAGGTGGGTTATGGAAAAGAGCATGGTCTACAAATGATTTTTGGAAACGTAGAACAAATTGATAAATTGCCTCTGCAAAATCAATTTGATTACATTTGGGCCAATAATCTTTTTGAACACTTATTGAGCCCGCACGCATTTTTAATGAAGCTTAAAAATATTTCCAATGAAAATACTCAAATAATTTTGGGTGTGCCAATGATCCCACGACACGCCTCTCTTCTGAAGGTTTCTAAGTTTCGTGGTGCGTTGGCAAGTAATCATATAAATTTTTTTACAAAAAAATCATTAAAACTTACAGTAGAACGTGCGGGTTGGTTTGTAAAAGAAATACGACCGTTTATTTTTAAGAATACATTTCTAGATTTTCTAGTTTCACCTTGGAGTCCCCATTTGTATTGCGTGGCATCAAATAATGTAAATTTTAAATATTCTGACAAAAAAGTACATGAATGGAAAGATGAACCGTATTATGATGTCTTTTTAAAGATCACAGGACAGTTATGAAAAAACTCGTATATATAGCGAATATTAGACTACCTACCGAAAAGGCCCACGGTATCCAGATCATGAAGATGTGCGAAGCATTCGCTGAGGCGGGGATGAATGTAGAGCTCGTGGTGCCGACACGGAAAACCCCCATTAAAAACAACTCATTTGATTACTATAAAGTGAAGCGTACCTTTGGCATTAAGCGGCTTTTTTGCCTTGATTTGGTCCGATTCGGAAAAATTGGATTTTGGATAGAATCCTTGAGCTTCGCAGAAATGACGGCCTGGTATGCACTTTTTCAGTCAAAAGACACTATTTTTTACACCCGTGATGAACTATTTGCATGGTGTTTGAAATTGATGGGTAAGAAGGTGATATGGGAAGCTCATATGGGGCATACCAACTTTTTTATTCGGACAATAATTAAGAAAGAGGTGCCCATCGTGGTGATAACTCGCGGACTTAAAGATCTTTACAAGACTTTTGGTGTAAAGGATGAAAAAATCCATATTGCTCCAGATGGAGTTGATCTGGATCAGTTTAATATTTCTATGACCAGTCTAGAAGCCAGGGAAATACTTTCCTTACCAATAGATAAGAAGGTGGTTCTTTACACCGGGCATTTGTATTCTTGGAAAGGAGCCCACACATTGGCGGGAGCAGCCCAGGAAATGTCTCAAGATATCCATGTGGTTTTTATTGGGGGTACTGACAAGGATATCGCTTCATTTAAAGAACAATTTGGTTCTATAAAAAATATTTCTATCTTAGGTAAAAAACCCCACCATGAAGTACCCATGTATCTCAAGGCCGCTGATATTTTGGTTATTCCTAACAGTGCCAAGGAAGACATATCTCGTCTCTATACTTCACCAATGAAGCTTTTTGAGTACATGGCAGTTAAGAGGGTAATAGTGGCTTCGGATCTGCCCTCTCTAAGAGAGGTTCTAAATGAAAAGAATGCAGTCTTTTTTGAACCAGATAATTCACATTCACTTGCAAAAGAAGTTGAGTCTATTTGTAGGGATAAGCAAAAGGCAGATCGCCTTTCAGAACAGTGCGCGAAAGATATAGTCCGGTATACATGGGAGAATAGGGCTAAGAATGTTATGGAATTTTTTAAATAAAAATATGATAAAAGAGGAGTGGGATATATTTTTTGAACAGAAAATTACTGAAATAAGTAAACGAGGAAATATTCTCGATGTTGGCGGTGGGCCCGGATTTCAGAAAAATCTTAAAAAGTTCAAACATCTGTTTTTGGGTTCAAACTACAGGTCTTTTGATATTGAGGGTACTGGTGCTCAGATCGTTGGTGATATTCATAACATTCCTATTCCAAACAACAGTGAAGATGCTGTTATTTGTAATGCTGTTCTTGAGCATGTCTTTGATCCCATTCGTGCTGTAAGAGAGATTTATAGAATATTAAAGCCTGGTGGAGTTTTACTTATCCAAATTCCGTCAACATATCCATATCATGGCAATAAGGGATATGGGGGTAATCCTGGGTATGGAGACTATTGGCGTTTCTTTGAAGAGACAATTCGTTACATACTTAAGGATTTTTCATACATTGAGATCGTCAATCAGGGCGGATACTTTCGAGCTATGGTCACCTTTTTACCGATTAGATTTTTAAATAAACATACACTGGATCGCATCAGTCGTTTCCTTGATAAAATTTTTAAAAAGAAGCAGAAAAATATTACCAAGGGGTATTATGTATATGCAATAAAATAAATTTCCGTGAAAAAAATTACCAGAAAAAACTTGGAAAAATTTCTTGAAAAATATGCCACCACAGAAAGGGTTTTGGATTTAGGCTCCGGAGGGTCTTCATATGGTAGTTTTTTCCCCAATAGGATTACTGTAGACATAGACCCCAAAAGAAATCCAGACATAGTAGCAGATGCTCAAAAACTGCCATTTAAAGATGGGGAATTTTCTTTTGTTCTTTGTACTGAAATGCTCGAGCATACGCTCAATCCCTTCAAAGTAGAAGAGGAACTAAGAAGGGTGATGGCAAAAGGTGGCACTCTTATTCTCTCGACCCGCTTCGTTTATCCTTTACATGACGCTCCTCATGATTATTGGCGCTTCACAAAGTATGGCCTCACAAAGCTCTTTGAGGCCTGGGAAATCATAGAATTAAGAGCGGAAACAGAGACTTTTTCAGCTATCGGTGCACTCATACAGAGAGTGGGTTTTCAAACGAAGCTGAAGCTCAATAAACTCGCGAAATTTCTCCTTTTTGCCACAGCTTGGCTCCTAGATAGACTCAACTGGCTAATTTTGGAAGAATATGGTGATATAGGGAAAACTAAAAAAGAAAGCCAGATTATGGCTACGGGGTACTATTTGGCCGCTAAAAAGAAGTAAGTTTCCCTACGGTGGGGAACCATATATAATATCTAAGCATGAAAAAAATCCTTATACTCGGCGGCGCCGGATTCATAGGCGTGAATGCAGCCCGCTATTTTTTGAAAAAAGGCTGGAAAGTGACCATTTTTGACAATCTTTCTAGGGCCGGTACAGAATTTAATTTAAAATCCGTCCAAAAGGATTTCGGAAAGAAAGTTAAGTTTATTAAAGGGGATATCGTGACCGATATCAAGAGTTTAGAAAAGGCTGTGGGGGAGGTGGATGCAGTGCTTCACCTTGCGGCACAGGTTGCCGTTACTACCTCGGTAGTCAATCCTCGAGAAGATTTTCTTATCAATGCGCTCGGCACATTTAATGTCATTGAAGCCGTCCGGCTCTCCAAGCGGAAGCCGGCACTTATCTATTCTTCGACCAATAAGGTCTACGGCTCCATGCCATCTTTCCCAGTCAGCGAAAACAAGACTCGGTATCTATTTAAAAATAAGGCCTTAAATAAAAAAGGAGTAGGCGAAGAGGCTCCTATTGATTTCCATTCTCCTTACGGCTGCAGCAAGGGTGCGGCTGATCATTATGTGCTTGATTATGGACGCATCTACGGACTAAAAACTGTAGTTTTCCGCCAATCCTGCATCTACGGAGAGCATCAGATGGGCGTGGAAGACCAGGGCTGGGTAGCATGGTTTGCGATCGCAGCTATGTTCGGAAAGAAGATAACCATCTTCGGCACAGGAAAGCAGGTGAGAGACCTACTGCACGTCGAAGATCTAGTACGTCTCTACGAACTCGCTCTTAAAAATATAGACAAGGTTTCGGGTGAGGCTTTCAATATTGGCGGTGGTGCCAGCAATACTCTCTCCATCTTGGAATGTCTCGCTCTTCTCTCAAAAAAACTTAATTCCTCTATCATTCCTGCTTACGATAAAATAAGATCTGGCGACCAACCTATCTTTGTAGCGGATACTACAAAAGCCTATAAACTTCTCGTCTGGAAGCCTAAGATCAGTCTCGATCGAGGAGTGGACAGGATGCTCACTTGGATCAGTGCTCACAGGCAGGTCATAGAGAACGCGAGGAAGCGTTAGGTTTATTTTAATCATGAAAATACTAATGATCGCCGCTCCCGGCTCCGGCTCCGGGTGGGCTAGATATACTGATGATTTAAGTACTTCTCTCCAAGAGGGAGGAGTAGAGATCGTAGTTGAATACGTAGCTGAACCGCTACGCTTTAAAAAGCTTTTTTTACTGTCTTGGCTCACGGCCATAAAGATTTATTTAAAACAGAGAAAGGCAAAAATAGATGTTATTCATTGCGTCGTAGAGCCTTGTGCATTTATCTCCTACCTTCTCTCACTATTTATGCGGGTGCCCTACGTCATCACATTTCACGGTACCTATTCTATTTTTTTACTTCATAATCACTGGTTTAAAAGATTCCAACGCCTAGCTTATAGCAAGGCCAGCGCCTTGGTCGCAGTTAGCCGCTATACTAAAGGAAGGGTGTTAGAGAACTTCCCATCGCTGGATATCACAGTCGTGCCTAACGGTATCAAGCGTGCTCCAGATTCTGTTCTGCGTACACCTCTTCCCGCTCATGTGATCATGGGAGTAGGAGGATTAAAGCACAGAAAGGGTTACCACTTGGTTATCGAAGCGCTTTCGAGAGCAAGAGAGAAACTCTCTCCTTTTACCTACTACATAGTAGGTACACAATTCGATATGGATTATGTGGAGCGCTTACGCTCTCTGGTGGAGAAACATGGTTTAGAAAAGGAGGTCGTTATGACAGGTCCTATGTCTGATGGAGAGCTAGACGCTCTCTACAGCCAAGCCGATCTTTTTGTGCTCACCCCAGTGAGCGATGGGCTTCAATTCGAAGGGTTCGGTCTCGTATACCTTGAGGCGAATGCCAGAGGAATACCGGTAGTTGGCATGATGGGGAGCGGAGCAGAGGAAGCAGTAAAAGACGGCTTTAGTGGGCGACTGGCGAGGATGAATGATGTTGATGATTTAGCCCTCATTATGGAAAGTGTGCTTGAGAATGAAAAGTCCTACAGAAAGTTGTCAGAGAATGCCATTCAATGGGCAGATAAGATGCAGTGGGATAATGTCGCTAATATTTACCGAGATACGTATGAAAGAATCATATAAAAGGATAGTAATTAGCGGCGCCTATGGCATGGGGAATTTGGGGGATGAAGCCATATGCAAGACGATCCTCAAGGATTTATTTTCCTCGCTTTCTTCTCTTGACCTAAAAGTAACTATTCTGGTTTTTGATAAGAATCAATTTTCAGAAAGCCATCCTGAATTGGCGGGAGATAAAAGAGTATCTATAAAGTCGCCATTCAGGCTCAAAGACTTATCCGAGATTGTTCTTTCTGTTATAGATATTGCCAGGTGTCATTTATTTATCTGGGGTGGTGGTGGGCTAATAAGAGACAGAGTTGATTGGCTAAAGATTTACATACGGCCCCTGAGAATCGCCCAGGTATTGGGGAAGAAAGTGGCAATTCTGTCGATAGGTGTTGATAAGGTATCCAAAGGAGAAGTTTTGACAGAGATTATGAATATAAAAAAGCCAGCTTATCTTTCTGTAAGAGACAAGGAATCAAAAACCAATATTTTGGAGGCGAGCGAGGTATTTAAAGATGAAGACGTCGAGGTAGTTCTAGATCCGGTTTTTCATCTAGAGAATATTTTTGAGTATAAACCTAAAGCCAATAGAATAGGAATCAATCTGACCTTCTCTGATACTTTGAGTTTGTCGGATTCTAGTTGCGACAAAGACCATCTTTTAAGAGAGTTGGCTCAAGCCCTGAATTTTTTCTCTGAAAATAAGAATATTGAAGTGATTTGCCTGCAGACAGCTCCATTAAAAGATGCGCTAACTATCGAGATTGTTAAAAGTCATCTGCATGAAGGAATAAATTTTAAAGTCATTAATCCCATGACCCCTAATGACTTCCTGGAGAATGCATCCTCATGTCAATCTTTTATTGGTATGAGGATGCATTCTGTAATAATGGCGTCAGTAATACCTGGGTTGCCGATAATGGGTCTTGTATATGCCAAGAAGGTTGAGAATGTGTTAAGTGAAATAGATTTTAAAAACACAGTCACAATTAATGACTCAGGTAGTAGAAAAAAAATAGTGGATTTTCTGAATAGACCAAAAGAATCCGCTTTTGACTTTGGTCCGGCCAGGAGTAAATCACGAGAAAATACAGATAAGATCGCATCATTATTGAAATAGAATGATATTTAAAATAATCACAATTAGGGCCAGAGATTTTCTCCTATATCTAAGGTCCTTTCTGCGGGGAAATGATATGAAAAGATGGGGAAGAGTTTCTCAAGAGGTTTCATCATCTTGGGAGTCGAGGAATATGAAGATCGCTTCCATGATTCCACCAGACAGTTCGGTGATAGATATCGGCTCTGGAAATCTCAATTTGAAGAAGTATCTCAAAGGAGATTTTTCATATCAGCCCTGTGATCTTATTAAACAGGAAGGAGTCTTGTTCTGTGACTTTAATTCACGGATATACCCTGAGATTGATAAGATATTTGACTATGTCGTTATCAGCGGGGTGTTCGAATATTCCAGGTATCCAGGAGAATTCCTCGCAAATATCTCAAAATTAGGGAAGAATGTCATATTGTCATATGCCGACTTCAGGCTGGGGGACAGTATTAAAAGTCGTTCAATGAAAGGATGGGTGAATAATTTTTCACAGGCAGAGATCGAGCGCTTATTTAATGACAGCGGCCTGGCTTTCAATCTGGCGGGAGTTTGGGAGAGACAGCTTATTTATGAGGTAAATAAGACCAAATAAAGTATGTGTGGAATTTTAGGCATTATTTCAAATACGAAACTCAAAATATCCAAAGAGGATTTTGCCTTGGCTTTAGGAAAAATCACTCATAGGGGCCCAGATGACCGGGGTGTTGTAGAAATCGGTGGCCGAGGCTTTTTGGGGTTGACTAGACTGTCTATTATAGATCTTTCAGAGACCGGTCACCAGCCGATGTCATATACCTATCATGGTCGTAATCTCAAAATTATATTTAACGGGGAGATTTATAATTATATAGAGTTGAGGAAAGAGCTGGTGGCTTTGGGTCATGAATTTTCATCGCAGACCGATACCGAGGTAATAATGGCCTCTTATCTCGCTTGGGGAGAAAATTGTCTGGAGCGTTTTAACGGCATGTTCGCATTTGCTATATGGGATGAGGAAAACGAACAAATCTTTGCCGCGAGGGATCGTATGGGCAAAAAACCTTTTTTGTATTCAACAGAGAGCGGGGACTTCGTTTTCGCCTCCGAGATCAAGGTCATTAAAGAGCTTGGCTTTAAACCAGTAATGGATAGGAACAAATTCCAGGAGTATCTTCTTTCACTAGATACTTATTATTTTGGAAGATCGGACACGTTCTATGAGAATATTAAAAGCTTGCCAGGGGGGTCGTGGATAAAATGGAATCATGGGAAATTGGATATTGCCGAATGGTGGTCTCCCAAGGAGGCAAAACTCCCTTTTTTGCCTGATAGCGTTGACGGAATCACAGATAAAATCCACTCATTACTTAGAAGCGCAACCAGCTTGAGGTTAAGAAGTGATGTCCCTGTGGCTCTCGCTCTTTCGGGTGGAGTAGACTCATCCTCGATATTGTCTCTCTTATCGGAATTGCAGAAAAAGGGCAGTATGCTCCACACTTTCACAGTCTGTCATCCAGGTAGGGATACTGACGAGAAAGAGCTAGTCGAAAAGCTCATAGAATCTTTTCCTGCTCTGAACATTCAATCTCATTTCTTTAATTTTCCCACAGAGATCAATAACAGAGAAATGGAGGAATTCGTATCTACACATGACGAGCCGGTGAGGAATTTCGATGTTTATAATCAGTTCTTTCTTATGAAAAAGATCCATGAGTCAGGAATTAAAGTGCTGTTAAGTGGTCAGGGAGCAGACGAGCTTTTCTGGGGATATCCGCGCTATTATCTCAAAGCTGGTTGGACAGCTCTCACATCCTTTAATTTCCCATATTTTTTTGAGTGCCTTAAATATGTCAGTCGTTTCCATAACATTTCTCGAATCAAAGCATTAAGAAAGGTGGTATTCTCAGCGCTCCGAAGTCCCTTTGGTTCCGAGAGAGAAAAGAAAATTTCCTCTTTATTAAAAGAACCTGGTGTATTTGCAGACCAGGATACTCATCGAGAAGCTTCTGATTTGAAGGGGTTCCAGATCCAGGAAATTACTAGAACCCATCTGCCCTCTCTTCTTAGGGATGAGGATAGAAACAGTATGAAATTTTCTATAGAATCGAGAGCACCATTCATGGATTTTCGTATAGTTGAATTGGCTTTGAATCTTCCGGTAAGTCTCAACCTCAGGGGTGGGGTCACGAAATATGCACTAAGAAAAGCTTTTGATGGCAGAGTGCCGGAGGAAATCTCCTGGAGAAAGAGCAAATCCGGGCTTTATGAGAAAAGGACAATAAAGTATGTGAATAATTTTCCAGAAATTGCTAAGAAAGCAATAAGTGCTTCGGCTTTTATAAGGGAGAATGTAAAAATAGAGTTGATCCCATACGATGACTTGGAACTTGTATGGAGACTGTATAATGTGGCAATCTTAGATCTAACTAATGAAAATCAGCTGTCCACTCTGCAATAGCCGTAAATTGGGAATGATCGGAAGTCGAGGCGAATACGTCCTCTCGTTTTGCGAGAATTGTTTTTTTGTATTTTTATCAAATGATTTCTCTTATAAAGACCACTATAACGAATCCTACTTTGGCAACTACCATAATCCTCAGTCTTTGATCAATTCTGCTCATTCGAAAAAAGGAGATTTCAGCTACCTGGACAACGAGAGCGTTCATTTATCAATCTATCGAACCATCTTCAATCTTCTTAGAAGATATAGGGAAATAAACGGTGCGAAATATATTGACGTAGGATGTGCAGGGGGCTCAGGGCTCAAGATGGCAAAGGAATTCGGAGCGATCCCGTATGGGATCGACGTTTCCGCTGAGGCTGTCGCTTTGACCAAGAAACGAGGATTCATGGATGTCCAGCAGGGCGAACTTAAAGATCTGGATTTCTCAAGTTTTGACATCGCCACTCTTCACGATGTGCTCGAACATATGCAGAATCCACATTCAGATATAAGCTCATTGAACAAATGTCTAAAGATGGGCGGATTAGTTTTTGTAAAGAATAATATCTTCTCACTGGATTTATTCAAGAATGACCAAAGCTATTTCGAACGCCAGTTCGAGCCGCCTTACCATTGCAGCTATTTTTCGGAAAAACAGATGTTGAACCTGTTCAATAGTCATGGATTTGAGCTGGTATATAGGAAACCGCTATGGGTCAACAGGTTTTTCGAAGCATATAGTTCGCTAAAGAGGTTTATTCGTCCAGAGATGCGGAGAGCTTTCGAAGAAAACAAGAAGCACAGACTCGATCCTGCGAGGGCAGCCACTTTTTCCAGAGGATCGAGGGTGGGCAGGTATGTGAGCGATCTTTTCCCTTCCGGCTTCATATTCGAAAAGACCATGGAAGAAAATCAGACATGAAGACTATTTTCATCACTTGTTTCCATAGCATAATATCCAAAAACATCCTTAGTACGGATGCATTGAAAGTACTACAAGAAAAGCCTGAGCTAAAAATCGTCATTCTAGTCCCAGACCATAAGAAAGAGGTTTTTGAAAGGTATTTTCAGCATCCTCGAGTCAGTTTCGAAGGAGTCGATGTGGATATACTCACCAAGTATAAATCAATCGGCTTTCTACACTCTATTGCAAGGTTGCTTGTAGACTCTCACTACCTTTGGTATAAGAGGCAAGAAAGGCTCAATCAATCTAAGGGATTTATAGGACAGGTAAAATACTGGGCCGAGTTGCTAGCGGTGAAATTATTTACTCGAAACTCCATAGCGCACTCACTCTTTCGCTGCTTGGATTGGATGGTCAGTCCGCATGTGTTCGACCGTTACTTCACAGAGTATGGACCTGACTTGGTTTTTTCTACTGATCTATTCGATAAACTAGACGTGCTCTTATTGAGGGAAGCTAAGCGCCGCAATATAAAGACGATTGGAATGGTCAGATCCTGGGATAATTGTTATAGCAAGGGTCTTTTGCGCATCATTCCCGATAAGATCCTAGTGAATAACTCAGAAATAGAAAGCGAACTTTTGACCCTGCATGATGTAGAAAAATGTCAGATAGAGATCGTGGGCTTGCCCCAGTTTGATTTCTTCTTGAACAAGCAGGCGATGCCATGGGGGGATTTTGCCAAAAAAATGGGATTAAACCCGAATTACCGCCAAATACTGTTTTCTCCTCTTGGCGCACCGCTCTCTTACATTGATTGCGAAGTTCTGGACATTCTGAAAGAAGCCATACAGAAAAAAGTTCTGCCTGAAGATATCCAGTTTCTGGTAAGGTTGCATCCGGGTAGAGAGCTACCTATGGGAAGTTTTATCCCTGATAATCACTTTATTTTCGATAAACCAGGAGTGGGGGAAGGAAAAGATGTGGAATTCCGGCCGGAGGACGTAGACCATCTCTTTGATTCTATATACCACTCGAAGGTAATTATCTGGGTAGCGACCACTCTAGGTATTGACGCCTTAGTTTTAGATAAGCCCCAAATCGTAGCGAATTTTGACGGACGGCAGAAAAAGCCATATATCGATAGTGTGAGGAGGTATCATGACGAAGATCATATGAAAAAGATGCTTGATCTTGGGGGAATAAAAGTGGCCCGTTCACTGGAAGAGATGATAGAAAGTTTGAAGAATTATCTTAATGACCATTCTCTAGATCGAGAAGAAAGGAAGATGATAGTTGATCAACAGATACAGTTTATGGATGGGCAATCCGGGAAACGGATTGCCTGCTCAATCCTCAAAGAACTACGCTAGACTCGCAAAATTCTCTTAGCTTTCTCTTCTGCTTCCTGCCACTCTTCAAGAGTATTGAGGTCAGCTTCATATTTATGAGCATCAGGTACCACATACAGCTCGACTTTATCGCCGTACAAATTAGGTTTATCCTCGTATAAATTTTTAAATTTTAGAATGTACCCTAAATCATTGCGAGCATAGCACTTTTGCGCGAAATCCTGCCTTCGGATCGGAATATCCTTTAAGAGCACTCCTCCCCAAAGACTCACTTTTCCATTTTTATCTTTCGTTAGTGTCCAACATGGAGTGTGATTTGCTGGGGTCTTGTTTACCGCAACCACAGAGTCTGGGTTATTTTTTTTAAAAATTTCTAACATTTCGTTTATATGAAATGTTTGTCGTAGTGGGGAAGTGGATTGAAGTAGCATAATTGCATCTGGCTTGTAATTCTCATTGTCACGCAGCCATTCAAATGTATGTTTTAGTACGGGCTCTATTCCTACAGTATCTCCAGCCAATTCTTTCGGGCGAATAAAGGGTACTTCTGCACCATATTCTTTTGCAACCTTAGCTATTTCTTTATTGTCTGTTGAAACAATCACTCTATCAAGATTTGATTTTTTAGCAGAAATTATGGACCACGCAATTAATGGTTTACCACAGAAATCTTTGAGGTTTTTGAGGGGAATACTTTTAGATCCGCCTCGGGCCGGGATAACTCCCACTACCTTCATACCTAAATTCTATCACATTTATCTAATAATATCAAGAAAAAACGAGCAGACCTTTGTGGGGCCTGCTCGTTCTAGCCCAACCTCTTACCGAGGCTAGGTCATGTCAAGGATTTTCACGACCTCGTTTCGATCAATGTGATCGCGAGCTTCGAGAAATTTGTCCATTGGCATGTCACCGAAATTAATCGGGGATCCATCAGTTCCGTGGAGAACCTTGGTCGCATCGTCGAGTTCCAGGATGTAGTCCCGGAGGGATTCGTTTGCAACTGGCTCACCACGTTCATCGAAAATAATTCCGAAGTGTTTGTTCAAGAGATCTTGCACTTTCGGGTGCCGGAACATCTCGGTTCCCGGATACGCCGTTGCTGTGAACATTCTTTGGTTGATGGTTGAAACAGCAAATTCGTATTCAGGAGTGCCCGGCGTCAACCCTCGAGTTGCTTCCTCGATTTGCCACATGATGAACGCGACACTCGTTTGAAGGTCGGAGAGTTGTTCTCCCGGATAGGCCATGATCCACGTGCAGTTTGAGTGAATATTTACACCCCTGCTCGTTGTGATTCCGTCAATCATGGTTTTGGGAAAGTCGAAACCATTTATTCTGGTGGTTCCTCTCTTCAGGATGAACCCACCCTTTCCCATTTCCGTGAGAACCCGTACACTCGCGCTTTCTGCGCCGAAGCCGATGTACACACAACCCGATTCTGCCATAGGTTCCAAGCGATCGTCCGCTTCGTCGAGGCGTGTGTGTGTTCCCCAACGAAACGGAAGATCTTTGAAAGCCTCAGGCAGTGCAGCCATTCTTCGCTTGTCTACCGCGAAGTTGTCGTCAGGAAAACCGACGAAGTCGAGTTTGTATGTCTTGATGAGCCATTCAACTTCAGCTCGGAGGTTTTCCGCCGACCTGATCCCGTAGTTTCGTTCACCCTGGCCGCCACGAAAACAGAAACGACAGGCGAACGGGCAACCGCGGCTAGAGACGGTGGTCAGACTTCTCTTCATCGAGAATGAAGTGGCAGAGCTGTTGTTAGCAGCCAAGCCCCAGACAGGAGTGTTTATGTACCACTCAAGTATGGGGTTGCCGAACACGTCATGATGAAGAAGATCCCAGGCCGAGAACGGTAAGGAATCGAGATTGTTCGGACGATCGCCGCTATACATGAACTTCGGCTTACCGCCCATATCTCCGATGTAGAATCTACTTCCTGTCATCGAGCGCAAGAATTTCGAAGAATGATTGTCCCGAGCGTGCTTCACTTCATGTGCCAGAAGGAGAATTACGTCATCTCCTTCAGAGTGAGAAATCGCATCCAACTCTGGTATCCAGGAGAGTAGGGGGGTCTTCACTTCCGTTGCAAGACCTCTGCCACTTACCATGAATGAGTGAGGCGCAATACCTCTGCACATCTTGGCCACTTGCTCCTGCCACCGAAGAGTCGTGATCATTCCAGAAAAGGCAATGATGTCCGGCTCCCCGTGTTTGTTGAAGTGGGCTCTCAAGAGTGACTCCGCTTCCTTGAGAGAAAGATGCCTTCCATTCGGAAGGTTTTTCGCTCCCGCTTCAGCATCTTTGATCCTGTACGCGTTGAGGTCCACAATGGACGGCTCTGCGCCATACATACGTAGCCTTGCAGCCATGAGCCCCGGACCTTGCGGCGGGGTGTTTGGTTGCGCGCTTTCCCTTAGGGGCATGTTTACGAAAACGATGCTTAGCCCCTTGAGGGCGTTCAAAGAAAGTTCACCAACAAGCTCGCTCGGGTGAACTTTCTTTGAAGAAACAGGAAGTTCCCTCGTAGCGATATTTGTCATTGGTGCCACTCCTTTTGGGTTTGTGTAACTGATGACTGGTAAAGAACATATATTGCTCTAAAAAAATAATATCACAGATTTTGAAAATATCAAATAGGTACGTATAAAACATTAAAAAGAATTTATACTTGAAATTTACGCGCTAATCTTCTATGGTTAGCCTCTAACAAGGGCTTGTATGAACAAAAAAACTAAAAATAGACACGGGGTCCTTCTAGGTGGGGAAAATGCCTTAAGACGGATCCGTAATATAAAAGGAGTTATATTTGATGTTGATGGAGTACTTACAGACAACCGTGTTCCTGAAGGAGGAGATTCAAAAATTAAATATAGAAATTATTCAGACGGCCAAGGGGTTTCATTACTAAGAGCGATTGGAATAAGAGTTTGTTTGATAACTAGTGAGGAGGGGGTTTCTGCTAAACATATAGTTGACGTAGTAAAGAGATGGAATAATTTTACATCTTCAATGAGCAAGAATAATAAAAAAGGTTGGAGTCACGTTAGACTTTTTACTGGGATGAGCGGGAAAGAAAAAATAGTTGCGGCAGAAAAATGGTTTAAAGATAATGGTCTGACCTGGGATGTCTGTGCGGTCATGGGAGATGATCTTGTAGATTTTCCAATTATGAAAAAGGCTTTATTTAGAGCTACACCAATGTCTGGCGAATTGGTGGTCAAAGACATTAGCGATTTTGTAAGCCGTAGAAATGGGGGAGATGGTGCAGTTAGAGATTTTTCCAATTTTATTTTGGAATCTCGGGGAATTGATCAAACGTTAATTGATCCAAAGTAAAATACGAAGTTGTGTTATAGTACCGAAACTTAAGATGTCTAAAGAGTTTTCAAGTAAAAAAGTCCTAGTAGTCGGCTCTTCTGGAGGCATAGGATCAAGGGTGGCCGAGTCATTTCTTGAGCTGGGGGGAGAGGTTATTTTGCATGGAAGGAATGCTAAGAAACTTTCCCAAAAAAGAAAAGAGTTAGAGAACAAATTTTCTAAAGACATTTTTTCTGTAGTTTCTGATATAACAAAAGAGGGTGGTCGTAAAAAAATTGTTTCTGATGTTACTAAAATATTTGGGAATAAACTTGATATCTTAGTTGTATGTGTTGGTAATGGAAATGTTCCAAAGACATCAAATATTTCAGAAAAGGTTTGGGCAGATGTATTTAATCAAAACTTTTTTTCAATTGTTTTGTTAGTATCAAAACTCATTCCAATCCTTAAAAAAAGTAAACACGCATCCATTGTTGTTATCGGCTCAATTGCCGGAATTGAATATATAGGAGCACCAACCTCTTATGCTGCTGCCAAAGCCGCCTTGAATTCCTATGCAAAGCATTTAAGTGTTGAGTACGCCAAAGATAATATACGTGTCAACATCGTCAATCCTGGGAATGTCTATTTCCCGGGCGGACGTTGGGAGGAGCTCTCAAAGGAAGATCCGAAAAAAGTTAAAGAACATATCAATAAAGCTGTTCCTCAAGGGAGATTTGGAACCCCGGACGAAATTGCCCAGGCAATTGTATTTTTATCATCTTCAAAAGCCAAGTTTATTACGGGTTCTAGTCTAGTTGTCGATGGCGGTCAACATAATTCCTTTTAAAAAATGAAAAACACATTATTTGATTTAAAAAATAAAGTTTTCGTTATTACTGGCGCCGCGGGGTATCTTGGCGTAAAGCACGTTGAGGCCATACTTGAGTCTGGTGGGAGGGTAGCACTTTTTGATATCAATCCAAAAGTTGTTCAGATAGCCAAAGAACTTTCTAAGGCTTTAAATGGTATTTGTAAGGGATACGTCGTAGACATAACAAAGGAGTATGAGATAGTAAAAGCAGTCAATAAAACAGAGAAAGAAATTGGGCCAGTTTACGGACTTATAAATAACGCCGCCCACAATGCCAAAATGGGTGAGAAAAAAGTTAAAACCACAAGTTCCCGCTTCGAGAGTTTTTCACTCGATCAGTGGAATAATGACATGGTTGTTAATCTAACCGGGGCATTTTTAATGAGCAAGATTGTCGGATCAAAGTTGGCAGAAAGAGGTGGGGGGGTTATTGTAAACATTGCTTCAGACCTGTCTGTCATTGCCCCCGATCAGCGTATTTATAAAAAACCCGGCGAGAAGGAAAGTTCTCAGGTAAAGCCGGTCACTTATTCAGTAGCTAAACATGGCTTGATAGGACTTACAAAATACCTTGCCACTTATTGGGCAGATAAAGGTGTACGGGTTAACGCTCTTTCTCCTGGAGGAATATATAACAAGAACATTGATCCTAAATTTGTAAAAAAATTAATCAACCTTATTCCTATGGCTAGAATGGCAAATCAAGATGAATATAAAGGGGCGATCGCATTTTTATGTTCAGAAGCCTCTTCTTATATGACTGGTAATAATTTAGTAATTGATGGTGGAAGAAGCGTTTGGTAATAGAATGATAGGGATAATACAAGGGAGGCTGACAGACTCTAACGGGAGACTCCAATGTTTTCCCGATGAAAAATGGAAAGAAGAATTTGGTGTTGCGAAAAGGTTGGGTTTTGATTACATAGAACTTATTTCTGACCCAGATCCAAATGATAAAAATCCACTTTGGTCGGGTGATACCCGCCCGCTCAAAGAATCTATAGAAAATACCGGCCTGGTAGCTTATTCCGTCTGTATTGACCATATAATGCACAAGCCATTGACCCACCCAGATTCTGGGGTAGCAGAAAAAAGCAAAAGGAACCTTTTCTCAATTCTAAAAAACTCAAGTGATGTGGGGGTAAAAGTAGCAGTTCTCCCCTTTCTAGAGGGTTCTAGTCTGAAAGACGGTCTTTTGGAAAACGGGATTGCTGTTCTAAAAGAGGTAGGTGATTATGCCAATAATTTAGGTATAAAGATCGCTTTAGAATGCGATTTGTCAGCGGAGGATCAAATTGAAATTGTGGAAGCATGCCCAAATATATTTTTGTGTTACGACACTGGAAATAGAACCTATTTTGGTTTTAACCCCAAAGAGGAAATACAAAGATTGGGAAAATATATAATCCATGTTCACATCAAAGATAAGATATTGGACGGAAAAAATGTAATGCTTGGTTCTGGAGTGGTAAACTTCGAAGAAGCGTTTCAATCCTTTAAGCTAATAAATTACAATGGAAATTTTACTCTGGAAACCTCTAGGGGGAGTGAAGAAACAAAAGCGGCAAGTGAAAATTTATCTTTTATTAAGAAGTTAATATCCAGATAATAAAGATAATGAAAATATTTGATTATCTAGCGGTTGCCAGTCTCGCATTTATGAGTTACGGGATACTAACTCAATGGTGGCAGATTAAAAAGAGTAATTCTGTAAAAAACATTTCTGGTCAAGAGGTTGCCATACGTTTTTTGGTGACACTCATACTGTTAGTGAAAATTTTATTGGTAGGTGATGCTTATCTTATAGTTGGACAAGTATTACTGTCTTTGGCAGTAGCTATTTATTTCATAACCTTAATCAAGATAAAGTTTTTCAAAAAATCTTAAGTTACTTTACTTTGTTTGTAACTTGTGTTAGTTTGCATTTTAGAGCAAGTTTTTTCCAACACTACGAAAAAGGAGTTCGTATGCACACTCAGATTGGTTCGCGCGCTATTGGTCATGGTGAGCCGTGTTTCGTCGTTGCCGAAATTGGCATCAATCACAACGGCGACATCGGGGTTGCCAAGAAGCTCATCGAGGAGGCAAAGAGAGCGGGGTGCGATGCTGTGAAGTTTCAAAAGCGCACTGTCGGGGTAGTTTACACCCCAGAGGAACTCCTCAAGGCCCGCCAGATCCCACCCTACACCGGCGTAATTCAGAATGCTGTGAAGCGCGGGGTACTTTCTGCTGAGGCCAAGGAAAGGCTTGAGAAGTCAAACTTCGAGAACACTACGAACGGTGATCTGAAGTTGGCACTCGAGTTTACCGAAGAAGAGTATCGAGAGATCGATGACTTCTGCAGGGGCATTGGCATCCTCTGGTTCGCCTCTCCGTGGGATGAAGAGTCGGTGGATTTTCTCGAAAGATTCAATCCCCCGTGTTATAAGGTTGCCTCTGCTTGCATCACAGACCAGGGGCTTCTGAGTCGGCTCAAGGACACAAAGAAGCCGATCATCCTTTCAACTGGAATGAGTACCCAAGCTGAAGTGGCAAGGGCTGTGGAGCTCGTTGGCTCCAAGGAACTCATCCTTCTCCACACCGTGTCGACTTACCCAACCAAAGACGAGCGTGAGCTCAATTTGAAGGTTCTCGACACTCTTCGCGGCTGGTATCCTGGAGTGCCTGTCGGGTATAGTGGTCACGAGACGGATATATTGCCTTCGCTTGTTGCGGTAGCACTCGGAGCAGTTATGATTGAGCGGCACTTCACTCTTGATCGAAGTATGTGGGGCTCTGATCAGCAATCTTCCCTCATGTTTGATGAAATGAGGGAGCTTGTTGAGAAGGCGGCTCGTATTCCCGCAATGCTTGGCTCCGGTCTCAAGGTGGTGACATCTGGGGAGCTTGAAGTGCTGAGGAAACTTCGTAGGAAATACTTGTACTAGCTCTGTGCTGTACGGAAAGTGCGTTCCGATTTGAATCGGAACGCACTTTTTCTTTATTCGGGAGAATTTTTAGCAGCCTTTTTTACTAATATATAACTTAGAATTGCAGACAAATATTTTGATATAAGATATGCCCAAATAATTCCATAAATCTTGAAAGGATGTACCAATATGAGCATTAAGATTATTTGAGAAACGCTTCCAAAAGTGCTTAAGATATATCTGTATTTGATCTTATTTTGTGTAGTTAAAACGATGTCCGAAGTATTACCCATTAATAAAATAACCAAAACAAATAATTGAGAATAAGGTACTGATTCAACGTATGCTGGAAAAAATACTTTCATCAACCATGGGGAGAAAATTATATAAAGTATTGCTATTGGTATTAAAAAGACGAGACCATAAAAGAAATGGCGGGGGACTGATTTAGTAGATTCTTTTAATGACCTCTCTGAAATTTTAGGTGTTGCAATAAATGGAATTGTGGCCACCAGGCCTTTTATCTGTTGAGGCATTGCTATTGCAAACGAATAAATTGCTAGTCCGGTGGCACCGATAAAGTGGAAAATAATTATTTTGTCCAAATAACTGGCCGCGCTAGAGAGTGTGTACTGTAAACTTAAATGTCTACTGGATCTTATAGTTTCCGTTTCAATGGTTTTGTCCTTATTAAAAATTGAAATATATACTTTTCTAAAGAATATCGCGTTCAGTAAGACTTGAGTAAGGAGATTGACCGCTACTAGTATTACTACGTTACTAGTGAAAAAAATACTGATTGCTGTGGCCGTAATCGTTCCAACGTCAACCGCCCCTCTAAACAACATGCTTTTCTTGAAATTTCTTGATCCATTGAGGACTGGCTCGTACATTTCTAAGGTTTTTATTAGAGGAAAGGTAAAAGATGCCAATATCAAAGAATATCCCAGAGTATCGTTCCCATTTGCCAAGTAATATCCGCCCCCAGATAATAGGAGTACGAACATTATGCTATTCCATCTAAGGGATAATCGTACCGCTTCAAAAAATGTTCCGTAAAATCCTCTTGCCACCGATTGCAATACTCCCTGTGACAATCCACTCAAGGAAAAAACTGCTGCTAAACCTATTAAGGAAAGAATATATTTATAGTTTCCATATATCTCTTTTGGAACCAGTCTTGCGAAAAGAAGCGCTAGAATAAAAGAAGATCCGAGTGTTATTACTTGTCCAAAGGTGATCCAAAAGCTGCTTTTTGCTAGGTATACCACATCGGTTTTTAGGTATCTCTCGCTTTTACGGGCAATTTTGTATGCGCTCTGTCTCAGTTTAGGTATCATTATTGCCATTCTAGACCAAAAGATCCTTTATTTCACTCATAGAAAGTTTGTCCAGAAATTGTTATATTTCTATTATGAGAGACCTTACCCTTCCGAAAGCTGTCGTTTTTACCGGCCTTTTTGCGCTCCTCGTTACTCCGTTCTTTGTTACCAGTTCACTCCTTTTTCCGTTCATCGCAGGTAAAGCATTTTTCTTTCGCACTATTGTAGAGATAATTTTTGTGGCTTGGGCGGTTCTCGCCTTGAACGATGAAAAGTACAGGCCGAAGAAATCGGCACTTTTAATAATATTTTCCCTCTTCGTACTAGCTCTCGGTGTTTCAACAATTCTTTCCCCAAATACTTATAAAAGTTTTTGGTCTAATTTTGAGCGTATGGACGGCTACGTAACCCTCCTGCATCTTTTTATGCTCTTCGTTGTGATGGGAAGCGTGATGAAGGAAGTCGCTCATTGGCGCAGATGGTGGAAGGGCGCAGCGGTAGCTTCGGCCGTAATGTGTATATATGCGTTTTTCCAAATAAGCGGGAAGATCGCTATTAATCAGGGCGGAGTACGCGTGGATGGTACGCTTGGCAACGCGGCTTATCTCGCGGGATATCTTTTGTTCTCATTTTTTATAACCCTGTTCCTTTTCTTTCACGAAAAGAAAAGGGGAATGCAGATAACATATGCCGCGCTCGGTATAGCACAGCTTGCAGTTCTTTATTTCACCGCCACCAGAGGTGCCATTTTGGGAGTAGTAGGCGGCTTGGGTCTTATGGCGCTCATCCTTGCCTTCAAAGGAAAGGGAAAAGTGAGGATAGCGGGTATTTCAACCGTCGTGGTGATAGCGGTGGCCGTCTTGAGTTTTATTGCGTTGAAAGATACGACTTTCGTAAAAGAAAGCCCGGTTCTTTCGCGCTTCAGCACTCTTTCTATTTCCGACTTCAAAACCCAAGGAAGATATTTCGTGTGGCCTATGGCCCTTAAGGGCATTTCAGACAAGCCTGTTTTCGGATGGGGGATAGAAAGCTTCAATTATGTTTTCAATGAATATTATGATCCGCGTATGTACAACCAGGAGCCGTGGTTTGACCGCGCTCACAATATGTTCCTGGATTGGCTGGTGGCGGGTGGGATTGTCGGCGGCGGACTCTTCCTCACCCTTTGTCTGACAGCCCTCTGGAAAGCTTTCAAAGAGAGGGAAGATAATCTAGAATTTGAAGGAGAGTCCGCTGCCATTCTGACAGCACTTCTAGCCGCATATTTTTTCCAAGGGCTTTTCCTTTTTGACAACACGGTGAGTTATATTTATTTCATATCTTTCCTTGCTTATCTTCATTCTCGTTCAAATACAGAATGGCAGAGGGTGGAAAGCTGGGACCCTAAAATATCCACAAGGCGAACCATCCCCGCCGTACTGTCAGTTGTGCTGGTCTTCACTCTTTACTTCGGCATATGGAAGCCCATGCGTGCGGGAAATCACATCATCAGTGGGCTTACGGCCGTGCGGGAGCAGAGGATAGGGGAAGCTATCTCTAAGCTTCAGGAAGCCATTTCGCTTCATACTCTGGGAGATGGCGAGGCACGGGAACAACTTCTCTCACTTGCATCCAATGTCGCTTCTCTTTCGGACCAGAATATACAAAGAGAATATCTGGAGATGTTGAATGAGGAGTTGGGGAAGCAAATCGCTCTTACGCCGGATGATCTTCGCTATCGCCTTTTGTATGCATCCATTCTCAATCGGTTTGGGCGTGCAGACGAAGCGCTGGTGCAGCTTGAGAAAGCGCGCGAGCTTTCCCCGACGAAGCAGATTATTTATTACGAAATAATGAACGCGTATCTCACCAAGAAAGATACAGTGCGCGCATTAGAAGCGGCCAAGACAGCTTATGATCTTGCGCCGGAAAACGAAGATGCTCAGATAAACCTGGGAGTCGCTTATCTTTATGTCGGAGATGAAGCGCGTGCGCAGGAATTATTCAGGACAGTGAAAGGCGATATGGTGTTCAACGACCGTATTGCATCGGCATTAATAGAGCTTGGCCGCTGGCAAGACGTTATTGAGATATTTAAGAGCAGGGTCAATGCCAGGCCGAATGATATGAACCAGTACATCTCCCTTGTTTCAGCGTATCTTCAGGCAGGACAGAGAGAGAACGCCATCCAAGTTCTCACAAAAATAGGAGAGCTTCAGCCAAGCTACAAACCAACCGCTGACATATATATAGAAGAGATAAGACAAGGAAGAAATCCGTAGAATAAAATAAAAACAGAATTTTCGTGCAGAAAACGTAATTAATTATTTATTTTAAATTTTTTAGTTATCCACACATTGCGCATAATGTGTAATTGTTTTTCTATTTATGTCTCATAATTAATTGTAGGTCGAGTGCATTCGCGCGCGGTCCCACATGCGAAAGCATGCACGCGGTGACGAATGAATTAGTTCAATTAAGTTTCGCATGAGTTTGTTAGAGAAAAGGTACCTGATGCGGAGCACATCTGCAGACGTACTCGAGTATTCTTTAACAACTCCGCAAACTAAAACAAAATTAACATGGCAGCAAAAAAGCGCCGCAAGGCAACGAAGAAGCGCGCCACCAAGGCACGCAAGCCGAAAAGAAAAGTGGCAAAGCGCAGAAAGCGCCGATAGGCACTTCACAAAACACCTCCGAGGAAACTCGGAGGTGTTTTGTTTTTCGGGATTTTTTCTGCACAAAACGGTATAATGCCGCCACAATGTTTTCTAAACTTTTTGCGAGGGACACCGGCAGTCCTATACTTCAAAAAGGCCTGAATCTGGCCCCCAAAGTCACTTCTTTTGAAGATGATTTCAAGGCGCTTGATGACGGTGCCTTGAAAGGTCTTACGCTGTCTTTCCGTGAGCGTTTGCAAGAAGGGGAGACGCTTGATGAGATCATGCCCGAAGCTTTTGCGGCGGTGAGGGAAGCTGCACGGCGTACGTTGGGAGAAAGGCACTTTGATGTTCAGATAGCAGGCGGTGCAGCCCTTCATTTCGGGAACATCTCCGAAATGCGCACGGGTGAAGGAAAAACTTTAGTGGCTACCCTACCTGCGTATCTCAATGCTTTACCTGGCAAAGGTGTGCATGTGGTTACTGTAAACGATTATCTTTCAAGGAGAGATGCGGTGTGGATGGGACAGATATATTCAGCACTCGGACTAACGGTCGGTGCCATAAGCCATGACTCTTCTTTTATATATGACGCCTCTCATACCACAAAGAGCGATGACACTACACGCGACCAGACAGGATCATTCCATGTGGAACATGAATTCCTGCGCCCAGTCTCAAGGCGCGAAGCATATGCTGCGGACATTACTTATGGTACTAATAGTGAATTCGGCTTTGATTATCTGCGAGACAACTTGGAATACGACGCTTCGCGCTTGCGCCAGCGTGAGCATGCCTACGCAATCGTGGATGAAATTGATTCTATTCTCATAGACGAAGCGCGTACGCCTCTTATAATTTCTGCACCGTCCGGCGACAGTGAAAAACTTTACGGAACATTTGCTTCAATTGCTCGGGAACTTCACGAAGGGTCGGATTTCACTCTGGATGAGAAACAAAAAGCTATTCAGCTCACTGACTCGGGTATTGAAAAAGCGGAAAAATCTCTGGGAGTAGGAGATATTTACACGGAAAAGGGTGTTAAATATGTACACCATCTGGAGACTGCAGTGAAAGCTCAGGCGTTATACAAAAAAGACAAGAATTATGTTGTTAAAGATGATGAGGTAATCATTGTTGACGAATTTACCGGCCGCCTCCAGCCAGGGCGCAGGTGGTCAGAAGGTCTCCATCAGGCAATTGAGGCAAAGGAAGGGGTATTTGTGAAGGAGGAAACACGCACTTTCGCTTCCATTACCTACCAGAATTATTTTAGGATGTACGAAAAACTAAGCGGCATGACAGGTACGGCAGCCACTTCACGTGAGGAGTTTTATAAGGTTTATGGTCTGGAAACTGTTATCGTGCCGCCGAATAAAGATGTAGTAAGAAAGGATCTCAACGATCTTATATTCCAGACCGAACAAGGGAAATTCAAAGCTGTCGCAAAACACGTAAAAGAGCTCCATGAAAAAGGCCAGCCAGTTCTCATTGGTACGGTTTCCATAGAGAAGAACGAGCTTTTGGGGGCATTTCTGGCGCAGGAGGGTGTGCCTCATACGGTGCTTAATGCCAAAAATCATGAAAGAGAAGGCGAAATAGTTGCCCAAGCCGGAAGAAAGGGGGCAGTGACGGTCGCCACCAACATGGCAGGACGCGGTGTTGACGTGAAGCTCGGAGGTAATCCGAACACTCCGGAGACGTATGAGGAGATAAAAAGTCTCGGAGGTCTTTTCGTGCTCGGCACCGAAAGGCACGAGGCGCGGCGTATAGACAATCAGCTTCGCGGACGCTCCGGCCGCCAGGGCGACCCGGGAGTAACCCAATTCTTTGTTTCTCTGGAGGATGACTTGATGCGCATTTTCGCATCGGACACAGTGAAGAATATAATGGGTCGTCTCGGGCTTGCAGAGGATGAGCCGATAGAGAACCGCCTCATCACCAAATCGCTTGAGCGAGCACAGGAAAAGATAGAGGGACTTCATTTTGACGCCCGCAAGCACGTGCTTGAATTTGACGATGTCCTGAATTTTCAGAGAAAGACGATCTATGGACACCGCCGCGCTGCATTGGTTGGTGGCCAGGATGCGGTTGAGGAATATCTTGAAGATGTCTATGCTCTTGGGAACGATGATTATCAAATTATTAAAAAAAGCATAATAGAGAAGATCGGCGAGGGAAGTTTCTACACGAATGCGCGCCTTCTTATATTGCAGACAATAGACATGTTCTGGGTGGATCACCTGGAAGCCATGGAATATGCCCGCGGCTCGGTAAATCTACGTGCTTATGGCCAGAGAGACCCGCTTGTGGAATATAAAAAAGAGGGTCTGAACCTTTATAAGCAAATGGAAGTTTCAATAAAAGAAGAAGTGAAGCGTCTTCTGCCGCATTTGGGTGCGGTTTCGGCGCCTGTTGAAAATGTGGATCTGCAGGTCAATATGAGTAATGCTGTTAAAGGTATGCTTAATGAGTCCCTCCCCACTCCCCACAAACCATCCGAATATGCAGGTGTCGGGCGCAATGACCCCTGTCCTTGCGGTTCAGGAAAGAAATTCAAAAAGTGTCACGGCGCATAACATGAAAAAAATCGCGACCCATAATGCAAAGTTCCATACTGACGATGTTTTTGCTGTTGCCACTCTTTTTCTGGTATTGGGAAAAGAAAATTGTGAAGTCTTAAGAACCCGGGATGAAGCAGTCATTTCTTCATCTGATTACGTAGTTGATGTTGGAGGAATTTATGATGAATCCAAGAATCGTTTTGACCATCATCAGGCGGGTGGAGCGGGTGAACGTGAGAATGGTATACCCTATGCCTCTTTCGGATTGGTATGGCGTGCATTTGGTGAAAAACTTTCCGGTTCCAAAGAAGTTGCGGATGATATAGATCGTATTTTAGCTCAACCGATAGACGCCGGGGACAACGGAAAGGACCTTTTTACTTTAACGCCTCCAGAGGTCTCTCCGTATCTCGTTGGGAATATAGTTAGCTTATATAGATCCACCTGGAAAGAAGAAGAGGATTGGGACAAGAGATTTATGGAGTGTGTGGAATGGGCGCAAAATGTAATTAAGCGCCAAATAAAAGTGGCTCAGGATTTTGCGGAAGGAGCAGAGATAGTCCGCATGACGTATGAAGTATCTCCAGACAAACGATTAGTGATATTTGATGAAAAATATTCTTTAGGGCGTGAACTTATCGTGAAAAATCTCGTGAGTTTTCCTGAACCGTTATATTCTGTTTTCAAAAGGAATGACCACAAAGCATGGAAGGTGGTTGCTGTAAGGAAAAATGTAGCTTCATTTGAATTACGTAAAAGATTACCTGAATCCTGGGGGGCAAAAAATGGGCCGGAGCTTGTGAAAGAAACCGGCGTTACGGATGCAATTTTTTGCCACCGTGGTGGGTTTATGTGTGTTGCAGAATCAAAGGAGGGGGCATTGACCCTCGCTCAAAAAGCTCTTAATGCCTAAATATTTATGTTTATAGACGAAATTACAATACACGCAGAGGCAGGCAAAGGAGGCGACGGTGTCGTCAGATGGCTGCATGAGAAGGGAAAGGAATACGGAGGCCCTGCTGGAGGCGATGGAGGCAAGGGTGGCGACGTGTATGCCGAGGCGGTTTCAGACATAGGTATCCTCGCAAAGTATCGCAACATCAAGGAATTCAAAGCCGAAAGAGGCGAGGAAGGTAAAAATTTCTCCCGCTCCGGAGCAGATGGAAAAGATGTAACCATTCTTCTTCCGGTCGGCTCTCTTATACACAACGGTCTTACAGGCGAGGTGCATGAACTGGTTTCCGTCGGAGACAGAGTGAAAATCCTTGCCGGGGGAAAAGGCGGTTTGGGAAATGAACGTTTCAAGAGCTCCCGCAAAACCCGCCCTGATGAGAGAACTCTCGGCGAAAAAGGAGAAGAGGCGGATTTCAAAATAGAATTACGCCTTATCGCTGATGTGGGCCTGGTGGGGTTTCCAAATGCCGGAAAATCAAGTCTCCTTAATTCTCTTACCCGTGCACAGGCCAAAGTGGGGGATTATGCTTTCACAACCCTTGAACCTAATCTCGGAGTGATGGGTGGAATTATAATTGCGGACATCCCAGGCCTTATAGAAGGTGCCGCAGAAGGAAAGGGATTGGGGCATGCATTTCTTCGTCACATCCAAAGGACACGCCTTCTTCTTTATTGCATCGCCTCTGATACTGAAGATGTAGCAACCACCTTTCTTACTTTGAAAAAGGAACTTCATAAATATGACAAAGAGCTTGGAGATCGGCCGACCCTTATCCTCATCACCAAGTCAGACCTTTCAGATTCCGCACCACTTAAAGTTAAGAAGAAGGCACTTTCAGAGGCCACTAAAATAAATGAAAAAGACATCCTTGTAGGAAGCATCCTTGACGACCACTCTCTTGAATTGCTTAAAAAGGTCCTAGAGAAAGCCGTCAAATAAGCCGCTGTTCCTGCCGGTTTTGTGATAAAGTGAATATAAATGGATTCTCCCGGCAAGTGGTATCCCCGCATAGGTTTGGAGATACATGCGGAACTCAATACTAAGACCAAGGTTTTTTGCTCCTGCAAGAATGATCCGGATGAAACAAGGCCAAACATGAATGTTTGCCCGGTATGCATGGGATACCCAGGCGCCTTACCAGTGCTTAATAAAGAAGCAGTCAGGTCGGTATTGAAGCTCGGGCTTGCGCTCGGCTCTCGTATAGCGGATTTCACAGAGTGGGACAGAAAGAATTATTTTTATCCGGATATTCCAAAAGGGTACCAGATAAGCCAATACAAGCACCCGCTTCTTGAGGGTGGAGAACTAAGAAATGTGGCTATACACAGGGTTCATTTGGAAGAAGATACTGCCCGCTCTAAGCATGATGAGGGCGATAAAACCATAATAGATTACAACCGCTCAGGTGTTCCTTTAATGGAACTTGTCACCGAGCCCGTTATTAGAGATGCCAGTATGGCGGGTGATTTTGCCCGTTCTCTACAGCTCTTGCTCCAGTATCTGAATATTGCCGAAGCTAATATGGAAAAAGGAGAAATGAGGGTGGAAGCAAATATTTCCGTATCCGATACCCCCGAGGGCTTTGGTACAAAGGTGGAGGTTAAAAACCTCAATTCCTTCCGTTCCGTGGAGAGGGCCATTGCCTTTGAGATAGAGCGCCACATAGAGTTTTTATCAAAAGGGGAGAATATCTCCCAGGAAACCCGCGGTTGGGATGATACGAAACAGGTAACCTTTTCACAGAGGAGCAAAGAAGAAGCGCATGATTACAGATATTTCCCGGAACCTGACATACCTAAGCTTTTCATAAGCGAAGCATTTGATCTTGAAGAATTAAAGAAGACACTCCCGGAGCTTCCTCAAGAAAGAGAGAAAAGATATATTTCTCTTTCACTTAAACCGGAGGATGCAGAACAGCTCGTTAATATGCCGATCCTTGCCGGCTTTTTTGATGAGGTCATGTCCCACGGAAAAGGGGAGGGGGTTTTTGCGACTACCGCAGCAAACTATATTCTCTCCGATCTCCAGGCCCATTTAAAGGATGATCCGGCTGCTCTCAAAAAGGTGACACCTCAATCTTTTGTAGAACTTATAGAGCTTTTGAAAGAAGGTAGTATTGGGTCACGTGCCGGTAAGGACATTTTGAAGGTTATTATAAAAGAAGGGGGTAGCGCCAAAGAGGTCGCAGAAAAGATGGACGTATTTCAAACAAGCGATATGACGTTTATTAATACAGTGGCAGAAGAGGTAATAAAAGAAAATGAAAGCGTTGCAGTAGAATATAAAAATGGAAAAGAAACGGCGCTGCAATTTCTGGTGGGGCAGGGGATGAAGAAAAGCAAAGGCAAAATAGATCCGACCCAACTCGCAAATATTTTCAAAGAAAAAATAAAGTAACAAGGCAATAAAAAACATCTCTCACTTCTGTTTAAGTGAGGGATGTTTTTTATTCTTCGCTTTTTACTATTAACTGGCGCACTTTCTTTCTGGCATTAGTTCCAATAGATCCTCCAAGCTCTATGTCTTCAACTATTCTCTCTAAGTCGTCAAGCTTGTAAACACGGTAGTTGTTCATAGGGTGGCGGTGTGCGGGGAACTTCCCGTTCTTATCCCAATTGCGTAAAGTGAGGGGAGTGACTCCTAGAATGAGGGCCGCCTGTTTTACTGTGATGTATTGAGCCATAAGGGTATAAGAGTGATAAACATTAATAAACTCATCTTATATCTTATACAAGATACAGAACTATTATGTAGGTTTATCCACAGGTAAAATGTGTCTCAAAATCAACTCCGTCAGCTAAAGAGGTTCCATAAAACAGGTATTTTTATTAACTGATGGATTGATTATTTATACAGCCAGGAATAAAGATATTTCGGTATTTTAGCTGTCCACATTTGACCCTAAAAAATAGGTGCCTCGCCGATATAATTTTTGTAATGAATTCAGAGCTCTTTTTTGAAGGCAAAAAATACATCTCGTCCAAACGAGCAGCCGAAATCGGCCGCTATACTCAGGACTATATCGGCCAACTTATCCGAGATAAGAAGATTGAGGCACGTAGGGTAGGACGTGCATGGTTTGTTTCTCTTTCATCCTTAGAAAAGCACATTGGAAAAAAGAATGGTGAGAGCACTTTTTCTGAACCTGCCGTTGCCGCTCCGACACAGGCCAAGGAGGAACAAAAGCCGTTATACCTGGAAGGTAAGAAATTCGTTTCTTCCAAAGAAGCAAGTGAACTCTCTGGATATTCAAGGGACTACATAGGCCAACTGGTGAGGGACAAAAGGATAGATGCAACCATGGTTGGCCGTTCATGGTTCGTCTCCCTGCCGTCCCTTGAGGAGCATATTGAAAAACAAAAAGGCGAGAAATTGCTTGAGACAGAGAAGAAGGAATCCCCTCTCATTTCCCGCTACGAAAAGGAAAGTATTTTGCCGATACCGCACCTTCCGAAAAAAGATACGACCCCTGCAACCGTTTTTGAAAGAAAGATCTCTTATCCGGTGCTTGTGGTTAAGCGAGCGCCCGTTTCCCCTTTTGCATATTTCAAAAAGATGGGACTGGCGGCGGCAATAGTAATGGTGCTTCTTTTCGGAGCAAGTACTGTTCATTTGACGCTTACAAAGAATGCTCTTCCGGCTGGCACGCTCGCCTCCGCCTCCCTTGTCTCCAAGGTCGGTTTTGAGAGTTTTGCCATTGATTGGTACCGATACGTGAACGGCAAGTTTATAGGCGTTCACCGTTTCTTTGCGGAACTTTTCGGAACATCTCATCTTGCTGTAGAGACACGACCTTTGGCACCCGCTTCAAACACCACACCGCAGGGTCTCGTGGTAATGCCTAGCACGCCGGAGAATAACCAGGCGATAGAACACATCAAACAGTCCTTCTCTGACAACGTTGGCGTGAAAGAAAATGCTGACGGCATATCTGGCGTTATAACCCCGGTATTCCAGAAAGTATCGGGCGATGAATATCTATACGTTCTGGTGCCGGTACAGGAGAAAAAACAATGAGCCGTTTTGCACTTTTCATTTCCATAATGTTCTGTCTGGGGGCTCCAGCTGCTCTTTTGGCAGCTACGGGCAATTTCACGGTGGGTCCCGCAAAGCAGGAAATTTTTATTGCTCCCGGCTCAAGCAAGTCATTCTCCGTTTCCGTAGAGAACAATCTCGGTCGTGATGTTACATTCACAATTTCAGCTGAAGATCTGAAACCTGCAATAGATGGAAATCTGGAGCCCATTAAAGGATCTCTCAAAGAGAGTGCGGAGATTCCTTCAGAAATTTTTGTGAAAGCGGGGGAATCAAAAAATTTTGAAGTAAAACTTTCGACCGATAAAAATGAAGAGCCGGGGAGCCATGCACTGGGTATTTTTATTGAACCAAGAAAAACCGAAGGGACTCCCCTTGCCGCGCACTCGCGTGCCGGCATCATCGCGATAGTCCGTGTGGATGGAGAAATAAGTGAGGCGGGAGTGCTTGCATCTGTTTTTCTTAAAGACGGAAAAAATTTGAGGGGATCTGGCGAATTGCCTTTAGTACTGACTTTCGCGAACACTGGCACTACGCACCTCAATCCTTATGGCGGGATAATCATTAAAAATATTTTCGGAAGGGAAGTTGCGGCGCAGGCAATTGATCCGTGGTATGTGATGCCTCATTCGGAGCGTTCCCGAACGATGGTTCTCAATCCCGGAACGTTTTTCGGAAGATATACGGCAACTGTTCTTCTTAACCGCGGATACGGAGATATCATAGATTCTAAAACCATCGCATTTTTCGTGTTTCCGAAATGGTTTCCTCTTGCGGCACTGGCCCTTCTTGCTATCATTGCACTTTTTGTAATTCTCCGAAAAAGGAGGAATGTGAGTGCCGCTCTCGTTCTCCTCTTAACTTTTTACGCTCTTAGTGCGCAGGCACAAATGTCTTCAGGAAGCTATCGAGTGCAGTTTGATTCGGTGAATTTCGGAGGAGGTCTTTCTTCGTCCGCGAGTTATACGCAGGAAAGCACTTTCGGAGAAATAGCGAGCGGCGATTCAAGTTCTGCTAATTTCGTAATGCATGCCGGATATCAGCAGCTTAATCAATCTTTCCTTTCCGTATCTGATGCGGGCGATGTAACTCTCACTCCGAATGTCGGTTCCATTTCCGGAGGCACTGCGAACGGCTCTACAGCGATTACTGTGGCCACTGACAATACCGCCGGCTATGCCCTGTATGTAAATGCTTCTTCATCACCAGCTTTGTCTTCAGGTGCGGATTCTTTTGCGGACTACGTGCCGGCGGGAGCAACTCCTGATTTTTCTTTCACCTTCGGCTCGGCTGAATCTTTCTTCGGGTTTTCACCTGAAGGCGCAGATGTGGCGAGTGCTTTCCTGGACAACGGGGCATCCTGCGGGGTAGGAGCATTGCAGACGACGGATGCATGCTGGGACGGTCTCAATACATCCATCACTCTGATCTCGCAAGGTACGAGCGCAAACACTCCGGCTGGTGAAGAAACAACACTCAAACTTCGCGCGGGGGTCGGCAGTGCACGTAGTCAGCAGGCCGGAGCTTATGAGGGAGATGTGACTTTCAGTGCGCTTGCTTTGTAAAAAAATGAAAAATCTTTTACAAAAAATTATTGCCGCTCTTATTATTACCTCTTACCTCTTACCTTTTTCTATTGCGGCTACCACCACCGATTCCTTCAAAGTTTTTCTGACAGTTGATCAGGAGACACCCGCTCCGGTCGGAGGCAGCGGAGGCGGAGGAGTGACAACGCAATTCCCCCTGATCTTTAATCTTGTCGTAACACCAAGCGAGAATGGTGCCACTATTTCTTTTAACACGGTTATTCCTGCAGTGACTTTTCTTTCCTACGGAAAAACAGATGCTCTATCGGATGGCTCTGTTGCAGATATATCTCTTTCCACAAACCACACGCTTTCTCTTTCCGGTCTCACAGCAGACACTCTTTACTTTTTTGCAATAGAAGCTGTGTCAGCATCGGGCGCTCGTGCAGAGTCTGGTACAAAAAGTTTTTCAACTCTTTCTCGTGTGCCGGTAGTGAACGCACTTTCTTTTACTGCAACCGCTCGTGAAAAAGACATAGAGCTTAAATGGAGAATGCCGACCGGCGAGGAAAATTCAACCGTGCGCATAGTGCGCTCTACCGATTTTTATCCAAGTGATATTACAGACGGCATAACTTTGTTTGAAGGAGTTGGTACTACGATTGCTGATGCAGATGTAACTATCGGCATCCGCTACTATTACACTCTTTTCCTAAAAAGCGCTGACGGAAAATATTCATCAGGTGCCGTTGCAGATGCACGCATCCCTCTTCCGGGCGAGCCGGTAGTGGAAGAAGAAGAGGATCTTTTTGACCGCTTGGCAAAAGCGCCGTATGTGGATGAAAGGATAGCTTCCCTTTCTCTTGCCGACTTTATTTTCTCCCAGCCGGATCGCGAAGACATAAGCACGGGCGGCAATCAAACTCTTTTTATTGAAGGCGACAAAATGCTAACCGTGAAGCTTCGCTATGATCGCGTTCCTGAACTTTTGAAAACTATCGCCATCACACTTGCTGATCCCGATGACCAGCAAAAGAAATTCACATTTCTTTTGCGTGCAGATGAAGAAAAAAAATTCTACTCGGCAACCGTCGCTCCTCTTGGCCGCTCCGGTGAATACGTTATGACGATCGCAATCGTTGATTACAAAAACCAAGGCCTGAAGCGCTTAAGCGGAAGCTTGCTTGCGGTCGTATCCAGGCCGTTCACCGACCAAGGAATTTTTCAGACGCAAAGGTTTTCTGTGAACGATCTTTTGGTCGCAGTGCTTGCGGGCCTTGCTTTGGTCGCTCTCTCTTATGTTTCAGCAAAAAGGATTGACGTCGGATACCTTGCGCGTTTGTGGTCGCGTTATGGCCGCCAGAGACGCATACGAATATGATGAAAATTTATAAACACATCCTTGTCGCTTTCATCGTAGCTTCGGAGATCGTTTCTCCATTTGCGGCGTTCCTGGTATTCCCTGAAACCGCAAAGGCGGATTTCAATGCACAAATAAACTATCAGGGAAAACTCACGGACACTTCAAGTGTGGCTGTGCCAAATGGCGTTTACCATATGCGCTTTTCACTTTACACAGCTGAAACGGGAGGAGTGGCCTTGTGGGAAGAAGATCGCTCAACAGACGAAGGGGACCGCATTACCGTTACCAACGGACTTTTCTCCGTAATGCTCGGCTCTTCAACACCTTTGACAGGAGTGGATTTCAACCAGACGCTTTACCTCGGAGTGGAAGTGGGAGGTTTGGACTCTCTGCCTACGTGGGATGGTGAAATGGCGCCGAGGAAAATTTTAGGTGCAGTGCCGGCCGCATTTGTGGCGGATACTTTGGACGGGATTTCTTCTGAACAATTTGTGCGAACAGATGAGCCTTCCACTATCGCCTCCTCAACATCTTCAAATCTTCTGACCATCAATCAAACAGGTGCGGGAAATATTTTGGACCTCCAATCATCGGGGGCATCGCAATTTACTGTAACAAGTGCAGGAGAAGTTCTCGGTAATAGATTTACATCCACTTCCACAACACTTGATTCAGTTTTCTCCCGTCTATCATTTACTAATGCTACAGGTACTTCTGCAACCACAACCAATCTCTTCTCCACGTCAGGAACATTTACCAATTTGTTTGCGAACGTTCTTAATCTCACCGATCTTATATTTACAAATGCCACAGGTACTTCTGCTACAACCACAAACTTCTTTTCAACCACGGGTACCTTCACAAACCTTTTTGGTACCACAGCAAACATTTCCGGTCTCGGTACATTCGGTAATATTCTTGCTACAGGTTCCTCCACTCTCCAAAATTTAACCTTTACTAACGCAACAGGAACATCTGCAACAACCACCAACTTATTCTCCACAACCGCCTCTTCAACCAATCTCTATGCGACCAACTCAAATCTAGGTGTTGTTACCTCCGGACTCATAAACGGACAGACCATAACGAGCGCCGCTAACTTCACCGGTACTCTCACAGCAACAGGAGGTCTCACAAACCTTTCAAATCTTCTATTAAATGGTTCGTCTACTCTCCAGAACTTCACTTTTGTGAATGCTACAGGTACATCTGCAACAACAACGAATTTGTTTGCCACTACGCTTTTCTCTACAAACTTCAACAACTCATCCCTTGCCACACTGGGCAACCTCTTGGTAACGGGTTCCTCTACTCTTCAGAATTTCACTGCAATTAACTCCACTTCAACCAGTGCAACTACCACCAACTTCTTTTCAACTAACGGCACTTTCACAAATGCCTCAGCAAGCTTCGGCACCTTCGCCAATATCTTGGCTACGGCCTCCTCCACCTTACAGAACTTCACCTTCGTAAACGCTACCGGTACTTCTGCAACAACAACCAATCTGTTCTCCACATCAGGAACATTTACCAATTTGTTTGCGAACGTTCTTAACCTCACCGATCTTATATTTACAAATGCCACAGGTACTTCTGCAACCACAACCAATCTCTTCTCCACCACCGCTTCCTCAACCAATCTATTCTCCTCACTTCTAACCGTCGGCGGCACGGGACTTGTGGTGGATTCTAGTAGGAATGTGGGTATCGGAGGAGTCCCGACACAAAAGCTACATATCTTCACATCGTCTGGGACTGATTCAGCGACAATTAGCAATGGCGGCATTATTACTGTGGGGAATGATGGTCTTGCTGGAAAAATAATTCTATGGGACGGCTCTAACCGCACCGGAACTATACAAACTGCCAATATAGGAGGTTCTAGCAAGATATACACCCTCCCAGATTTAACTGGAACTGTGGTATTGGGAACAGGCGCTGTAAATAAAGTTGCAAGATGGACAGACGCAAACTCTATAAATTCTACAGGGGTTATTACAGATGATGGTACAAACGTCGGCATCGGCACCACCTCTCCATACGCCAGACTTTCAGTGGAACACCTAAGCTCAACAGGCACGGTTATCGGTGGAGATGCACTGACCGGCTTTACAGGCAAACTCTTGGACCTCAAGGTCGCCTCTACTACTAAATTCTCAATAAGCCACTCGGGTGACCTATTCACTACCGGCTCAACTACTCTCCAAAACTTCACATTTGTAAATGCAACTGGCACATCTGCAACCACAACGAACTTCTTTTCAACCAACGGCACTTTCACAAATGCCTCAGCAAGCTTCGGCACCTTCGCCAATATCTTGGCTACGGCCTCCTCCACCTTACAGAACTTCACCTTCGTAAACGCTACCGGTACTTCTGCAACAACAACCAATCTGTTCTCCACATCAGGAACATTTACCAATTTGTTTGCGAACGTTCTTAACCTCACCGATCTTATATTTACAAATGCCACAGGTACTTCTGCTACAACCACAAACTTCTTTTCAACTAACGGAACATTCACAAATCTATTCTTCACTACAGCCAATGGAGGTAACTTAACATCATCAGGTACGGGAACATTTGCAAATCTCCTTGCATTGGGGTCATCCACTCTTCAAAACTTCACTTTTGTGAATGCAACAGGAACATCTGCAACAACCACCAACTTCTTCTCAACCACGGGTACCTTCACCAATGCCTCAGCAAGCTTCGGCACCTTCGCCAACATATTGGCTACGGCCTCTTCTACTCTCCAGAATTTCACTTTTGTAAATGCAACTGGCACAGCTGCTACTACCACAAACTTCTTCTCAACCACTGCATCTTCAACTAACCTTTTCTTCACCACCG
>CAZOQP010000005.1:0-20968 GCA_964582295.1 uncultured Candidatus Saccharibacteria bacterium
GACGAGCTCTTCGACGACATCGCTGGTGTCGGATTTGATGACGACAAACGAATCATTCGCGATGTTGGCAAAGGGCTGAGTGCATCAGAACGCGGCGTTGGCGCATCGTGATATCAGGCAGAGTCGACGTGATTGGGATCGACGTCGCCACGGATTGGGCAAAGACCGGCGTCGCGCACGGGTGGGCATCGTCTGACGCGCAGCACCTTGTGTCAGCCCGGACCTGTGCTCGAAACGAAGATCCTGCCCTCTTCGTCGCCGAGCTCGCCCGCGCAGCCCCAGGGGCCTGCCTTCTCGCATTTGACGCTCCGTTGGGATGGCCGGTTGACCTCGGAGCCACGCTGTCAACACACGTCGCCGGGGCGGCACTTAACGCCGAGGCCGATCTGCTTTTCCGGAGAGAGACGGACCGATTTGTTGCGACGACGTATGGGAAGACGCCGTTGGATGTAGGCGCCGATAAGATTGCGCGAACGGCTCACGCCGCCCTTGAACTGCTCGATCGGGTGCGCAACCACGTAGGCGCCGACATACCCCTGCGCTGGCAGATCGACGGAGGCGACCGCCTCACTGCCATCGAGGTCTATCCGGCGGTAACGCTGTTGGCGCGGGGATGGCCTTGCGCGAAGTACAAGAAGCCTGATCAAGCTGCTGAACGTGAAGCGATCGCGCGGCATTTGAGAGACGACATGCGTACGTCACGTGACGTGGTTTTCGACAACGCCGACGCGCTCGACGCAGCTGTTTGCGTGCTCGCGGGTTTTGACTTCCTCGCGAACCGCGCGCACCGCCCAAGCGATATTTCGCTCGCCGAGCGTGAGGGCTGGATATGGGTGCGGAGGCGTGAGGAGCCTCGCGCGTAGATATGGATTACCTCTGTTCGGTCAATCGTCCTTGTGTGCCTGGTTCTCGCACCAGCCGCACAGTGGCGATAGACTCATCTCACTAGTTGTGAGAGGGCGAACGCTTCGTTGGCACGTGTCGGCACGGTGTAGTCTAGCCGAGTTGCCCGCTCGCTGAAGTACGCCAGCTTCGTCGTTTCGGTGTCATTTCTAGCGTGGCCACCCCATCAGCTGACAGGGACATGGGGACGTTGGGGACATCGAGCGGCGGACGAGCGGCCAGAGATAGTTCGTCCGAGCCGACCGTTGCCCTCAACCGAATAGCATCGATCGCCCAGTAGGCTGCCTTCCAGGCTAGGATTTCATCACGGATGGTGTTCCATCCGAGTCCCGGTACGTTCACAAAACGCGAGTTCAAGAAAAGCGCACTGCTGCGCTTTTCTGCGTTTTGTGAAGACGGAGTGATGTTCTGCCAGCAGGCAGAACCGCGAGTCGGGGTCTACAACCGAGGCGAGTGACGACGAGCCGAGAGTTGTAGACCACAAAAAATTGTCTGAGTAGCAATAATACGGATTTTCTGATAATAAATGCTCAATGGTTATATTAAGTATTGAAACTTCATGCGACGAAACTTCTATCGCGCTTATAGAAGCAGAAGGAAGCGCAGATGCGCCTGAAATAAAAGTGCTCGGACACGCTCTTTATTCGCAGGTAAAAACACACGCACAATACGGCGGAGTTTTTCCCATGATGGCCAAGCGCGAACATGCCAAGAATTTCGTTCCTATCCTCAAATCTGCTCTTGAACAATCAGAAATACCCCAACATTCTCAAGTATGTTGGGGTATTAAGAATGAAGAAATAGTAAGAAAACTGTTGGAAAGGGAACCGGAAGCGACGGAATCCATGATAGATTTTTTATCTAAATGTGAGAAGCCGAAAATTGATGCAATAGCGGTTACTGTCGGCCCGGGGCTTGAGCCAGCACTTTGGGTGGGAATTCAGTGTGCCGAAACACTTGCCCGCGTGTGGAATATTCCGCTTTACGGAGTGAATCATATGGAGGGCCACATTTTTTCTGCCTGGCTCGGAGCAGAGAGAACGCCTAAGTTTCCGCTTTTAGCTCTTTTAGTTTCAGGCGGCCACACCCAGCTTGTGAAAAGCGATTCTGCTGGAAAATACACACTTCTCGGTGAGACACGAGACGACGCTTCGGGCGAAGCATTTGATAAGATCGCGCGCATTTTGGGTCTTCCATACCCCGGAGGTCCGGAGATATCGCGCCTCGCCCAGATCGCACGTAATAATGATCTGCCGAAAATTTTCACATTCCCCCGCCCGATGATACACACGCCTGATTTTGATCTTTCTTTTTCAGGATTGAAGACACATGTTTTATATACAACACAAAAACACGGAGAACTTACAGAAAATGAACGTAAGGATGCCGCTCGCGAAGCTGAAGATGCTATTTGCGATGTACTGGTAGCAAAAACACGCCGGGCCATTGAAAACTATCCGGACATTAAAACTCTTATCGTCGCAGGCGGCGTCGCTTCAAACGAAGAGTTGAGAAAAAGGATAAAAAAACTAGGAGAAGAAATGGATATGAATATCGCCTTCCCCACACGGGAATTATCCACAGACAATGCCGTAATGATAGGAATTGCTGCGTTCGTGAGGATAAAACTTGGAGACGCGGGCCGCCCGGAAAATACACAGCTTAAAGCTCGGGGGCGTTTAGCGCTTAGCGCATAGAAGGCGGAAGAATAATAGCGGTCGGAGGAATGTCGCTAAAACCTTTCTTTCTTTCCTGAAGGAATTTCTGCTCCTTTCTCTTGGCACTTACAAGCCACAGCACGAAAGCTAAAAGTGCGAGTATGAAAATTATAAGCGGCAGGATTATCACGTAGTATCCGAGAATAGCCGCAATAATCATCGTGAGGACGAGAAGGCCGCTTACGATGGAAAGGCGACGCACTCTTTCCTTATCCTTGTCTTCGGTCTTGAAGCGCCTCTTTAGTGCCTGATCTGCCAATACGTACGCAGCAAGAAGAATAAGCAGGAAGATGGCCGCTGCCTTGAATCCGTCTTTTACATTTTCAGGTCCCGCGAAGACTGCTGCAGCAACTGCGCGAACATTGTCATTGCTCACTATGTTTGAAACGATGCCGCCTGCGCCTGACGTAGTTGCCGTTGACGTGGAAACCGATCCTGCGCCAACTGCAGATCCAAGTTCGCCATTTCCTGTGCCAGTACCGAATACATCAGGAACTTGTATACCCTGTGAACGCAAAGCTTCTATGAAATTTTTGAACTCCGCGATCTCATTCAACTGACCGGAAGTAAGAGGATAGATAGTGTTGCAGACTATCTCGTTTATTCTCTTTTTGGTAAGGATGTAAACATATCCAGTGAACTCGCCCTGTTCGTAGCCCCAAGGGGTAAGGACGCTTGGTTGATATTTCACCTGGAAACGCGCCACTGCATCAAATGTAGCTTGATCAAAAGTTCCTGAGATCGGCACGCCTGCCTCCCCTTCAATGTTGCGGAGGAAGATCTGGAGTTTCAAAACTTCTACCGGATCATTTGGGAGATCAATACGAAGATAATCACGGAGATATTCGCATGGGAAAATAGGCGTGGTTGAAATTATTCTGGTACCACTGCCAGAAGAAGACGAGCTTCCGCCACCACCTCCGCCACCTCCGCCGCCACCCGATGAGCCACCACAAACACCCGAAGCAGTGGTTGAAGTGGTATTTGAATCAGCAGAAGTACCGGCAGTGGTTATAGCTCGCACCATGTATGAATGTACATCGTTACCAGTAGCCAATCCTGTGTCTGTAAATGAAAGAGAAGTAGTGGAAGCAACCAGTGCTCCGTCGCGATATATTTCATAAAAAGAAGTGGTTGCAGTGGTGCTTGCAAAAGCAGCCCAGGACATTTCCACACTTCCACCACATTGATTGCCAGTATTCACATTGAGAGTGAATGAGGGCGTAGTAGTAGCGCCTCCTCCACCTCCGCCTCCGCAAGCTGCAGAAGAAGCCGCAGACGCGATATTGGATGGAGTGGATGACCCCACACTATTTAGTGCCGCTACGGTGTAGGAGAAAGTTTGTCCTATAGCCAACCCTGTGTCCGTAAAGGACAAATTTGTGGTAGTGGCCAAAAGGACATTATTTCTATGCACCTCGTATGAAGTGGCGGTAGCCGAAGATGTCCAGCTAAGGGCGATCTGTCCTCCGCAGGCAGGGCCTGTTGTAGCTGTAAGAGTGGGTGCCAAGGGCGGCGTTGTGGGTACACAAGCCGCAGAAGATATCACAGTTACGGTGTTTGAAGGAGTAGAATCTATGCCCGCTACGGTAGCTATGATGAAGTATTGATACGTTGCTCCCGTAGTAAGCCCCGCATCTGTAAAGGACAAATTTGTGGTGGTACCTACTTGCGCAGTAACACCTCCGAAAGAACGAAAGATCTTGTACGCATTGACTCCGGCAACGGGAGTCCACGAAAGAACTATTTCTCCGCCGCAATTAGCGCCGGTTGAACCGGACAATGTTGGACCTGCAATGGGCCCCACACATTGTCCGGAAGCGAACCCGCTCACGGGCACGCTCGGCGGCGAATTGCCAGCCGAGTTCCCTGCGCGCACGGAGTATGAGTAGGCGGTTCCCGGAGTAAGTCCGGTATCTATGTACATTGTGGAAGATGCTGAAAAAGTGGATACATCCACACCGTCACGGGTAACTGTATAAGTAAGGGCGTCTGCAACAGCGCTCCATGTGATAAGTATTTGTCCGCCGCACAAAGGGCCAGTAAGAACTTGGACGTTCTGTGGAATAGTAGGAGCACCCACGCAAGCAGATGATGCTTGTGATTGTGATGAATTGGAAAGGGCTGAATCCCCTGTGTTATTGCCGGCAGTTACGGTGTATGTATATGTTTGCCCCGGTGTGAGACCAGTGTCCGTAAAGGACAAATTTGTGGTGGAAGCAATTAGGAAGTTATCTCTGAAAATTTTGTAAATATTTGCATCTGTTACCTGACTCCAGGAAACCGTGATCTGTCCGCCGCAAGCAGGACCTGTCGTGGTAGTGATAACTGGCGCCGCGGGAGCAGATACACAACCAGCAGAAGCCATTGCTGTAGCCGTATTTGAAGGGTCGCTATCAACGACGCCATCCGAAGCTACTACGGTGTAGCTGTGGCTTGAACCTGGCACAAGCCCTCCGTCGGTGAAGGAAGTATTGGAAGTGGTAGCTATCTGGGAGCCGTCACGGAAAATTTTATATTGGGTTGAGCTGGCAACTGTATTCCATGAAAGATCAATGAGGCCTCCGCATTGAGCACTTATTTGAGCTGTAAGCGTAGGCGCAGGAAGACCCGGGCCTGCTGGCGCCACAACGGAAACAGTGACAGTGTCGCTTATCTGCTGACCGCCGGTGGTTTCGCAAGTAATTTCAAAAGTGCGGCTTTCCCCAACAGTTGGGAAATACGGATGGGTTGCATCCATTGGTGAAGTGCTTCCTGTAGTAGAAACGCCTGAAGTGAAAACAACTCCGTCGGTTGAGGAAAGCTCGCAGGAGATCACATCGTTTGATGTCCAGCTAAGTGAGAACTGATCATTTTCGGAAATGGAAAGGGGACCTTGTGAGTCGTTCGCCAAAACATCTATAAAAGCTTGCGGAGCGGTAGTGCTTGAAACTTGGAACTGGGCGATGACCATTCCTTGTGAAGGAAAGCCGGGAGCGATGGTGCCAAGATTATTAACTGCGTAATCCGGAAGGACGACACCCTGGTTCGGATCCTGTATCTGATTAGGGTACCAGCGTGCGGATCCGGGAACGTATGAAAGACTTTCATCGCTCGGAAGATCGATATTTGCAGTACCTGAAACTATAGGTGCATTGTCTGCAGAAACAGAACCGGATGCCGTAAAAGAAGATTGTTCTACCCCAAGAGGAACCGAGATGTTCACAATAGTGTTCAGAGCATCCTCATTTCCGCTGTTGTGATAATAAATGCCCACAGCCACTATTTCTCCGGGTAATGCCGAAACAGAATTAACCCAATCAGTGGTTGAGAATGGATGTTGAGAGAAATTTGAAACCCGCACCGTCTCAAAATCCAAAGGGTCAGTATTGAAGACTGTAGGGTCGCCAGGTGCTGCCAACGCTGAAAGAGGGCTTAAAACAAGGCTAAAAATGAAAACACCTGCCCACAGGAAGGATGAGAAAATGTGTTTTTGATTGGCGGATACCTCAGCCATAATATCTATTGACGGTCACCCTACGTTTTTTCACAGACATGTCAACATTGCGCAACTCAAAGTAAAAGCGGTCAAACATCGTAGCTATATAGGTTTTTAGGTATTTTGTCCTTTATTATAAAAAGTCCTTAATCAATTTTTAGGCATTTTCCTAAATAGTCATATAAAAAAGCATATTCTAGAGGTCTTTTTTATAAAATAATATTTGAGTTAATTTTCTTAATATTTATGTCCTTTATCATCTGTCTTTAGCCATATGTAGTACCTCTCCTAAGGATAATGTCTTTTATGTGTGCTGATATAATGCTGGTGTGGATAGTAAAAATCCTAAAAACATACCGGAAAAGCTGTTATCCCCATATAGCTCCGAAAATACGGAGGCACGTATTTATGAAATGTGGGACAAGGATGGGCTTTTTTCTCCTGAAGGGGTAGAGAAGGTACGGAAAGAAACTAAGAATACTCCACACTTTTCTATAGTCTTGCCGCCACCCAATGTTACAGGCACTCTTCACATGGGACATGCTTTGGGACTTTCTATTGAAGATGTGATGGTGCGTTTTCATAGAATGCTTGGGGAAAGAACTCTTTGGGTACCAGGCACTGATCATGCAGCTATTGCTACCCAGGCAAAAGTTGAAAAAGATATTTCAAAAAAAGAGGGGAAAAACCGATACGACATCGGCCGTGATGAAATGGTGCGGAGAATAAATGAATTCGCTTCAGAGAGCCACGACACTATAGTTTCTCAACTTAAAGCTATGGGAGCATCTCTCGACTGGTCCCGGGAAGCATACACGCTCGATGAAAAAAGGAATCTCGCTGTGCGTACGGCTTTTAAAAAAATGTATGACGAGGGTCTTATTTATCGCGGCGAAAGAATAGTGAACTGGGACCCGAAAGGGCAGACGACTATCTCTGACGACGAGATAGTCTATACGGAAGAAAAAACTAAACTCTATTATTTGAAATACGGACCGTTCACGATCGGTACTTCACGACCTGAAACAAAATTTGGTGACAAATATGTGGTGGTGCACCCAGATGATGTTCGTTATAAAAAATTCACTCACGGCCAGAAACTTGATGTGGAATGGATAAATGGAAATATTGAAGCCACTGTTATTAAAGACACATCAATAGATATGGAATTCGGAACGGGTGCTATGACGATCACCCCGTGGCATTCGCTCGCAGATTTTGACTTGGCTGAAAAATACGAGTTGGACAAGGAGCAGATAATAGACAGGAACGGAAAACTTCTACCTGTAGCAGAGGAATTCGCGGGGATGAAAATAAAGGATGCGCGTGAAAAGATAATTGAAAAACTTCAAGCCAAAGGGCTTTTGGAAAAAGTAGAGGATTATACGCACAACATAGCGACAGCCGAGCGCACGGGCGGCACCATAGAGCCGCAAATAATGAAGCAGTGGTTTGTAGCAGTGAATAAGGAGTTTGTCATTCCTCACTCGGAAATCCCCGGCATTAGTTCAGGTTCTAAAACCACGCTCAAGGAAATAATGAGGCAGGCGGTCAAAAGCGGAGCGGTCGCTATAATGCCGGATTACTTTGATAAAACTTACTTTCACTGGATAGACAATTTGCGGGATTGGTGCATTTCACGGCAGATATGGTTCGGACACCGCATACCCGTGTGGTACACAGCTGATGATATATATTGCGACCTTGAGGCGCCTGGAGGCCCAGAATGGGTGCAGGACGAAGATACTTTAGATACGTGGTTTTCCTCGGCTTTATGGACTTTCTCCACCCTTGGATGGCCAGAGAACACGGATGACCTTAAAAAATTCCACCCCACCACGGTACTTGAAACTGGTTACGAGATACTTTTTTTCTGGGTGGCGCGCATGATACTTATGTCCGGGTACTTCCTGGGAACTGTGCCGTTCAAACAGGTGTATCTTCACGGCACAGTACGGGATAAAGAGGGCCTCAAGATGTCTAAATCTTTGAACAATGGCATTGATCCTTTAGACATGATAGCCAAATACGGTGCGGACGCGGTGAGAATGTCTCTTGTTATGGGCACGGCACCCGGCACGGACAGCCGTATATTTGAGGAAAAAATAAAAGGTCAGAAACATTTCGCGAACAAACTCTGGAACATTGCACGCTTCGTATTCTCAAATTCTGATTTCACAGAGTCTAAAAATATTTCATATGAAGATGAAATATTTTTAGACTCCCTCAAAACAATGACCAAAGATGTAACTGAAGATATGAGCGCCATGCGTCTTCACCTCGCCGCAGAAAAACTTTATGCATTCGTGTGGCATGAATTCGCTGATGTATTCCTTGAAGAGTCTAAAAAACGGCTGGCTTCTCTAAATGAGGAAGAAAAAATGTCTGCCGCTTTCACGCTTGGCCACACTCTGGAAACGATACTTATCCTTCTTCACCCATTCATGCCATTTGTCACGGAAGAAATATGGTCAATGCTTCCGGATATAAAAACTCCTCTTATCGTGGCTACTTGGCCGGAATAGACCATGGAATTCCCTCACGCAGATACAATTTTTTGGACACTCCTTGGCGGCATTCTGCCTGCCGTCATTTGGCTTATGTTCTGGCTTCGCGAAGACCGACTTCATCCAGAGCCGCGCTCCATCATCACTCTCACATTCATTGCAGGAATGGTCGCAGTGCCTCTCGCTATTCCTCTTGAGCGCATGTTTCTCAACACATCCGATCTGACAAGCACTTTTATTTTCTGGGCAGCAATAGAAGAGATACTGAAATTTGGAGCGGCATATATGGTGGCTTGGCGCTCTGGCGAAGTAGATGAACCAACCGATGCTCTTATATATATGCTGACAGCCGCCCTTGGCTTTGCCGCGGCCGAGAACGCTCTTTTTCTTCTTGAACCTCTCACTAATGGGCAGATCACAGAAAGTTTAATCACCGGAAACATGCGTTTTGTAGGAGCAAGCCTTCTCCACACCTTATGCTCGGCAGTAATAGGCGCTGCCATCGCACTTACTTTCTACAAAGCCCGCTTCACACGCTTTGCGGCCACCGCAGTAGGCCTGTTGAGCGCTATCGTATTGCATACAATGTTCAATGTCTTTATAATGAAAGGGTCAGATGCGTCCACCATGTCGGTATTCGGCTTCGTGTGGGTTCTTATCATCGCTTTAATGCTTTTATTTGAAAGAGTGAAGCGCGTGTACGCGGTAGATACTTTATAAAAATCCATGGCAATCCAAAAACGTTCGTTCTTTGAAAGATTAACAGGGGCGGTGCGCCTTGATGAAGAGGGTGATTCCCCCGCTTCTTTCACTTCTGAAAAAAAATCGCGGGAAAAGGATTCCTCGCGCTCTATTATGGACAACGACCCAGCCGAAGCAGAGCTTACTGTGGATGTGTACGAAACACCGACAGATATCGTGATAAGGACCATGGTTGCAGGTGTGAGGCCGGAGGATTTGGACATCTCCATCACCCGCGACATGGTGGTCATCCGTGGCGAACGCCAGACGGAAAGGACAGTAACCGATGAAGATTATTTCCACCGTGAGCTTTTCTGGGGTGCGTTCGCCCGCTCCATAGTTTTACCTAAAGAAATAGAAGTTGAAGAAGCCGAAGCCACCGAACGTCATGGTCTTCTCACTATCCGGCTACCAAAGATAGACAAGAACAAGCAAACGAAACTCAAAGTGCGATAGGAAACTCCGCATCTCTCTTTCTCCGAGGTTGAACCTCGGAGAAATCTCACCTTGTGCCGAGGACCAGACTTGAACTGGTGACATCTCCCTCTTCAGGGGAGCGCTCTACCAACTGAGCTACCTCGGCGTAATTAATGACTATCAATATAACCTACCTGACCGGAATCTTATTGGAACGCTACAACTGAGCTACCTCGGCGTAAATTTAAGTTAATTTTTACCGCAACAAGCTAGAGCTTCGAATCTGCTCCACCATATGCTCAACTTGCTCCAAATACGGGCGCAGGAACCACAAAGCCCCTATTGAGATACCTATAAGAAGTGCCCAATAGACAATGCTCATTATGCGGCCCGTCCAAATTGCGCGCTTCATGGAGCGGAGCATTTTGTTGTTGGTCTCCGTTAATTCAAGGATCCTGTCTATTTTTTTGTCATCCAGATCTCCCATGGGACGCCTATGAGTATAGCAAAATCGTAGGGATTTTAAAGGTGCGGGTACCGGGAATTGAACCCGGGTCTCAACCTTGGGAAGGTCGCATTCTACCACTAAACCATACCCGCAAAAGCCAGTGAATTGTATGCTAGAATATGCCAACTTAGCAATAAAAAGAAAGAAACCAGCATGAAAAAAGTCGTCATTTATTCCACCGGCAACTGCACTTATTGCAACATGGCCAAGGAATTTTTCACAGCCAACAACGTGGCCTACGAAAACATAAACGTGGCCGAAGACCCTGTAAAGCGCCAGGAAATGATAGACAAAAGCGGCCAGATGGGAGTGCCTGTGATATTCATTGACGACCAAATGGTCATCGGTTTCAACAGAAAAGCTTTAACCTCACTTTTAGAACTCGCTCCGGCACAATAAAAGAAAAAACCGCCCTCACTTACACAGAAGCGGGGGCGGTTTTTTCTTTGGTAGTTTTAATGTAAAGTTCTATTACGCTCTCGTAGTTCAATGGATAGAACAGTCCCGTCCTAAGGGATAGATGTCAGTTCGATTCTGGCCGGGAGCACAATCACTGATTCTCAAAAAAAGAAATAAATTTCTGCCACCAGGATTTTTTGACCGGCTTGGTAGTTGTGGCATTCCTGTCATCAACGATAAGAACCACGGTTTCTCCTGGTTTGGCAACGCTGTAGCGACTGCGAAGCTCCGCCTCCACGCCTTCAGGGGTTTTAAGAAAGTTTATATGCTCGTTCAATTCCCTCTCCCTTTCTTCTAGCTCAACCAAACGTGCCTGAGAATCAACGGCAAGGCGCCTTGATTCCCGCTCTTTTATATAAGCGCCTATTGCCGCCCTGCCGAGGACGATGAGAACTACCAGAAAAACCCAAAAAAATATGCCGCTTCGCATCATGTTCCTCAAACTCCATTTTTGTTGCAAATGAGCCATGGTGATAGTACGATATTCTGCGTACCCTATTCTAATATGCTTTTCCACAAGAAAAACAAGAAAGCTATAAACGCCATCTGGATAGTGCTATGTGTCCTCATCATTATCTCAATGGTGCTCCTTTACTCTCCTTTCTTTATTTACTAACTTAAAGCGAGGAGTAACAGCATTTTTCACACACGCGGGAGGTGGTTTTAGAAATCAAGGAGTTGAGTAGGAAAATGGGAGTGTTTGAGGAGGCGGATTGTGCCGACGAGTTGCCCATTTTGCGTTATGAGACGACTATGATTTCGTAAACACCGAAGCGGCAGCTGTTTGAAAAATGCTGTTACTCCGAGCGCATCATTTTTAGAAAAACCTCGTGGGGAATATTCACCTTTCCTCGCGCCTGCATCTTTTTCTTCCCCTTCTTCTGTTTTTCGCGCAATTTCATTTTGCGAGTAATGTCGCCGCCATACATATGCTGAGTAACATCTTTTCTCATTGCAGAAAGGGTCCGTGAAGCAATTATGCGTCCCAATGCTTTGGCTTGTATCTTGGTCACTATCATCTGCCGCGGCATGGTATTGGCAAGCTTCTCCACTGCCTTTTCTGATTCCTCTTCAGCGAGGCGGCGCGAAATGATGCGGGCGAAAGCAGGCACCGGCTCGTCCGCTATTAAAATTTCCAATTTCACCACATCGGCTTTTTTCACCTCCCCTATCTCGTAGGAAATGGAGGCGAAGCCGGAGGAAACACTTTTGAGCTTATCGAAAAAGCCGCGCATAAGCTCGCGAAGCGGCATATTTATGGAAAGTGAAGTCCTTTCATCTCCGAAGCTTTCTGTCTCCCCCACCTGCGCTTCATGTTCATACAATATCTGCATTATCGGACCAAGATAGGTCACTGGCGTGATGATAACCACTTTCACCCACGGCTCAAATACAGCTTCCACCAGAAAATCCTCCGGAAAAAACGGGGCAGAATAAACCATCTGCTTTTTCCCTGATTTCAAAAGAACTTCGTACGTAATGCTTGGCAACGTAACGATAAGCTCTAGCCGGAACTCGCGGCGAAGGCGCTCTGTGATTATTTCCAAATGAAGCATCCCGAGGAAGCCGCATCTGAAACCGCGCCCTAAAGTGCCTGAAGATTCTTCTTCAAACGTAAAAGAGGAATCTGAGAGCTTCAATTTTGAAAGCGCCTGCTTGAGAATAGTGAAATCATCTTGTGATTCAGGATAAATAGAGGCCCACACCACGGGGCGCGGCTCCATATAGCCCGGCAGGGGCTCACCCGTGTCTCCCGCAAGAGCGATGGTGTCTCCCACAGATGCAACACCCGGCTCTTTTATACCGGTTACGATATAGCCGATCTCACCCGCCTGGAGTTTCGCTGTTTCCACCTCCGTCGGAGAAAATATTCCCACTTCCAATGCTTTGAAATTGCTGCCAGCCACTTTAAACATGAGGTCTGTATGCCTCGCAATGCTTCCTTCCATCACCCGCACGAAAACGATGACACCGGTGTGGTTTGAATATTTAAAATCAAAAATAAGAGCCCGGAAATTATTGCCGGCAGTATTCACATTTTTGGGAGGCGGCACCTTTTCAATGACTTTCCGGAGAAGTTCTTCCACTCCAGCTCCGGTTTTTCCGGATGTTTCCATGATATCCTCGCGCGCACAGCCGAGAAGGGTCATTATTTCTTGTGCCACATCTTCTACACGTGCAAGAGGCGAATCTATTTTTGAAAGAACAGGAATTATGACAAGTCCCGATTCTTTAGCCATATTGAGAGTGGTCAAAGTCTGCGCCTGCACGCCTTGTGTGGAATCGACCAGAAGAATAGAGCCCTCCACAGCTTTGAGTGCACGCGAAACCTCGTATGAAAAATCAATGTGACCCGGAGTATCAATGAGGTTCAATATGAAATCTTCACCATTGTGGTTGTATTTCATTCTGACGGGCTGCATTTTTATAGTGATGCCACGCTCACGCTCAAGCTCCATGGAATCCAAAACCTGGTCACGCATCTTGCGCGCTTCAATGGTATGTGTCACTTCAAGCATCCTGTCCGCGAGAGTCGACTTCCCGTGGTCAATATGAGCAATGATGGAAAAATTTCTTATATTCATTTATTCCGGATAGTCTATCTAAAAATGTCTTGATCTGCTAATTACGAAAGAACGTCTGTATCTGCAGCAATTGGCTTCACTCCGGCAAAGCGATTCCTAAAACTTTGGGTAATGGTTTTAAGATCTTCGTTACCAAAAGCGATAAGCATTAAAAGAGAGACCAAAAGCCCTAAAACCCCCGCTCCGAAAGCGTGGAACAAAAGACCAGAAACTTTGGAAAGATTGAAAAATGTTCCGGAAAGAGCGAGTACTGTATATGAAGCGGCCGCTCCGGCAAAACCCGCAGAGAGAGATTGCCATACAGATCTTTTAACACCCGCGAGAGGGAAACGTTTTTTCACGAGCATGAAAAGTGCGAGGCATTGCACTAGAGCCCCCGCGGTAAATCCCAAAGGCAAGGCGAGCATTCCCCTACCGGAAAGATCATCCACACGAAGAGAGGCGGCCAAAGTTTCTGAAAGTAGCGGGTAATTAATACTTGCCGAGTTCCAAGTATATGCCACCGCTATCATGACAAATGCTCCCAAAGCAGAAGCTATCAAGGTCTTTTTTGTTTCTCCGGCGGCGTAAAGCATGCGGATAAAAAGCTGGGAGAGAGACTGGAACACGAGCGAGACCGCAAAAATAGCAAGGGATGCCGCCACTAGCCGCGTATCATCCCACCCGAAAGCACCGGAACCCAAAACCAAGCGCACGATGTGTGCGCGAAAAACGATAAGAAAGAAAGAGGCGGGCACGGTCCAAAATATCACCTGCCGCGCGGCACGGGAAAGCTCTTTTCTTGCAAGCGCCGTGTCCCCTGTTTGGTAAGCATCTGAAAGAACGGGGAAAACAGCCATGGCAAAAGACACTCCAATAATGGAAACGATGACTGACTGCAGATTATTTCCGAAAGTGAAAGAAGAGATAGCGCCTGCTCCCAATGACGAACCTAGGGCGAGAAGCCCTAAGAGCGCGATGTTGTTGGCAGAGAGCGCGATGGTGCGTGGGATGGACGTTCTTATTATCGGATACAAGCGTGCCATGCTTTCTTTTACGGAAGAAGCTTTTCGGGAAAGAACCCCTAAAGAAATAACACCGCGAAGGGAGAGATATTGAATACCCAAATGAAGAATGGCTCCGAATGCAACACCATATGCAACACCGGATATACCGAAACGTGGGGCGAGGAATGCAGCGCCTAATATGATGCCGAGATTATAAAAAGCCGGCGCCACAGCATAGGCAGCAAAGCGGCCAAACGACTGCGCCACACTACCTAGAAGATTTGAAAAGCCAAGAAAGATCGGCGAAAGAAGAATAATGCGGGAAAGACTGACGGAAAGCATTATCTCTTCCGTGGAAAAGCCCGGAAAAACGCGCCTCATAAGAAGCGGCAAGATAAAGAAAGCCACCGCGCAAACAACAATTATGAGAACCGAGAAAAACCGGAAGACATCTGAAAGCAAAGTGTTGAACAAGCGCGCATCGTGCTTGGCTGCTGAGAGATAAGGAATAAGCACAGACATGGAAACGAGAGACGCTACCGTGACAAATATGAGATCAGGAAACCTAAAGGCGGCGTAATAAACATCCAATTGGGCACCGGCACCGAACATGTGTGCAAGTATCCTGTCCCTCGCCAAACCTAAGGCCTGCGAAAGGAACGTAAAAGAGCCGAGGAGAAGCGCTGCCTCCCCCACCCCGGAGACTGGCCTTTTGAATGTTTGAAGTATTCGCTCCATCTGCTTTTATACAGGCGCTACGAGCATTGCAGAGCGGCTCCCACTAATTAGTGGGAGCCGCTCCATTTTCTTATTGCTCGCTCACCGGAAGTTCGTCTCGACGTGCTGGAGAGCCCCCTGCGATGCCGGCCAAGGGATCCCTGCCTGCTTTCAGATTACTGATGATGCTAGCAACCTCCTCGTTATCCGGATTAGCTTTTTGTATTTCCTCAAATTGGGCCGTGGCACCCGTACGGTCTCCTAGGCGCGCAAGCGAGAGACCCAGGAAATACCGGGCATTCGCATAATCAGGGAGGATGGCGACTGCCTGCGAGAGAGCTGCGGCCGCGTTCTCATAATTTGGAATGTTGAAGTAAAGAACGCCTAATTGGAAGTAAAGGCCTGCATTCTGCGGGGAAAGAAGAATGGTGGTTTCGGTTTTTTCAATAGCGCGGGAGATATTTCCCTGCTGAACCGCCAGTTGGGACAAGAGGAAATGCGCATCGGCATAATTGGTCTTGAGAGTCGCCGCTTCTTCAGCACGCATTGTAGCCGCAGCCAAGTCTCCCTTATCTGTTTCAAGCCGAGCTTCGGCGAGCAAGATAGACGGACTTGACGGATTCAGGCGCTTTGCTTCAACAAATGCCGCTTGAGCGCTTTCATATGCATCTTCTATGTTAAATGGAGCAGGCACCACAGAAGCGTATACCCTGGCGAGGGCAACCCAGTTCTGATAATTGAGCGGGCGCACGACTGTTGCAGATTGAGCGCTTTGGATAGACTGCGAGAGAAGATTTTGGAAACCAGTACGCACTTCTTCGGCGGTAGCACTCTGGTTCTGAAGAAGAAGTGAGAGCTTTGTCATGGATGTTTCAGAGGATGCACGATAGAACGTGTCGAAGGGATGTATGGCAATGGCTTTGGCCAAATTTTCTTCCACTGTCGCTATGTTCTGGTTGACATCCTCACTGCCGCTAGCCGCCGCTATCGCTTTGTTGAAATAAATCTGGGCTATGGCGCGTTCAACAAAAAGATATCCGAGTGAGATGGCACCTATCAAGAGCACGATAAGAACAATGACCGAGATGAAGCTCGCCCGCGGCACAGCAAACAAAGAAACTGTAGTGCGGCGCAGAGAGCCGCTACGATAAAGCGATGCCATTACGAGCCCAGTGAAAAAGAAAGCACTCGCGAAAAGGGCTATTGACGGAACATAGACAATGGCCGCCGTCCAGAGAAAAAGCGCTCCGAATGCGGCTGAAACCGCCAAAAATCTCTCGTTCCCGTCTTCAGTTTCCCTGAAAATAAGCTGGATACTTCCCCGCACGAGCATGAACAATAAGAACACCCATGCTGCAATACCTATGAGGCCGGTCGTCACAGCGAAGGTCGGCAACAAACCAATCCCGGAATTGAAATCCGTATTCCAGAAAATGGTGTTGTTGATACCGACGGGCTTATTCGTATTCCAGGCAGCCTCAAAATTATTCGCTCCGGAACCGATAAGAGGATTTTCAGCAAGCGTAACACGAAGGATTTCCCACGTAGCCGTCCACGACGGACGCACTTCAATTGAACCTACACCCAGGCGGTCTGTGATACCGGTACTGATAGCAGTATTCGCAAGGATGGCAACAAGAGCAATTGCAGCCACAATAAAGGCGTGCCATGCAATACGACGCTTGGCAGGCGAGCCGCCGGATGATGTACCCCGCGTCAGTTCATAAACCATAAAGACCAATGCGAAGATGCCTGTGATATACCAAGCGGTGGGAAAGTTAATAACAACAAGCATGATCGCGGAAAGAGCAAAGGCGACGTAGGCGAGGATCTTCCGGAAACCGGAAAGTACCAGAAGCTCAAGGGCCATCATGGAGATAAGTATCACTAGTCCGAACCACACAGCGACTTCATTCCAGCCGCCGACAGTGTTCGCTAGAACATTCGTGAACAAAGACAATGAAAGGACATCAGCACCAAACACAAAACGCAGAAGATGGAATAGGCCGATGACAGAAGAAACACCAAGGGTTCCCCACATGACCATGTCGTGTCTTTCACGCGGCACAAAAATAGTAGCGACAAGAACGGCCAGAATGGAAGAAAGGAGAATGAATCCAAAAGTGCCTACTTCTGTCCCGTAACCCCACAATGAAAACGATGGGGCCGGCGAAAGGACGGCAGACACAAGGAATGCAACAGGGATAGCGAGGAGGCCCGCTGTTAGGAGATTGTTCGGTATCTTCATCTCACCGTTCTGTATAACAGACAAGATGACGGCGGCGAATGCCGACAGAACCCCTACCGAAAGAAGTATCATTTTGGCGATGGCTAGGGAAAATGATATGGACGGGATAAAGAAGATGGGTAAAAGCACGGCCACGGCACCAAGGACGACTGCTGAAAAACGGGATGCTGTCATTTTTCCTACTTCAGAACGTCTCTCCTCAACCTGTGTAAAACTATCCATAAAATATACTTTTAATGACTAAAGATAATGCTTATATTATAGCGCAATTGGGGGACTAAAAAAGTGTTGATAAGTCGTTATTTTTCAACATAAAAAACCCTTTCAATAAAGATGTTTTTAGTATTGATTTTTTATGGCAAATATGCTATAATAGATAGGTTCGAGCAGAGCAGTTACTTCGTAAAATTCCATTAAAACGGAATTTTACGGGGAGGAAAGTCCGAACACTTGGCGATTAAATTCGCATGCGTAGCGGGTAATTCCCGTCAGGAGTAATCCAGAGGTGCGAACAGAGACGATTTTTTTCGAAAGGAAAAAATCGCCCCGAGCGAAAGCGAGGGGCGAGATTCATGGCAACATGAAAGATGAAACGGCTAAATCCTTACGTGAGTGCAAGACCGTACTTGTGCCGAGCTAACGCGAGGTGCATTTGAGTCGCTAGATCCCGAGCGCAAGCGAGGGACCAGATAAATTACTGCACCGTCGCTTATTAAATTAAGTGGGCGGCAACAGAATTCGGCTTACAAGCTCGAACACATACATCAAAACTCCGCCCCTTACCGGGCGGAGTTTTGTATATCTTACAGATGATGGGTTAATAAGGGGACTGATAAAGAGGAGGAATTACCTTGTGGAGATCAGTAATGTGGGTGGGGTTACTCAGATTGGGTGGATTCGGTAGTGCCTTCCAACTTGGAAACCGAGTTTCCAAGTTTCCTCCGAGGTTGAACCTCGGAGGAAACATCCTATAATATATGTATGACTAGAAAAGTTATTTTGGCTCCGGGTGAATTTTTTCATATTTACAATCGAGGCACTGAAAAAAAGAAAAATATTTCTTAGCAAGAAAGATCATGGTCGCTTTATATCTCTTTTATACCTATGTAATAGCAAATCGCCAGTGAAAGCTGATCTCCGAGGTTCAACCTCGGAAATTTTTGGCACCATTAGAGAAGAGACTTTAGTTGACGTTTGTGCGTATTGCCTTATGCCCAATCATTTTCACTTAATTCTCAAAGAAAAAACTGACGGTGGTATAAGCAAATTTATGCAAAAACTCATTACCGGCTATACGATGTATTTCAATAAATCAAATGAACGCAGTGGCTCGCTTTTTCAGGGGCGCTTCAAGGCCGTTCATTGTGACAGCGACAAATATCTCTCCTATATGATTGCCTATCTACATCTTAACCCAATCAAGTTGATCGACACTAAATGGAAAGAAGATGGAATAAAAAATCGCGTGGCCGCTGAAAAATTTTTAGATAAATATAAATATTCAAGCTTTAATGATTACGGCGGCAAATACCGAGTTGAGAAATCAATAATATCTTTTGACGCCATGCCAAAATATCACAAAAATCATTTAGACTTTAAAAAAAGTATAACCGAGTGGCTGATTTACTCCGAGGTTCAACCTCGGAGTAATTCTCGAAATTAGGATTCAGTGGTAATTTCAGTGGTAGACGCAGTGGATTCAGTCGTATCAGACGATGCATCTGATGAAGTTGTTTCGTCTTCCGGAGTTTCTTCCGCCGGAATTGTGGATTGAGTGGAAGTGGCTGTATCGCTGTCTGTTGGTGAGGTGGCCGTGTCGGTTGTTGTTGAAGGCGACGTAGTCGCTGTAGATCCTGAGGAGTCTTCGGAAGAAGGAGTAAGAGTTGAGGTTGCCGTTTCATCAGACACGGTGCTTTCAATATCAGGTGCAACAGAGGAGACTGCTGGTGATGAATAAGGAGAGCTTAATACAACGGAGCATTCGCCGGGCGTGGTTACCTGGGTCCCGTTCTCCACATACATACAGTACGGGCTACCAGTAGCGCGGTCATACAGAGTGATGCCTCCAGGTTTTTCCGTAGAGCCGATGACTATTTCCGTAGCAAAGAGGTGGGCGAAGCGGGCGACACCATCTTCCAAATAGAAGCCGAGTTTCTCAAATACTGCAAATACTGCAGATACCATATTACTCATAATGCCGTGTGCAAGAGATGCAGTCTCCGTAGTTGTCGCTATTATTCCTTCCGTAGTGGTGGCGGTGTAGTAGTCAACAAATGAGGCAATACTTGAGGTGGCAAAGAATGTTTCAATATTTGCCACACGCTCCCCCGTCGTCGTTAGAGATGCATCAAGCTCGTTTATAGCATTTACCAGAAGTGGAGAGAAGTTGAGGTAATTCACTGAAAGCAGACCATCGGCGTCCGAAGATACGAGTTCCGGCACTATCAAAGCCACTTCCTGTGCAATGAATCCTACACGTGTAGTGGAGCCCGTGTCTGAATTCCACTGGAAATTCACTCCACGCAGCTTTCTCACTTTTTCCAGGGAATCGGTGGTGGTCGCAATGTTCTTTTTCAAGCTTATATCCGAGGTGCACGCCAAAGCGATGCTTGTAGGGCTGATGCGGCAAGTGCCGTTGGTATCGGTAAAGCTGTCGAGCGAAGCGATAGTTCCCGATATTTCTTGGAGATCCAAGTTCAGCTCCTGTACTCCTTTTACCAAAAGCGGGGTGAGCTTGCTGTAATCAACCGACCAATATCTGTCAATGCTTTTTGGCATAGTGACGGCGTCAGGGAATATTTCATATAACTGCTGGGCGATGAAGCCGGTGCGTACCTTGTTTTGCGGATCATCTATGAATTGATAATCTTTAACTTCAATGTTCATCAGCTCAGCCAAGCCCAGGCCGGTATCTTCAATATTTTCTTTCAGACGGAAATCAGAAGAGGTGTTGTAGGAAGTAGTGCCTCCGTTGGAAACTATGCTTCCAACTTCGGTGAAATCGCCGTCATAGAAACGCATGAGTATATTGTCGCCGGAGCCGTCATCGGTTCCGACTCGGATTTCTATTCCTTCGCGATTATTGTCATTACCGTCATTGAAGAAATGGGCCAAAGGCTGCGCCGTATTGTCATGTACCTCCAACTGATAGTTACCAACGGGGATATTCGTCCCAATGAAGACATTACCCAAGTTATCTATAACCATTCGCTGGTCTCCAGTCCAGTCGTCATCGCCACTATTTCGTGTGAAGAATTCTAGGCGGCCACTGTAATTACCCGATGTCCCGTTGAGCTTCACCCCTCTTATGCCGGCAAATTCTACCTGTGACGTCCCATCCATGTACCCGCCGAAAATAATTCCTCCTCCCACATCTGCAGCCTGGGCGCGATCGTCATATGCTGCTATCGTAATCAAGGGATTGAGCATAAAATTCGTTCCGATACCTGAACCATGAACTTCCAGTTTTTTTATCACTGACGTCTTTCCAATCCCCACCTCTCCCGAAACGTTCACAGACACTCCTTCATCTCCACCGTCTCCAGAGAGGAAGTTTGAACCTAGGACAATGTTCGCAGCAGTGCCGGATAGGGTTAAGTTGCCTGACATGCTCAAAGTAGTAATACCGGAAACCGCTCCGGCCGCGGTGATGTCCCAGATGTTTGAATCAATGGTGATGTTGTCTCCGTTGTCGCCGAGGG
>CAZOQP010000006.1:0-11416 GCA_964582295.1 uncultured Candidatus Saccharibacteria bacterium
ACTTGCATGCCTTATCCACGCCGCCAGCGTTCATCCTGAGCTAGGATCAAACTCTGAAAATAAACCAAACACTTTTCGCAAAGTGTTCGGCCGAACGAAACAAGAGAAAATACACTTCAATATTGAATGCTTTCCTCTGGTCTCTTTTTCAAAGTGATCTTTGCTTGGAAATTAACTGTACTTGCACTTAACCCCGACAGACTTTGCAAAGCAAAATATGCCGGGATGTTCTTTTTATGTCTTGTTTATCCCTCGTCAACAAACGAGGGATGTCGTAATTGTAAAGGTACCACTACCTGCCCCACAATATTGCAGGGCAAAATTGTGGTTTAGGTAGAGGGCATTATATACATAGAAACCCTTGGGTCAAGGGTTTCTATTTTGGACCTATTTTCTACGCAGTCTTACTAGTTCCAAACTTGAGGAGATAATAAAAACCAGCTGCAAAATCACAAATATATAGCTATCAATAGACAAACTATAGATAAGCAAACATATGCCCCCAATTACAAAGAGTACGTCTTGATTCTTTTCTCTCTTTACCCATATTGCAGCTGACACTATAAGCAATCCAACTATCCCAAAAATAATTGACATTTGAATCAAGTATATCCTACTTCTATCACCTGAAAATACAGAAACCTAACTGAACCCACCAAGCACGCTGGCACTCGGTTGGTTACATAGTCAACCCCTCTTTAATACCAATGCTGAACCTACAGTTTCTAGTAGCAAAATGACCAGTCCGAGGACTGGTCATTTTATTTTGTGTCAGAGGCATATGCGGCAGATCTAGCGCCGTTGAGCCAGAATGTGGCGGAGATGCTCTAGATCTTCCTCGCTCATCCTGCTCGTCAGATCGACCAAGATGGCAAAAATCTCATCAACTCCGCACTGTAATGCCTCATCCATAAGGTACTGGAGTACAGTATCCTCTTCCGCCCGTTTCTCAAGATCACTATTGAGTTCAGCGGTCGCAAGGAAATGAACGAAGCTGTCCTTCAGATCGGCTGGTACATACGATAGAATATTTTGAATAGACCGCTCCGGCAAGGTGGACATATAGACCTCAGAAGATGAGAGAATGCCCGAACTTCTAGCAGGAATATACCACAAACCTACTTATCTTTCTTTTGCCACCCCGCAGTAGAGCAAAGCTCACTGCCGGGCATGCTTTTGGAAAGTTATGAGAAAAGAGCTCGTTTGTGCCAGCAATAAAAAACAAGGGAAAATGTAACTATTGGTAAAATAAAAAGCTGCACCGAGGCTGTATTGCGTACATCGTAGACGTAATAGAGGGTGAACAAAAATAGTAGATACAATACATACAATGCCCACCTCCTCATCTTAATGACACTCCAACCAACAACAAAAGAAAGTATTGTTAGGACGCCATATTTTAAGGAGATAACTCCCGCCAATATAAATAACACATTGAAAATAACTCCGTAGATACCTATAAAAATTAGGAACCCACCAACAGCCCTGACGAGCAAGGGAGTCTCACGAGGTATCTGCTGTTGATCCATTAGTCAAATTATACCCCAACCTACTTCTTCTGCCATTTTTGGAAAGTAATAAGAAGCGGCGATGCCAAGCAAATAGATGAGTATGTACCAATAACGACACCGAAAAGGAGGACCAGAGCGAAGCTGGTAATAACGGTGGGACCCCAAATGACGAGTGCAAGAAGAGTGATAAAAATAGTGACAGAGGTGTTTATGGAACGGCCCATAGTTTGCTTTATGGAGAGACCTACAGTTTCCACGAAATCCTCTCTTTTATTTTGTTCCATATTGGTGCGCAGGCGCTCGCGTACGCGGTCAAATACCACAATGGTGTCGTGCACGGAATATCCGAGGATGGCGAGAACCGCCGAAACGAAAAGAAGGTCAATTTCCGCACCGTGAGTAATTCCTAGCACCGCGTAAAAACCGACCGCCAGCAGAACATCATGAACAAGTGCTACGATGGCCGCCATTCCGTATTTCCACGAGGAAACCGGCTTGGAAACTTTTCTGAAAGCGAACGCGATGAAGATAACGATAGCGAGAATGGTCCACACCAAAGCGAAGGCGGCTTTGCGGGTGAGAGATGAGCCGATAGACGGGCCGATAGTTGTAGCGCGCACCAAAGTAACTTCCTCTGCAAGCTGTCCTTGGATGTTGTTAAGTATCGTCTGCTTATCATCTTCGGAAAGAGCTTTGGAACGAATAGAAATTCCCCTTTCTCCGCTTGACCGAATGGAAGCGTCGGCAGCTGGTGTACCCATTACTGCCTCCTTCGCTGAATCAACCGATATTCCGTTCGGAGCAGAAATTTCTAAAAGCGTACCGCCAGAAAAATCTATCCCCAGATGAGGAGGGCTTACAAAAAGGATGACGATGGCAGCGAGCGAAAGCAGTGCGGATAAGGCAAAAAATATTTTCCTGTGAGTTGCAATAATCATTGTAGTTTTTTTCCTGTTTTAAAACCCGCCGAGAATAAGAACCTTGAAAAAGCGCCGTCAGTATTAGGAACAATCGCAAAAAGCAGGGTCCGCGAAAGAGTTAGAGCTGTGAACATTGAAACAGCAACGCCGATCCCTAATGTGAGAGCAAATCCTTTCACTGCCGAAGTGCCTATCCAGAAAAGAATAACGGCAGTTATCATAGAAGAAACATTTGAATCGCGGATGGAAAGCCATGCGCGGTGGAACCCTTCGTGAAGAGAGTCTTTAAGAGAGCGCCCACGAGCAAGCTCCTCTTTGGAACGCTCAAATATGAGGATATTCGCATCAACCGCCATACCAATAGAAAGAATGAAGCCCGCGATGCCAGCGGCCGTCAAAGTGACGGGTATCAATTTGAATATAGCTATAGAAAGTATGATGTAAACGCACAGAGCCAAGCATGCCACAAGCCCCGGCAAGCGATACCACAGTATAAGGAGGAGCATCACGGCAGCCGTTCCGATGAGGCCGGCGCGAACGCCGTCCGCTACGGCGTTCGCGCCCAGTGTCGGTCCTATGGTTTGAGTGCCGATGAGTTCAATGGGTACAGGCAAAGCGCCGTAATTCAGATTTTCCACAAGCTTTTTTGCTTCGGGAATAGTGAAGCGTCCACTTATGCTGGCTTGCCCGTTATTAATAGTGTCCTGTATCACAGGAAGAGATTCTATTTTCCCGTCAAGCACGATAGCTAGTATCTTTCCTCTATTTTCAGATGTGATACGTCTCAAAATATCTGTTCCCTCCGGATTAAAAGTTACGCCGACAGACGGCTCATTTCCTGTCTGTGAAAATTCCAAAATGGCACGGGAAAGATATTGCCCAGTGAGGCCGCTTGGTTCAAAAAGCGCCAATATTTGAGCATCATTAAGTTGCTCTTCTGGCGACATAGAATTGAGCTTGTCCTGAGCTTCCGGCTTCTCAAGATAAAATTCCAAAACGGGAGTTTCTCCGAGCTGGCGCACAGCTTCGTTTATGTCGGTAACACCCGGCAATTCCACGAGTAGGCGGTCTTCCTCTCCGGAAAGAGTGCGTGCGCTTTCAAGAAGAACCACCGGCTCCGATACGCCAAAAACATTCACCCGCCTTTCAATAACATCGCGAAGCACCGAAAGCGCGGCATCTTTTCCCACTTCAAGTTTTTCTGTATCGGCTTTGTAGGTAAGTTCCGTCCCTCCTATAAGATCCAGCCCCAAAGAAAACGGGAATCTGGAAGAGCCCGAGACATAAAAAGCCACTAGAGCAAAAACTATTAAAAGACAAATGGAGATCAGTCGGTATTTCATAAGATAGATGTGTTCTCCGTTCGCGGCATAGTTTTGAGATTGTTTATGAATGTCTCGTAGCGCCCCTCCAGGTTCTGAAAGGCATTAAGGGATGAGTGTTTGTACTTATAATCGTACATACGGGTTATTTTAGAACCATCCACAAGTATAGGGTACGAATAAGATTTTGAGCTTCCCGGAGATGTGGGAACCTTGCCGAGGGATATATGCCAAAAAACAAAGAAGACGAATTGCACTATCCACGGGTGAACAGGCAGAACTTTCTTCCCCACTGCCTTCGCCATATCGCGGGCACGCACGAAAGGGCCCGGCGGAGCAAAATGGAACACCTCGTATGAATCAGTTTCTTTTGAATCCAAAGCGAGAAGGGTTACCATGTCTGCCACATCATCCTCATGCACATATTGCCTCGCCCATTTAGGTGTTGCAGGCACGAAAGACACCAAAAGAGAGGCCAGTCTTTCAAAAAATGAGCTTTTATTCAGATCTCCCGAAAGAGCGGACTGCAAGCCGAAACGGATGCGCATTTTTCGCCCCCTCGGGCCAGTGATGGCGGCCGGTCGCACCACATACACGGAAATCTTTTTGCCAGCTTCCTTCGCGTATCCGTATTCTTCTTTGAGCACATCTTCCGCAATGCGCTTTTCTTCCGCATAAGCATAATTTGTCTTCCTGAACGATTCTTCTTCCGTGAAAAAATGCTCCAAAGTATTGGAAGGATATGCACCAAAAGAAGCCACTGTTGAAAAATGAATAAGTTTTTTCACAGAGGGCATTTGGAAAGCGAATTCAAACACATGCTGGGAGCCCACAATGTTCCACTTCCATGCGGTGAACTTGCCTTCCTTTCCGTACAAAGTCCTTATCTGCCACGCCGCATGCACAACTACCGTCGGCTGAAGAGCCCTCACTTCATCTTCCCATGTGTTATCCGACGTATTAGCTTGTATGTAATGTATCTTCGGATTGCCTTTCAAAAAATCTGGCGTTTCTTCCTTATCTAAAGCGATGACCATTGAGACATCGCTTCTCTTCGCCCATTCGTAAGCAAGCATGGCGCCAACATAGCCGGCGGCTCCCGTTATGAAAACAATGTGGGCCTCTTTTCCCTGTGCAAGTTCTTCTGAAGATATATGGGTAAGCGTATCTTGGAGGGTCATTGGCTACACTTTAACATGCACTATATTCCCCGGCGCGAAATGAGGGTCTTAAGGGTGCGGAGAGCTATCTTGAAATCCAGGAATAGAGAGCGATTCTTCACATAATAAAGGTCATACGCCAGGCGGTGCTTTGTATCCTCAACAGATCTGGGCTGGACCTCCTGATTGATCTGCGCCCATCCGGAAAGCCCCGGCTTCACGATATTCCTCACGGTGTAATAAGGTATCTCTTTTGCTAAACGACGCCCGAGATCTATGATGTCCGGCCTCGGCCCGATGAGCGATATGTCTCCTCTCACCACATTCCACAACTGCGGTATCTCATCTATACGCGTCTTGCGGAGGTGATAGCCGACCTTCGTCACTTTGTTCTCCCTGTTCTCCTCAAGCCATTTTCCGGTGTCGCTTCTCATCATGCTCCTGAATTTGTAAAGTGTGATGAGCTTATTGCCTTCACCTATTCTTTCCTGCGCAATGAAAACAGGTCCGCCGTCCTCAAGTTTTATAGCAAGGGCAATGAATATGTAAAAAGGCAGAGTGATGACGCCCAAAGTGAAAGCCACCAGCATATCCATCACCCTTTTGGCACCGTCGTAATATTTCTTTTCCGTTGAGGAAAGGTTTTCCATGAACCACGTGTAGCGCAAAAGCGAAAGAGGCACACGGTCGAAAATATCCTCATAAAGCTTGTGCATATCTATGAAGCGCACCCTGGAGAAGATGAAATTATAAAGATGCGGCACGAAAGGCTTGGCTTTTTCATCTGAAAGGTCAATAACAACCAGGGAAATGCTTTCAGCGTAAATGCGCTCCACCACGTCGTGCTGAAAATCCACAGTGCCTTCGCGCGAAAGGTCTATATCCCCCACGAAACGGATGTCATAACGGTCATTTCCGTTCACCTCATTCACGAGTTCTTTTCTTTCATCGCCGGAACCGATAAGAAGCGCTGGTTTCCTGTCGTATCTTCCGATAAGAAGAATGACGCCGTATATCCTCCACAAAAGAAGAAGCCCCGTTGATATCACGAGATAAATAAAGAGATTGGTTTTGGGGGTAATTCCGAAAAAAGGAATGAGGTAGAAGAAAAGCACCGCCACGAAGCTGTTGGCTATCTGGGCGTTGAGGATTGTGTAGGGAATTTTTGATTTGAGAATGAGCGTATGTTTCTCATAAAGACCTGCAATGAAAAAAACTACAGTGGAAGCAAGTATGAGGAATGCGAACGGAGGCAGGTGAAGAAGCCATACAGTGTCTGTAGGAACCATTCCATATCGTAGAAAAAGAGCCCCCCAGAGGGCGACAAGGGAGACTACTATGTCTCCTAGGAACAAAAGGATGGCTTCCCTACGGGACGAGAGAGACATGAATAGAGCTATCCTACTCATGAATTAGACCTTTGCAACAGCTTCAAGGCAACCCCGCCTCCCTTTCAAATAGGCCTCTTTTAAGTAGAATTAGCCACGTGAAGAAGGTCTTATTCCTGATAACCAAGGGTAATTTCGGGGGCGCACAGCGCTATGTGTTTGACCTTGCCACCTCTCTTTCGCATGAGGAATTCGAGCCGGTGGTCGCTGTGGGGGAAGGCGCGGTACTTGAAGAAAAACTGAAGAGCGCCGGGGTTAGGGTGGAGTGCCTCAAAACCCTGGGGCGCAACATAAAAATTTGGAATGACTTTTTATCTTTCCGGGAGATAGTGCGGCTCATAAACAAAGAAAAGCCCGATGTACTTCACGTGAACAGCGCAAAAGCAGGCGGATTGGGGGCTCTCGCAGGAAGACTCTGCGGTGTAAAAAAAATAGTTTTCACCGCTCACGGATGGGCCTTTAATGAGAAGCGATCCGTTATTTCAAAAGTGATCATTTACCTTCTTTCATTCATAACCATAGTGCTTTCGCACAAAATGATAGCCGTGTCGCGCGCCATATTGGAAGACACTCCTTTTGTCTCCTTAGTGCGCCGAAAAATATCCATTATTCACAATGGCATTTCAGAAATTCCATTTGTAGAGCGGGATATGGCGCGCGACACCCTCGCTCCTAACACAGATGGGAAATTTTGGGTAGGCTCCGTAGCAGAGCTTCATAAAAATAAGGGCCTGGATTTCCTTATCCCGGCATTTGCGGAAATGAAGAAAACCGTTCCGGACGCAGAACTTGTGATAGTAGGCGAAGGAGAAGAGCGCATGCACCTTGAAAAGCTTGCGAACGATCTTGGGATTTCAGAGAACGTTCACCTCGTCGGCTTTAAAAAAGATGCTGCCTCTTATCTTTCCGCTTTTGATATATTCGCCCTCCCCTCCCGCACAGATGCATTTCCGTATGTCATAAGCGAAGCGGGCCTTGCAAAGCTCCCTGTAGTAGCAAGCCGCGTAGGAGGCATACCGGAGATAATAGAAGACGGAATTTCTGGTGTTCTAACGCCAGTGGGAGACATAGGCGCCGTAGCAGAACATTTGAAGCTCTATGCAACTGATGAAAATAGGCGAAAAAACCACGGTGAAGCCCTTTTTGAAAAAGTCCGTTCTTCTTTGTCGCTTGAAAGAATGCTTTTGGAAACAAGTGCTCTCTATTTGGGAAAGTAATGAAATAAAATCTCACCTCGTGCGTCCTACTCTTCAGAACCCCGAGGCCATGCCGGCCTCGGGGCGAAGTACCAACCATTCTGGAGGCGGCGACGATGCACACCACAGAATCAAGTACCCGAGAAAACACGCTCCTTTCCTGCCCGAAATGCAATGAAGACGTTCCGTTCTACTTTCTCATGGCACACCTTGAAAAAAGGTGCCCTGTGGTAGCAAGAGAACGGGAGATACGACGAGTGCAAAAAGCAGCAATGAAAAGGGAGCTCTTAGAAATAGCAACACGCCCCGCGGCATAAGCCGCGGGGCGTCCCTTTTTATGAAGCCAGAACGTAGCTGTCGTCGGGGTTGAGCTTCTCACGGTGAGTGGCACGGCTGAAACGAGCCATGGAAATAACCATCCCGAGCGCCGCATACTCCGTAAGAAGGTGACTGCCACCATAGCTTGCAAAAGGCAGGGGTGTGCCTGTAACGGGCAAAAGACCCACATTTATTCCTATATGAATGACGGCGTGAACGGAGAGAATAATGGCAACTCCCAGGGAAAAGAGCGCCTCAAAATTAGTGGCGGCGCGATATGAATGAAGGATTATCCTCCAAATGACTACCCCGAAAAGCAGGATGAAAAGAAGCGAGCCCACGAAACCCCATTCCTCCGCAAAAGCCGCGAAGATAAAATCTGTCTGATATTCCGGCAGAAATTTCAATTTTGACTGCGTGCCATAGCCGACACCCTTTCCTAATACCTCCCCCGAGCCGACAGCAATAACGGACTGCAAAGCGCTGTATCCCGCTCCACGCACATCAGCCAAGGGATGAATGAAGGTGATGACACGCTGTTTTTGATACGGCGCCAGCACAAAAAGCCAGAGAATTGAAAAGACCACGGCCGCAGCGGCAAAGACAGCCATGATATGCCGTTTTGAAATACCTGAAACGAAAAGCATGCCTCCCCATACCGCAAAAATTATAAGAGCCGCGCCGAGATCCGGCTGGACAAGCACCAAAAGAGCGATGAGTGCCGTGTAAAGGCCGGAAACTATTATGTGCTGGATATTCCTGATGGCGATATGCCTCCTGGTGAAATATTTTGCAAGAAGTATCACCAGCACCACCTTTGCAGGGTCCGACGGCTGAACGGCAAACCCCCCGAGATCAAACCAGCTCTGCGCTCCTTGGAAAATACTTCCCGTTGCGAACAAGAGGCCTAAGACCACGAGAGCACCTGCATAAAGAGCCATTACCACGGAAGTCCTGCGAAGAAACCTCCAGTCCACTAAAGATGTAACCAGCGCGGCCACAACACCCAAAGGTATCCATATCATCTGCCTCGAGAAATATGAATGCTCGTCCGTAAAAGAATACATCGTGGCGAGGCCGGCTAGAGAAAGGAGAAATGCAGAACCCAAAAGTATCCAGTCAACATCCGCAAAAAAACCGGATAAACTCCCCTTGAGTCCCCTTCTGCCGCCGTTTTGAGTAGAATGAAAAACCATTCCTTATATTGTGTTCACTTCCACGATGCGGAAGATTATATCTATTTCCGCTGGTTTTTGAACACAAAGATTCGTTGCGATGGAGCGGTATATATTTTCCAAAGTATCAGCACTTGGGGCCGCATAATAAGCTGTTGAGGACGCGGAAATACTTTTCATGAATACTTCATCAATATCCTTGCCGAGGCCGATAGTGAAAACAGTAACTCCTTGGTTTTTTAATTTCTCCGCCTCATCCTGTGCAGCTATCTCCGGGTATCCCGTCACTCGCGGCTTGGTGGGAAGGGTGGGCACGCCGTCCGTTAAAAGAACTACCACCTGCTTTCTGTCGCTTCCACCAAATTCATTACGCGCAGTTCCTAATATCGTTCTTGCACGAATAAGGGCATCGGCAACATTAGTGTTCTGAACACTTGTTGAAGCAATAGAGATATTCAAAACACTTTGAGCAGCCGCGCTCCGGTCGCCCGAAAGAGAAAAATCGGCAGGATCGGATGCAGTATTTGCAAAAGAAACGACAGCCGCTCTGTCTTCAAGCCGGAGCGCGGCCAGAAATTCCCCCGCCGCTTTTTTCACATCTCCCAAAACCTTTTCCATACTTCCGGAACGGTCTATCAAAAGCACTGTATCAACAGGTGAAATGCAAATTGATTCAGTGGTGGAAAAGGCTCTGGGCCAAGTGAAAGTTATAGGCACTACATCTTCCCGCAGAAGATCGCGCACTACTGTTTTGGATGCGCCCACGGCATTTCCTGCACCATCACTCACCACAGCTATGAATTCAAGTGCCGGAATATCCAAAAGGGATTTGTTTGAAACGGTAGCATCCACGCGAGGACGGATATTTTCATTTGAAAGACGCGAATTCGTCACGAAAACGTCGGGCGACGGCACTTCATTTCTTATCCACGAAAGATTACCGTCCCACGCGAAATCAGCACGGCCTACATCGCTGCTTGGTGTCATAAATCCTGTTTCAAGAATGGCGAAGCGGGAATGTTTAGGGATGGAAACCACTCCTTTGCGTTCTTCCAAAAGAGCGCCACTTTTGGTATTCAGACGTATGGAATAAGGCGCCTGCTTCACCTCTGCATTCACATTGGAATTTTCAAAATATATGAGCACAGAATAATTTCCCGGGCTTACCTCAAACACCCGAGGGTCTGAGCGCATTATCGGGTTCTTTATTTCCTCTTCGCAAAAACGCGCACACGAGCCGCCACAATCAACACCGAGCTCATTACCGTTCTCTTTGCCGTCAAAACAGGTGGGTGGACGTTTGAGAAGCGCGGCATAAGCCCCCCATGCAATAAGACCTAATACCAAAACAATAATGGAAATTATCAAAAACTTGCGCTTGAGAGACCATGTCAGCATCTCCATATTGTAACAAATCTCCCAAACAAAAAGCCCCGTACTGGCGGCTTTTATTACCGTGTCGGTACGAGACTACTCCCAGATAACCACTTCGAGAGCCTTCCGGTCCAGCTCCGAGATCGGTTGATCAGTGAAAACAATCAAACCGATATTGCCAGGAGCGATAGCCGAAACATGACCATAGCCGTACTCCTCATGAATCAAGGCTACGGCAGCACGCATATCCGGCAGGGATGGAAAGACGGAACGGGTAACAAGATAGGAATTGAACACGACTTGGTCTCCTCGGTTTAAAGTGGTTTGTGAATCTTTTTTCATTATACACCCACTCACCTGTTTTGTCAAGTATGAAATCCGAAGCATCCAAAATAACCCTAACTTTAGGGCTATTTTTGATATGTTTTTTGCACCTTTATCTAGATAATTAAATCCTGTGAGTTGGCGGTGAGCTACTCTCCCATTTCTAGTACCATCGCCTCTGTACGTCTTAACTTCTGTGTTCGGAATGAGAACAGGTGTATCCCGTACGACGAACCACCAACTCACAAAATTCAATTAATTATCTTCATCTATTCTGCTGCAACATTTTCATATTCACTGCTGTGATGTGGGCCGAACACTTGTAAAAACAAGTGTTCGGCATGGCCCCGACCGGGTTTGAACCGGTGACCTCCACCTGCGTCAAAGGTGGCGCTCTGCCAAAACCGAGAAAGGAATCGGTCCCCCCGACTTTACATCGGAGCTGAGCTACGGAGCCCAAAAGAACAACGTGGAAATAAATCCCACATCACAACAGTGAATATTTTCTTAAGGTTTGGTCAAACCATTTCAGAACACAGAACATGTTTAGGGTTTTCAAATTTCCTAATAGGAATCGGCGGATTAGTACGCCTCGGCTTAACACATTACTGTGCTTACACCTAGCGCCTATCAACGTGATCATCTCTCACGGGCCTTAAACGATTCCTAATCTTGGGGTTGGCTTCTCTCTTAGATGCTTTCAGAGATTATCCATTCCTGACATAGCT
>CAZOQP010000007.1:0-4230 GCA_964582295.1 uncultured Candidatus Saccharibacteria bacterium
TGCACAGCCTCTTTTCGTCATCACCCCTCGCTCTAAATAACTCTAGTGTGAAAAATGCCGCTACCCTCACTCTCAAGTTGGAAAGAAATCAGGTGTGGTAAAATGGGGGAAGCAGATTTAATGGCAGATAACGATAAAAAGATGGAGAAGGACCATGCGTTCCTTGATTATGTTGTGAAAGCTTTAGTGGATCATCCGGAAAAGGTAGAAACGGAAAGAACGGTTGATGAGATGGGGGTGTTGCTTCGACTGACGGTTCACCCGGACGATATGAGAAAGATCATCGGCAGGGAAGGGAAGACGGCGAATGCTGTGAGAATTCTCCTAAGGGTAGTTGGAATGAAGAATAACGCCCGCGTGAATTTGAAAATAAATGAACCAGAGGGGGGATTGAGAGCTCCTGCAGAAAGGACTACAAAGGATTTCGACCAGGCAATAGAAGACCTGAAGCTTTAAGCTTCTATGACATTTCATTTTGTAACATTATTTCCCAAAGCTTTTTCCTCGTATTTGAACGAGTCTATTATTGCGCGTGCCATTAAGGATAAGAAGATAAAGGTGGCTTTTTATAACCCCAGGGATTTCACTGCCGATAAACATAAAAGAGTGGACAGAAAGCCGTATGGCGGAGGACCGGGAATGGTTCTTGAAGCGGAATCTGTGGGAAAAGCTATACAAGCTGCACTTCCAAAATCGAGATCGGGGATTAGAAATTCTAAGATCATATTTTTCACACCAAGCGGCAAGCAATTTACCAATGAGTATGCGGATAAACTTTCGAAGAAATATAAAAACATTATTTTCATTTGCGGCAGATACGAAGGTATTGATGCCAGGGTGAAGAAAATGTTCAAGGCCGAGGAAGTATCTGTGGGGCCCTACGTGCTTACAGGTGGGGAGTTGCCGGCCATGGTCGTCATGGATACGGTCGCCCGAAGGATACCTGGAGTGCTCGGAAAGATAGGATCTTTGGAGGAAAACAGGGTAGCTTCGAAGGATGTATATACGAGGCCGGAGGTAATACTGTGGAAGGGTAAGAAGCTTCGAGTACCCAAAGTTCTCCTTTCAGGTCATCATAAAAATATAGATACTTGGAGGGGGAAGAAATTAAGATAGTAAGCGTTGTCTGTGGATAACCTATTGACAAGATTAAAGGCAGGAGTATACTCCTACTTACCTCGAATGGATTGAGTTTTGGCCCGGGGTGTTCAATAAGCCAGACAGAAGGAAGCTCTCTTCCTTACATCACAATTTTGGAGCGATTATTAAAACCGAATCCCGGAAAATCGGGATTAGGGCGCGTTTATTTTTGTAAGAATGCATACAAATACTACGAAAGAGAGATTGCCGGTCGGTGCCAGCCCCAAAAAAGTTTTCGGAAAATATAGGAAGCCTCTGGTGGAGGTTCCAAATCTCGTGGAAGTCCAGCTCAAAAGCTTTAACTGGCTTTTGAAAGAAGGCCTCAAAGAGGTCTTTGAGGAGTTCAAAACCATAAAAGATTTTACAGGTAAGAAGTTTGAGCTCCAGTTCGTGAATTTTGAATTAGCGGAGCCGGTGAACGATGAGTACCATGCAAAGGACCAGAAAACTTCCTTTGAAGCGAACCTTAAAGCGACGGTGCGTTTGAAAAACCTTCATCTCGGAACGGTTAAAGATCAGGAGATATTCATGGCGGATATGCCTGTCATGACGCCCCACGGCACCTTCATTATCTCGGGAGTTGAGCGCGTTATCGTGCCCCAGCTTGCACGCTCCTACGGAGTGTTCTTTACTGCGCAGGAATTGCGCGGTAAGCGTCTTTTCGGTTCAAAAATAATTCCCGCCCGCGGTGCCTGGCTTGAATTTGAGACAGACGGCGACGGTGTGATGTATGTACGAGTGGACAAGAAGAGAAAGTTCCCGGTCACTACTCTCTTGCGTGCCTTCGGTGCTTCTACGGATGCGGAGATAAAGAAGCTCTTCGCCAAAGCTGAAGGGGCAGAACCGTTCGTTCTCAAAACCCTTGCAAAAGACCATTCTAAAACATCAGACGAGGCGGCCGTAGTGATACACAAGCGCCTGCGCGACGGCGATCTCGCAACTGTTGAAAATGCCCGCGAGTTTGTGAAATCCATCTTTGACGCGGAGCGCTACGATCTTTCAAAAGTCGGGCGTTACCGTTTCAACAACCGTTTCCATAAGAAGACTGACGACAGCGAAGTGGAAAGAAAAACACTTTCTCTTGACGACCTTGTGACCATTCTTTCCCACGTCATTCATCTCACACTCACCCCCGGCTCTATGGCGGACGACATTGACCACCTTGGTTCCCGCCGCGTGCGCTCGGTGGGCGAGCTTTTCCAGCAGAAGATCCGCGTGGGTATGTCTCAGATAAAAAGAAATATCCAGAACAGGATGTCCGTGGTTGATACCGATGTGACATTGCCTGTGCAGTTCATTTCCCCGAAACCCCTGCAAGCCCGCATCAAGGAATTTTTCACTACCAACCAGCTCTCACAGTTCATGCAGCAGGAGAACGCTCTTGCGGAAATTGAACATCTACGCACCTTATCCGCTCTTGGTCCCGGTGGTCTTACCCGCTCCCGTGCCGGTTTTGAAGTTCGTGACGTTCATCCTTCTCACTACGGCCGCTTGTGCCCGATCCAGACCCCTGAAGGTCCGAACATCGGACTTATCTTGCGCCTGGCTGTTTACGCAAGAGTGAACGATTTCGGCATGATAGAAACGCCTTACGCAAAAGTGAAGGCCGGCAAATTGACAGGCGAAATAGTTTATTTGAATGCTCAGGAAGAAGAGGATCTCTACATTGCTCACGCTGCTACGGATGTGGATGAGAACGGCACTATAACAGTGCCAGCAGTTGAAGTGCGACACCAGAGGAAACCCGCTTCCGTTCCGAAATCCCAGGTGGATTACATGGACGTGGCAACCAACCAGGCATTTTCAATGGTGACCTCCATGATCCCGTTCTTGAACCACGATGATGCTACTCGCGCATTGATGGGCTCGAACATGCAGAAACAGGCCACTCCGTGCATCGTGCCCGAAGCACCTCTTGTAGCAACAGGTGTTGAAGAGCAGGCAGTAAGGGACACGGGGCGCTTGATCATTGCAGCCGAGAGCGGAGTCGTTTCATTTGTTGACGGCAAACATATAAAAGTAAAAGGCGACAAAGGCAAAGAAAAAGAATACACGCTTATTACTTTCTCTCGTACGAACGGCTTCACTATCTTCCACCAGCGCCCTATCGTGTCTATTGGCGACAAAGTGAAAAAAGGCCAGGTTCTTGCGGACACCTCCACATCCGAGAACGGTCAGATGGCTATCGGCCAGAACGTTCTTGTGGCATTCATGTCGTGGTCCGGATGGAACTATGAAGACGCTATCGTGCTTTCGGAAAGACTGGTGAGAGACAACAAATTCACCTCTATTCACATAGAAGAATTCGTGGTCAACGTGCGCGACACAAAGCTCGGTCCTGAATTGACCACTTGTGATATTCCGAATGTTGGAGAAGCGAAGCTTAAAAATCTCGCGGAAGACGGAATAATCCGCGTGGGTGCTGAAGTAAGATCAGGCGACATTTTGGTAGGAAAGATCACACCTAAAGGCGAAAGCCAGCTTACTCCTGAAGAACGCCTTTTGAGATCTCTTTTCGGAGAAAAAGCACGCGATGTCAAAGACACATCAAAGAGAATGGAAGGAGGCAAAAGGGGGCGCATCGTTTCGGTGCAGGTTTTCTCCCGCGAAAAAGGAGACAAGCTTGATTCCGGGATATTGAAGCGCATACATATAGAAGTAGCACAGCTCCGCTCGGTGACAGTCGGCGACAAGCTTGCTGGCCGCCATGGAAACAAGGGTGTTGTTTCGCGCATTCTCCCCGAGGAAGACATGCCTTATATGGCTGACGGAACTCCTATAGACATCATTCTGACACCCCTCGGTGTGCCTTCTCGTATGAACCTGGGTCAGATACTTGAAATGCATCTTGGTTTGGCTGCACACACTTTGAATTATCAGGCCATTGTTCCTCCTTTCGCTGGTGCAACCGATGTGGAAATCAAGCATGAATTGTCGCAGGCCGGTTTTCCGGAATCTGGCAAGGTCAAGCTTTTTGACGGACGAACAGGAAGCCCGTTCGAGCAGGATATCGCTATCGGATACATGTACATCCTAAAGCTTCACCACATGGTGGAAGACAAGATACACATGCGCTCCATCGGTCCGTAC